>DATBLC010000015.1:0-6866 GCA_036555515.1 Binatia bacterium
TTTAAGTTATTTTCGTCTAACACTCCGATTAATGGGCCGGGTATTAGGGTCGCGTTTTGATTCTCTAACTTGTCGCTGTCAACAGTGTCGAAACTTTTGAACCAATTGCCTCCGGTTCTTTCGTTGTCAACAAAAACCATACGACGTGAGCTCCACGGCGATGCCGAATTGACCATTGCGCGGCTCCACCCGCACCACGCGCGACTCGCACTGGAGGGTCTCGTGTTCGAAACTGAGGGAGAGCCGGATCGTGTCTCCGATCGAGTACGTGCGCTCGGTCTCAAAGAAAATTCCCGAGGTGCTGATGTCACACGTGGTGCCAGTCCCATCGCTCAATTGCACGGGTAGAGAAACCCTATAGCGTTCTCCCTTCCGTCTCTCCTCAAAACCGCCGGCTCCTCCCACAGTGCGGCGTACGATGGCAGTGGTCCCCGGTGAAAACAACTCATCGGAAGATATATTTTTCTATATCGTTCGATATATATCGAAAGATAGAGAAGAGAACTCACCGCGGAGGCGCTGAGGTCGCAGAGTAAAGAATTCTTGATCAAGAAATACTCCGATCTCTGGGAACTCTGCGTCTCTGTGGTGAAATATTGCTTTGGTTGCGGCTCTGCCGCACTAGGTCAATCTGAGAAGCGAAGACGAGATCCGGGAAAGGGTCTGGTTCGCAGCTGCAGCAAGAGCGAGTTGCGCATTTTCCAAGCCCGGAAGGCAGAATTCCTAATTTCATGGGTGGCGAGTCCTTCGCGCGGGGGTTCTATCGCAGGTCCAGTTTTAGCGGAACGCGAAGGTGCTCAAGGCCAACTCCGATTCGCCTCAGAGGGCGATTCGCCAGAAAGCTACTCCCCACAGAAACGGTCCAGGGACTCAAAAAATCTATCAATCATCCTAGTAGGAGTTTTTGCAAATTAGAAGTCTAACTTCTATAATGCACGCATGATCAAACGACATTATGGGCCCCTGCTGCTCCGGCAGCTGCGACGCTTCCCGTGCGTTACGGTATTGGGTCCGCGGCAATGCGGGAAGACGACGTTTATTCGTGCCGCTCTACCGGCCTGGACCTATCTGGATTTGGAACGACCCTCCGACAGCGTCCCGCTGGCGGCGGACCCGGAGGCGCGGTTAGGCCAATTGGGGGATAGGGTTGTCTTCGACGAAGCCCAGCGTGTTCCCGAACTCTTTCCAGTTTTACGCGGCGTCATTGACCGCCACCGCACTCAAAGAGGTCGCTTCGTAATGCTGGGGTCTGCGTCTCCCTCCCTCGTAAGCCACATCTCCGAATCACTGGCCGGGCGCACAGCATTCTTGGACTTGCCTCCGTTTCGTTGGAGCGAGGTCAAAAGCCAACCGCAGGCACAAGATCTCAAAACGCTATGGTTTCGTGGCGGTTTTCCCGAAGCGTTCCTAGAACGAAATGATCGCGCCCGCCTGGACTGGTTGGAATCGTACACTCGATCCTTTATCGAACGCGACCTCCCAGCTCTAGGGATAGACGTTTCCGCACCGCAGATGCGAAAACTTTGGGCGATGCTGGCCCATTGCAACGGCGGAGTGTGGAACGCCTCTCAATTGGCGGCTTCTCTCGGGGTGAGCTACCACACCGTTAATCGATACGTCGATATCTTGGATCAGACTTTCTTGATTCGGAAACTGCCACCCTATTTTACCAACATCGGCAAGCGGCTGGTAAAAAGCCCCAAGTTATACTTTCGGGACACCGGTCTGTTGCATTTTTTTCTCGGCATTCATTCCGCTTCTATCTTGGATACCCACCCTGCCCGCGGCATGAGTTGGGAAGCCTTTATCATTGACCAGTTGATTTCAGTCTTCCAACAAGCAGTAACGGGTAGTCAGCCTTATTTCTGGCGCACCTCACAGGGTCATGAAATCGATCTTCTAATCGATCTCGGAACCAAGAAAATCCCCTTTGAAATCAAACTGCACTCGGCTCCGACCGCTCAGGATGCCGGGATTCTCCAGCAATGTATGCGAGATTTGAATCTCTCGCGCGGTTATCTCGTCCACTCCGGGCGCCAACACTATTCGCTCGGCAACGGAGTAACCGCTCTCTCCGCCGAATTGATTTTATCCCGCCCTCAGATTCTTTGGCGCTGAGCGCAGAAGACTGAAGGGTTTTTCAGGGATTATAAGGAACACCTTGAGCGGCTTCTCAAACAGATCGATATTTTGATCACTGCACAGAACATCCGCACGATTTGAACCAACGGCGCTATCACTGCTTTCTTACTCGCTACAAGGCTTTGTGCCAGCGTTATTTGTGATCGTGCTCATGTACACAAAGTTACCGCAAACGTTAGAGCCATGGAGTGATGGAGTGCAGTACCCTCCAGTCGGCCAGCGTTTTTATACAAGTCCCTTTTCCTGGGCGTAGCGGGCGAGCTTTGTGCGGCTATCGACGCCGAGCTTCTGATAGATGTTGTGGAGATGGATTTTGACCGTTCCCTCGCTGATGAAGAGCTTCTCGCCGATCTGGGTATTGCGCAGCCCCGCCGCCACCTGTTTGATAATTTCGATTTCTCTAGGCGTCAGCAACTGAGCGGCCTCATTTCTGGCGCTCTCGCGCTGGAGCAGTTTTTCCAGCGCGCTCGTCACCGAGCGCTTCTCCAGCCACGGTTCACCCGCGTGCACTTTGCGGATGCATTGCACAAGCAGCTTCGGCGCCAACTCCTTGAGCACGAGCCCGCGCACGCCGAGACGGACCGCCTCGGTCAGTCCTTCTTCGTCGAGCGTAGCGGTGAGAACTACTACTCGCGTGGGCAGTTTTTCTTTTCTCATCTCCCGGAGCACCACCAGGCCATCTTTTGCCGGCATCTGAATGTCGAGCACCAAAATGTCCGGTTGGTGCCGGCGTACCGCCTTGAGGGCCTCGTCGCCATCGAGGCAGCGCGCGACGACCTTTAGATCCTTTTCCAGGCGGAACAGATTCTCCATCGCATCGAGGATTAGTGGGTGATCGTCTGCGATAACCAGGGTGATCGGCATCTCAGCCTCGCGGCGGTGCAAGCGGCAAGGTCACTTCAAGCCGCGCTCCGGATTCGGAGGAGTCGATGTTTAAAGCCCCTCCGAGCGAAGCGACCCGGCTCTTAATTACGGCGGGACCGAGCCCGGTAGAGCTTAGCGCGGCGTCATCGTAGTGACCGCGGAAGGGGAAGCCGCAGCCGTTGTCGGAAATGGTGACGCGCGCATTGCGATCGTCGGCTTTAAGATCCACTTCAACTACCGAGGCATGAGCATGGCGGGCGGCGTTGACCAGCCCTTCGCGGATGATCTGATAGATTTCGCGCGCTAGTACGGCGGGCACCTGCGCATCAAAACCATCCATCTTTAGCTCCACACGCAGGTGCCATTGCTGCTCAACCGTCTTGGCCAGCTGTTGGAGGAGGTAGCCGAATTTGAAGTCGATTTCGCCCGGGACGAGGGTGGCGAACTTCAACTCGTCAATGAAGGCGCGGAGCTCCTGCTGTTCCCGAACGATAAGATCCTGAACCCCCCGCAGTTGCTCCCCAGCCACCTTGGGATCCACTTTCAGTCCCTGGATTGCGGCCTCTAGGTTTAGGCCGGCAACGGCGAGAGACTGGAGCACGTTATCGTGAAGGTCGCGGGCGAGGCGGGTACGTTCACGCATGGCCGCCAGTTGTTGAAGCCGCTGCAGTTCAGTTTCCGCTCGCTTACGCGCGCTAATGTCGCGTGTAATTGATGCAATACCCGTAATCTTGCCCGATGCATCCTTCATGGGTGACAAGGTTAGAGAAACATCAACTTGAGCTCCGCCCTTCCTGATCCGAACGGTTTCGTACTGAGCAACGGGTTCTCCCTGTTTGACCTTCTCAAGCAACCATGGCAGCTCATCGGAACGGTCGGGCGGATACAGAACAGAGATGGGAAGACCCTGGACCTCTTCGGCGGAATAACCATAGATGATTTCCGCGCCCTTGTTCCAATTTCTGATAATTCCTTCCGGTGTCGTGCCAATGATCGAGTCATCTGAAGACTCTACGATAGCGGCTAATTGAGCGACCGCGTCCTCCGCCCGCTTACGCTCGGTAATTTCCTTTTCTAAATCCGTGTTAATGGCTTGGAGTTTGGCCGTGTGGCCGGTAAGTATAAGGAGGAAGCCGCCCAACAGGCCGGTAAAAAAAAGCCCTCCCGCAAGCACACTCCACGCCTGCCACCCTCGTTGAGCGATCAGATACTGTTTTGTTGGAGCGAATTGAACGATCCACCGGCGTCCGGCTATCTCAAAGGGAACGACTCTCTGGAGCGGCGCCTTCTTAATGCCTTCGCTCGCTTTAACCGGCGGATCTTGTGACTCGGGCTCCTTTGAGCGATGCTCATATAGCAGACGTTTTTTTTCTCCGCCTCTGGCGTCGTAGAGACGAATTTCGATGTCCTCCACCTTCGCACCTTTCAGTGCGGTATTCATCATATCGCGAATCCGAAACGCCCCGCTCACGTAACCTTTTAGATTGAGACGTCGTTCTTGCAGGCTATTCTGTGGGCGTCCGGGTCTGTACACGGGTAGGAAAACTACAAAACCTCCTTCGTGTTCAATATCCTGTATCAGTCTGAGCGGATCGGTGGCTGTTGGCCGCCCCGTATCTCGCGCCCGATCTAGCGCTTCGCGTCTGGTGGGATCAGACGCCGCGTCAAAACCCAAGGCTCTTCCAATCCCTCTGACCGATTCTAAATAATAGACGGGGATATATTCGGCGCGCCGCGCTGCCCGCACCAACTGCCCCTGTGGGCTCTGTTCCGTGATTTGGAAGTTATTGAGGTCATCTTGTCGGGCAGCCTGCTCGTAGTTTGCCCGCTCCGAGTCGAGTATCCTGGGACTCCACGAGACTGCACGAATCCCTGGATGGCGCGAGAACCAGCGCGAGACCAAAGTTTTGAATTGCTGGCGGTTAATCGGAACCGAGCTCGCATAAAGATTCTCTACGGAACGGAGGACCAGGATATAGTTATCCAAGTTCTCTTGTAGCTGTTGGGCCAGATGGTCCATGCGACGCTTGAATTCCAGCTTGATTCGATCTTGTTCCCACGCGTTTGTGTAAATAAAAAATATGACAACCAGCGTGAATGCCAGGCACAGCGGCAGGGAGACTTGTCTGCGCTGTGAGATTACGGATGGTTTGGCTGCCCAGATCAAAATCAACGGCGTAAAAGTAATGACTCCAATAGCATCGCCCACCCACCAGGTCCACCAGTGGAACAAGTATTCGACAGGCTGGATAACAGCGCCCAACAGCAGACTCGTCACACCCCATGTGGCATTCACGAGGCAGCTTACCGGGCCTCCCAGAAGCAGAAATTTGATGCTATCCCGCGCTCCGACAAACGCGCTCGGAAATTGCGTAAAGCGGCGGATCAGGAAAGCCCCGACGATGGCCTGTAGCGAAGCTCCCATGCCGATACTGGCCGCTAGCGCCGTGGTGTTTAGAATCGACGCGGTGCTTGTGGTATCGAGGGAAGTCCGTAGATTAATCAAAAACGACCCGAGCAAAATGCCCGGCCAGGCTCGATATCCGAACAGTAGAGTACCAGCTAAAGCAATGCCGGATGCTGGCCACACAGCCGTGGCATACCCCGGAGGGATGGCCAATAAGAGTCCAAGTCTACCTACGACATAGTAGGCTGCGGCCATCACCGCCAGCTTTGCCAGCAGCTCGGCCCAGTGGCGGAAAGACGTGGCTGTCATCCCTGTTTTCCTTAAGTCCTGGACTAATGCCTCAAAGAGTTATCGTCTTGACATTCGACGACGTTCGATTGACGGCTGAGGCCGGTTAGAGAGATCCAGCCGGGATCAGGTATAGAGGTCGCGCCTTGATTCTTCTTCTGAATGCCGACCCGCAAGGCGGCATCGACGACTTTGACTCCCGGCCAGAACGCCGCCTTGATCTCGGTCTTCGTTACCAAACGATGGGGATTTCGGGCGAGGAAATCGAATACTGCGACGGTCTTAGGTTTGAGGACAATCTTTTCCGTGCTGCGCTTGAGCGACTGGTTCGACATGTCGAGGACGAAGGGATTAAATAGAAGCCGTGTCCCGTTGCCCATTTGCCCCCATTGTGGGGCCTGGAATGGCGCGTCCAGCCCCAACTTTCACGGAAATTTTTACGCTCGCACTATTGCCACAGATGACCGGTCGGTGTCAATGATCACCGCTCCGGGGCAGGGGCTCGTCAAAGTGGGGTGTTGACCAGATGAAAAATCCCTCTAAATCTCCCTTTACAAAAGGGAGACTTTCGTCGTGCGATCGCCGCGTTAAGAAGATGGGGAGGTCTTACGATTCTCTCACTGGAACTTTGGAAAGACTTCCTTTGACATCAGCTCCAGGGTTCTGCGCACGTCAACCATCGGCACGCCGCCGAAGTTGACCATGCAGATTATGTGGGTGACGCCGATCTTTTGATATTCTCGGAAGATCCCTTCCGCTTCGCGCGGAGTCGTGAAGGCGGCGAGTTTTTCTTTTCTGATGTTGTCGAAATCAGGAACCTTTGCTCCCGGACGCCGATACTTTTTCAGATAGTCAACGATGCGCTCAAAGTGGGGACGGGCTAAAGTAACCGCGTCTTCTTCGCTCCGCTGCAGGCAAACATGCAGAGCGACGATGATATCCGGATCTTTCTTATGGCCAGCCCCAAAATAGGATTGCTTGAAGAGGTCATTTTTTTCCTTGACCTCGAGCATATTGCCTGATCGCACGAAGGGAATTCCCATCGTGGAGAATCCCAGTTCTCCGGCCCTGGTCAAGGTCTCGTCGCTGGACGCGGCGATCCAAGTCGGTGGCATCGGCTTTTGCACTGGTTTCATATACAAGGAGCCGTTCTCGATTGGGTAAA
>DATBLC010000016.1:0-2887 GCA_036555515.1 Binatia bacterium
CCCGACAAAGTCGCCATCCAGCTGAACGATACGCATCCGACACTGGCAGTACCGGAGCTGATGCGGATTCTGCTCGACGAGGCCCATCTCGGTTGGGACGACGCTTGGGCCCTTACAGTTAAAACACTGGCATATACCAATCACACGTTGCTGCCCGAAGCTCTGGAAAAATGGCCCGTGGACTGGTTCCAGATTATGCTGCCGCGTCATCTCGAGATCATCTACGAGATTAATCGGCGCTTGCTCGATGACGTGCGAGGGCGATTTCCCGGCGATGAAGGACGGGTACAGCGTGCCAGTCTCATCGAGGGAGGCGCGGAACGGAAGGTGCGGATGGCCAATCTCGCCATCGCGGGTTCGCATAGCACAAACGGAGTCGCGGCCATTCATTCCCATTTGCTCCGGACAGCGACGGTCAGAGACTTGGCCGAAATGTTTCCCGAGCGTTTCAACAATAAAACCAACGGCGTCACCCCACGCCGTTGGCTCTTGATGTCGAACCCGGCCCTCTCAAGAGCGGTCACCGATGCCATCGGTGATGGTTGGATCAAGGATCTCAGCCAATTGAAGCAGTTGAAAGCCACGGCCGATGACCCCGCTTTTCGCGGCGCCTTCCTCAAGGCGAAACGCGAAGCCAAATCGCAGTTCGTCAATTGGCTTAACCGCACCACCGGCCAAACGATAGACCCCGACAGCATTTTCGATTCGCAGATCAAGCGCATCCACGAATACAAGCGGCAAATGCTCAATGCGCTCCGCATCGTGGTGCTTTATAACCGGCTGCGGGAAAATCCACGTATGGATATGACGCCGCGAATTTTCTTCTTTTCAGGCAAAGCCGCGGGCGCTTACCACTTGGCTAAAGTCATCATCAAGTTCATCAACAATCTCGCGGGGGTGATTGATGCCGATCCCGACGTTCGCGGGCGGCTGAAGGTTCTGTTCCTCCCGGATTATTGCGTTTCACTAGCCGAGCGGCTGATCCCGGCTTGCGATGTTTCCAATCAGATCTCAACGGCCGGCTATGAAGCCAGCGGCACGAGCAACATGAAGTTCATGATGAATGGCGCGCTAACCATCGGCACGCGCGACGGCGCGACGATCGAAATGGCGGAAGAAGCTGACGAGGAAAACTTCTTTCTATTCGGTCTCACGGCGGACCAGGTGGCCGGCAGCCGTGGTTCGTACAACCCGCACTGGCACTACGACAATGAGCCGGAAACCCGCGCTTCACTAGACCTGATTTTTTCCAACCACTTTAGCCGCAATGAGCCGGGTATTTTCGAGCCGCTGCGGGAGGCTTTGCTGATGCGCGGCGATTATTACATGCATCTAGCCGATCTGAAGTCGTACCTCGAGGCGGATGGACGCTTGTGCCAGCTTTACGCCGACTCATTGGCATGGGCGCGAAAAGCCATTTTAAATATCGCCAGCTCGGGGAAATTCTCCAGTGACCGAACGATTGCCGAATACGCGAAGGACATTTGGAACGTGAAGCCCTGTCCAGTGGAGTGAAAGGGGCAAGAGCTTCCAGCGGACGGAAGGCGCTACAGAACGGGGGTGATTCAATGACGATCCATCCACTGGCCGGCAAGCCTGCTCCGAAAGAGCTTTTAGTCGATATCGATAAGCTGCGACAAGAATACTACGCCCGCAAGCCGAACATAACCAACAGCGCAGAGCGGGTGAGTTTCGGCACCAGCGGTCACCGCGGCTCGTCACTTCGCGGCGGGTTCAATGAGGCGCACGTTTCGGCGATCACTCAGGCGATCTGCGAGTACCGCAGCAGTCAGAGCATCCAAGGCCCCCTCTACATCGGAAAAGATACGCATGCGCTATCGGAGCAGGCCTTCGCCACTGCTTTGGAGGTGCTCGCGGCCAACCGTGTCGAGACCATGATCGATTCCGCTGGCGGCTATACGCCTACGCCCGTGATCTCTCATGCCATTCTTTCTTATAACCGTGGCCGAACCTCGGGTCTCGCGGACGGTATCGTGATCACGCCGTCGCATAATCCACCGGAAGATGGCGGATTTAAATACAACCCGCCCAACGGCGGGCCGGCGGATACCGACGTGACTCGCTGGATCGAAGATAAAGCCAACCTGCTCCTTGCGGGCGAGCTCAAGAGCGTGGCGAGAATCGCTTACGAAAAAGCTCGCCGCGCCGCCACAACCCACAATTATGATTATGTCGGGTCGTACGTAAGCGACCTGGGTTCGGTGGTGGACATGGAAGCAATCTGTGGCGCCAAGCTCAAGATCGGCGTCGATCCCCTGGGCGGCGCCAACGTCGCGTACTGGCGCCCCATTGCGGAACGTTACGAAGTTGAGGTGGAGGTGGTGAACACCACGGTGGACCCGACCTTCCGCTTCATGTCCTTGGATTGGGACGGCAAGATCCGCATGGATTGTTCCTCTCCCCATGCCATGGCTAAGCTCATCGGACTCAAAGACAGCTTCGACATCGCCTTCGGCAACGATACCGATAGCGACCGGCACGGCATCGTCACTCGTGGCGCAGGCCTGATGAATCCCAATCATTACCTCGCGACGGCGATTTTTTATCTCTTCACCCATCGTCCAGGCTGGTGCCCGGATGCGGCGATCGGCAAGACCGTAGTCAGCAGCAGCATCATCGATCGCGTGGCTTCTAAAATCGGTCGCGTTCTCGTCGAAGTGCCGGTGGGATTCAAGTGGTTCGTGTCCGGCCTGCTCGACGGATCGCTGGGCTTCGGCGGCGAAGAAAGCGCGGGCGCTTCCTTTCTGCGGCGCGACGGAACGGTGTGGGTGACCGAGAAGGACGGTATCATCATGGATCTTCTCGCCCTCGAACTGATGGCGCGCACGGGGCGCGATCCCGCCGAGTTTTACCATGGACTTACCGA
>DATBLC010000017.1:0-10134 GCA_036555515.1 Binatia bacterium
TCGTCGCTAGAATCAGCGTCGTTCCGGGCAGAGTCATGGGGATATCCCCATGGGTCTCGATAGCTTTAAAACCGGCTTTATTCAGCCAGTCGGAATATTGCGACAATGTCCAGCACTCGCCCTCCGGCGTGTGCGTCAGTGTGTAAACGGAAAAGCGTAACGCGAACGTCGGTTCGGTGCGTTCCTCGTTGGGGACAAAGTCGTTGACGATGAATATCCCGCCGGGGTTGAGCGCGCTGTAGGCCTTGGCGAAGAGCTTTTGATTTCCTTTAGGCGACTCGAAGCGGCAGAAATTGCTAGCGATCACGAGATCATAATCGCTATCTTCGATATGCGCTGAGCGATGCTCGCCGTCGAGAAAACGAATCTTTCCCTCCAGGCCGCGTTCTTTGTTCAATTTCTTCGCTACGGCGTTGACATTGGGCCAATCGAGTTGGGTCACCTGTGCCGAGGGGTCCCGGGAGAGAATGGTCATGCCGAAGATACTCGAACCGCCGGCGACGTCGAGAACTTTGCTGCCTTTCCGCTCCGCGCCTATCTTCAGAATATCGCAGAGCGCCTTTGCCGCCGGCTCGGCGATGACGATGATGCCCAAAACCAGCTTTTCCCAGACTTCAAGCTCGCCGACGGTATCCATTCGGCTCAGCGGTTTGCCGGACTTGAGCGACTCCTTGAGATGCGCCATGCCATCCCAAAGCGCTAGCGCGACATGGCGAAAATCGCCCACGTAAGAGGGCTTGCCGCGCACCAGGAATGTTTTTGCCGTCGGCGTAAGAAAATATTTGCCGTAACGTTTTTCGACCAGGGACAACGCCGGCAGGCTGTCCAGGACGATCCGCGTGGCGCGCCGATCCGTGCCGGCTTCGCGGGCGATTTCGTCTGGAGTCTGAAACCCTTTGTCGATAAGGGTGAAAAAATCGTACTCGATTGAAGCGTCGAGGATCTGGCTATTGGCGAAGTCGCCGAGAATGCGCATCAGCGAACGCGGTGACAGCTCCCGATGGGCGCTGGTTTCGTGAGACATGATTACGCCTGGTAGAATCCTTCCTTATTAATGTACTGGTAAACGCCCTCGAAAAACCAGGCGAAGTAGGCCGTGCCCATGCGCAGGCAATACTCCAGGTTAAATCCGGGGCGCGTTTCCGCCTTTCCCTCTTCGAGCATTTTCTTCAAGACCAGCCAATCTAAATCCGCGTGGGCCATCACGCCGTCATGTTCTTCGAGATCGGCTTTAGCATGGACGCGGAAGTAGACGATCTTTTCTTCCGGAAGTTTATAAGCCTTGCGCAGCGCGCCGCCGAAAAACCGCGCCCAGTGGCCGACGGCTTCCTCGACGCAGAAAGATGCCCACCATTCGGCCATCGTGCCTTCGTAGAGCACGCCGCGGTAGTATTCCAAGAAGGCGCGGCACTCGGCGAGCATCTCGTATTCGACCATCTCAGCATCGGTGAGTCCGAAGTTGCGGCCCTGTTCGAGCACGATCTGGATATGCCCCGGCGGCGTGGGATGAATCATCTCATCGGCCACATGGGCCGCGAAGTGCTTTTGCAATTCTGGATGGTGTTTGAAAAACGGCAGGTGGCGCTGGTAGGCGACGCCATGAAAATTATTGATCTCGGCGACAAAGCCGTACCAGTTTTGCCAGAAAACTTTGATGGCCTCCATGGGCAGGGTGCCTTTGCCCATGTCGGTATGAAAACGGCCCTTGAGAAGCCAACGGTCGGCGATGTCCATAAGATAGGACTTCAAGTCCGCGATGACCGCATCCGCCTCCCCCGGCGCAAGTTTCTTTCCTGAAAAATCCTGCTTTCCTAGTCCAGCCATGACATTCTCCTTATTCAATTAGCTCGTCTTTCGTTGCGCGATTCCCCGGAGAATTGTGACATTGAACATTGAACTCTGAACCTTGGACGGGACAGCTAAAAAAGCGCTCCGGGGTTCAAGATGTTGTTCGGATCCACGAGTTGCTTTATCTCTTTGACCATATCGTACAGGCTGCCCAACCTTTGATACGGCACCGGCCCCTTGGTGCTGAGCGTCGGCGCGGTCCAGACCACGCCCCGCTCGTTGCTGAATTGTTGCACCAAGCCCATCCATTTGCGCAGCCTGCCGACGTCCTCGTCATCGTAGGGATTATAGAAAACGAAATATTCTTCTTTGATCGCTAGATCCCGGGTGACGTAGCTGTCATGCTGCGGTGAGTGCTGGGCGTCCCAAAGCCCGGATTCTTTCTTGGCCGCTTCGTCCAGGTCGTACATTTCTTTCAAGAATGCCAGCGGGTACATTTTCGAAGTGACCGCGAACATGCCGCTATGGCGCACCACAGAACCGCACCAGCCATCGGGACCCATTATATGCCAGTCGGGCCAGCCGTTAAGGCCGTGCGCTTGAGCCCTGGCGCCCATGGATTTTTCGGCGATCTCTGGCACATCCACGCCGCCGGCCTCGTGATAGATGCGCCGCATGCGCTTTTCCTTGAACGCCAGTTCGTCTTGATCGCGCGCCATCAGCATGGTTTTGAGAAAAAACCAGGCGTCGTCCGGGACTTGGCTCTGGTCGTATAGTCCTTCCTGCATCGGCCAGTGATATTGCCAGCGGTCGGTAAAATGAATGTCGTAGACCACCTCGCCGCGCACCAGCTGCGTCAGGGCCTCCTGTCCCCTCTGTAACTGATCGCGGCGAAACGTGTAACAGTAGTCATGCAGCCACTCGCGGCGGCCCTCGATGGCGCGCAGGCATACCTTGCTGATTATTCCCATCGAGCCGGCCGCCAAGGTGAACAGACCGAGAAGATCAGGCAGATGGATCCACTTTTGAAAAGGGCCGAAGATGGTTCCTTGGTTGGCCAGCGCGCCAAGCCGAACCGTCTCTCCGTTGGCAAGAATCACCTCTAGGCCGAGCACCATGTCGGCGATCCAACCGTAGCGGGTCATGCCATAACCGATGCCGCCTTTGTTGATCATCGCGCCGATCACCACCGATGGACCATAGGTGCCGAAGTTGGGTAGCATCAGCCCATGTTGGCGCAGCGCGTAATGAATCGCATAGACGCTCGCGCCGCCCTCCGCGATGACATACTGCATCGTCGGATTGACTTCGAGAATTTTATCCATGCCGAGCATGTCGAGCAGAACGCCACCCTTGAGCGGCGAGCTGATGCCCATGCCGACGCCGCCTTTGGCGACGATCGGTATTTTGTGCTCGTTGGCAAACTTGAGAATCTCGGCAACCGAATGACTCCCTTGCGCGTCAGACTCCACACGAACAATGACATCCGGCAGTGCCCGGTAGGCGCCGTAAGCAAGCGTGTGCTGGTAGTTGATCTTGTCAATGGGATTCGTCGAGACCAGGCGTGGACCGACGATCTCTTTCAGCTTGGCGACTATCTCATCAAGGGTGAGCATGGTGGTAAGCTAGTAGTCAGCCGTTAGTTACGATCAGATGCCGAAATCTGATCTCTTGTCCGCGTTGGGGCGGTGTCCTGAAAAACGCCATATCCAGGCTCCTCAAAAAGATCCCAGAGGCGAGGCGCGAAAATCGACGAGCGCGGAGGCGAACGAAATCAATAGTACATCGGACTGTGTGAAAACTCTCTAGGAGCCCTTCGACGAAGCTCAGGGCGAACGGCTAAGTGCTCGATTTGTAATGTTTGACATCCGTTCGTGGTGAGCCCAGTCGAACCATGAACGGAGTTTTCACACAGTTTGACGTTCCTTTTCAGCATCCCCCGCTAGAGCTGCAGATGGCTGCCGCCAGTAATCAAAATATGACTGCCGGTGAGCATGCTAGCTTCGTCGCCGGCCAAAAACGCAACGGCGCCCGCCACATCCTCTGGGTAGAGATGCTTTTTTAGCGGCCGCGTATCCTTCACCCGTTCACGGAACGCTTCGGGCATGATCATTGATGCGTCAGTTAAAGTAAACGCAGGGGTGACGACGTTGACGTTGATGCCCAGAGGTCCCAGTTCGATGGCCATGGTGTTGGCCATCGATTCCAACGCCGATTTCGCCGCGGCATAGGCGCCCATCTTCGGCAGCGGCTGTTGCGCCAGCCGTGTACTGATGACGATGATCTTGCCGGCTTTCTTCTCGATCATGCCGGGCAAACAGGCCTTCACGCAGTGATGAAACGCCGAAAGCTCATGCTCCACCGCTTCGTGCAGTTCCTCCCAAGGCAATTCGTGCAGCTGTCCTACCCGGAAAGGAAAATAGGCGTTGTTAACGAGGATGTCGATTGCGGCAAATTTTCGTTTGGCGGCCGCGACCATCGCTTCCACTTGGTCTTGGTGTTTTACATCCGCTTGAAAGACCAGGCCGCGGCCGCCGCCGTTTTCAATTTCCCGCAGAACGCCGAGCGCAGCTTCCTTATTCTGGTAATAGTTGACGACGACTGAGGCGCCGGCTTGCGCCAGCCTCCTGGCCGCCGCCGCGCCGATGCCCCGGCTTGCGCCGGTGACGAGCGCAACTTTGCCTTCCAGCGTTTTTTCGTTTGTCGCAGTCATCGAAGAGCGATCGAATATCAGATGGCGACTTGATCTTCTGCCGCGCCCTTCTCGTATTTCGCCGCGTTGTTTTTGAAAGAGAGGAATTTCATCTTTACATACGGCGAGCTGTAGCCGTTGAGAATCCGGTCGATCCTGCCCGGCTTGCCGTAAAAAGATTGGAAAGCCCATCCCGTGAGCTCCCCAAGCTTTTGCCGCGTAAGATGCTTTGTCGGCATGATGCAATGCTCGAGATCATACAGGCTTAGATTATCCACTTCGATGATGTTGTTTTTCACGGCAGCCTTGTAAATCGGCGAGCCCGGAATCGGATTGAGTACTTGAATCATGACGATGTCGGGGTCGATCTCGTCGACGGCTTTAGCCCGTTGGCGGATCTTGGCTTCGTCATCTTCCCAAAAGCCGTTTAAATAGGTCGCGATCGTCGAAATATCGTTCTTGCGCAAGAACTGGATCAATTCCTTCAGTTCTTTGACGCCGACTTTCATCGGACCCTTGCGCGCCTCGGCAATCTCTTCGTCGGTGCCGCCGTCAATGCCGATCAGCACTTGATACATTCCGGCCTTGCGCAGCCGCGGCACGAGGTCGGCGTCGCGGATCAGATTCTGCGCCCGGCTCAGGCAGAACCAGCTCATGTCGAGCTTCCTTTCCTCCAGCGCCTGCACTAGATCGACCATCTTCTGGCGGTCGGAACTGAAGTCGTCGTCCATGAAGGTGAGCACCTTGACGCCGTACTTCTTGTTGAGCAGTTCCATTTCATCGGCGACGGCTTTGCCGCCGCGGGTGCGGTGCGAGGTGAAGTCCCGTGGATTGCGCGGATCGACCAGCCACCACTCGTAGCAGAAATGACAGGCGCCTTCGCAGCCCCGCGAGGTTACGGCCTCATTGTAGTTGGGAATGACCGAGTAGCCGTAATATTTGTCCATCGGAAAGAGATCGTAGGCGGGCATCGGAAGTTCGTCTAGATCTTGGATCAAAGGGCGCGGCGCGTTGAGCATGATCTCAGCGCCCTTCCTCCAGGCGAGCCCCCTGATCTCGGCAAACTTCGGCGCCGGCTTCTCAAGCTCTTCCAGCAGTTCGCACAATGTGTGTTCGTTGTCGCCGAACACGCCGACGATGGCGTAATCGAGTTGTGGATTGTCGGTCATGATTTTCTGCGGCACGGCGGTATACATTAAACCACCGCCGATCGTTACCGTGTGCGGGGCGACAGCTTTGATCCGCTGCATCGCCGTGTGAAAACGGTTCAGCGTCGCCGCACCACCCGCCGCGGCAATTATTGCCCCGAAGTAAACGGCGTCGGGCCGTTTACGCCGAACCTCGTCGAGCATCTGCTCGTCGTCGAGGCCGAGCGCCCGGCAATCCAGCACTTCCACCTCCGCCGCCTGCTTCTCCCGAACGAATGCGGCGAGTTGGGAATACAATGAATTGACGGCTAGATGCCGGTCGCCCCAGGGCGCCCAATTGCCCATGGGCGGAGTGATAAATAACAATTTCATGCTTTCTCCTGACGCTGGAAGGATTAGTTAAAAGTAAAGTATTTAATACCTTAACGATTGTCAAGTTGTTCCGGGCGACGGAGGCTGGTGGCCACCGATCTGACTAGTTATAATGCCCCTAAGATTGGTGTTGACAATTATTCGGCCTTTTGTTACAGGTTCGCAGGCTCAGAGAGTAGGTGAAGGGTACTAAACAAAACAAACCGGAGGGAGAATATATGGCCGATCAAGCTGCAGAAGAGCAACTTTTAGATATACGCGTAGCCGAAGCATCCGCAGCGTATAAGTTTTACCTAAACAACGAAAAATTAATTCTGGGCACTACCGCGGTCATTATCTTTATGTTGGCGTGGGAAACCATCGGCAACTGGGCCGGACTCATTAACCCGATGTTTATGAGCGCGCCGTCTTTGGTGGGGAAGGCGGCCTGGCAGCTATTTACTTCGGGTGAAATATATAATGACCTCTATGTGAGCGGCATCGAATTTTTCTGGGGCTATTTGCTTTCCATAATTTTCGCCATTCCGTTCGGCATCGCCATCGGATGGTACAAAAGATTTGCCTACATCTGCGACCCGTTTGTCAATGCGATGAATGCCACGCCACGCGTCGCCCTGCTCCCTCTCGTCATCATCTGGCTGGGCATCGGCATCCTTTCCAAGGTCGGGATCATCTTTTTGGGCGCCGTTTTTCCACTCTTGATCAATACTCGTGACGGCGTCAAAACCACGCCGGCGAACTTGCTCACCGCGGCGCGAAGCTTCGGCGCTTCGGAATGGCAGATCTTCAAGTCCGTGGTGCTACCCTCCACCGTCCCCTTCATTCTTACAGGCCTTAGACTCGCCGTGGGCCGCGCGCTCATCGGCGTTATGGTCGGTGAACTCTACGCCGCTACAGCTGGCATTGGGTTCATGATCACGGTAGCGGGCGCGACGTTCCAAACCGACAAAGTATTCGTCGGTGTAGCTATCTTCGCGATCAGCGGAATGGCGCTGACCGATGTTATCGACCGCTATGAGCGCCGGTTCGACAAGTGGCGCCCGAAGGTCGGTCACGATTGATTTTTTAGGTTGATAATCAAGTCAAGTCGTCGTTTGCAAAAAAGTGGCGTTCGGAAATTTCCCGGCGCCACTTTTTTTTATCCCCAGTGATCACCGGTTCCATCAATTGCATTAAAATTTCTGTTTCTATAAGGTCAGTCCAAGCCGAGCGCCAACCCAAAGGCGGAAACCATGCGCGGATTTGCCGGAATCATATTTTTCATCGTCTTCGTTTTGCTACTGTTCTTTCGGCAGGCGGTCGGCCTGTACGTCGACTGGCTGTGGTTTACCGAAGTTGGCTACACCCAGGTCTTCACTACGAGCTTAACTTACAAGTTCATTTTGGGTCTCGTGGCTGGTCTACTTGTCGCTGCATTTCTTTATGTAAACGTCAAAATCGCCGCTAAAATACCAACTGGCTTTCGTGTATCCGACAGCGAAAATGTCATCGAACTTCCGCCAACGGAGCTCATTGACCCTCTGCTCCGCCGTCTGCTCCTTCCGGCGGCGTTGTTCTTAGGATTGATGGCCGCGCCTCAGGCGGCGTCAAACTGGGAACTGTTGCCGCTTTTCTTGAATCCCGCGCCTTTTTCCCTGAATGATCCGCTTTTCGACTTAGACATCGGCTTTTTCGTTTTTCGCTTGCCGATGTTATGGAAGGTCTACAACTGGCTGACGTTCATTTTGACGGTCGCGGGACTGGCGAGCGCCGCCGTTTATCTTCTCTATCGGGGTATCCTCTACGGACCGCGCGGGCTGGTATTTTCCGAGCGGGCACGCAAACACCTGCTGGTACTCGCGGCGTTGTTTCTAGCCGTGAAAGCCGCCGGTTACTATCTGGACGCGTTCGAGATGTTATACTCTTCCCGGGGAGCCGCGTTTGGCGCGAGTTATACGGATGTTTACGCTCTCTTGCCGGGCTTGCGGATTCTCTGCTTTTTGTCGTTGGCGGCGTTTGCGGTCTGCGTAATCCAAATCACCCGACCCGGTTGGAAATATCTAATCGCCGGCATCGGAGTTTTGTTGGTGGCGCACCTCATCGGCGTGCAAGTTTACCCGTATATCCTGCAGCGGTTTCGCGTCGTACCGAATGAAGTAGACGTTGAACGGCAGTTCATCCAGCGCAACATCAAATTCACCCGTATCGCCTACGGTCTCGACAAGATCTCGAGTCAGGAATTTCCAGCGGATGACGCGATTGTAGCAGAGGATATCAAAAGGAACGATACCACTATCAAGAACATCCGCCTATGGGACCACCGGCCGCTGCTCACCAGCTATGCGCAACTCCAGGAAATCCGCACCTATTATAAATTTGTCGATGTCGACAACGACCGCTATGTCATCGACGGCACGTACCGTCAGGTAATGCTGTCGGCGCGGGAACTTTCGCACGAGCACCTGCAGAGCCGCAATTGGATCAACGAACATATGACCTTTACCCACGGGCACGGCTTGGTTTTTGGCCCGGTCAATCAAGTCACCGCAGGGGGCCAGCCAGAGTTTTTCATCCAAGACATACCGCCGGTAGCGAGTACCTCAATCAAAGTCACCCGTCCAGAAATCTATTTCGGTGAGCTGGCCAATGCTTATGTTCTGGTCAAAACCAGCGCGCAGGAACTCGATTATCCAGCCGGGGACCAGAATATTTACACCACCTACGAAGGCCGAGGCGGCGTGAGTATCGGTTCATTGTGGCGCAAGCTCATTTTCTCGGCGCATCATGCAACGCTCAGAATGCTGCTCTCCCAAGACCTCAAGCTCGAAAGCCGGATACTTTATCACCGCCAGATCCACGAGCGGGTAAAGAAGATTGCGCCCTTCATCACATTCGACCGCGACGCTTATATGGTCATCGCCCAAGGCGGGCGGCTATTTTGGATCATCGATGGCTACACGACGTCGGACCGCTTTCCCTACTCGGAACCGATAAGGCGACGCCAAATGAATTACATCCGCAACTCCGTCAAGGCGGTCGTTGACGCTTATAACGGCACCGTGGATTTCTATCTTGCCGACCCGAAAGAACCCATGGTCGCGGCCTATGGAACTATTTTCCCGGGCTTGTTCAAACCATTGGAACAAATGCCCGATGATCTGCGCGCGCATATCCGCTACCCTCAAGATTTTTTTATAATTCAGGCACAGTTGTACTCGACCTACCACATGCAGGATCCGCAGGTTTTTTATAACAAAGAAGATCAGCTGAGCATTCCACGCGCATCCCAGGGCAATAGCGAAAGCGAGATGGAACCCTATTACACGATCATGCGGTTGCCGGGAGAATCAAAAGAGGAGTTTGTTTTGTTGCTGCCCTTTACGCCCAATAAACGCGATAACATGCGTGCCTGGCTCGCGGCACGCAGCGACCCGGAGCACTATGGCAAATTGATCGCGCTCGATTTTCCAAAGGCGAAGCTGGTGTATGGTCCCAAGCAGATCGACGCGAGAATCGACCAGGACACGGTAATTTCGCAACAGATCAGCCTTTGGAACCAAGCCGGGTCAAAGGTGATTCGCGGCAGCCTGCTAGCTATCCCCATTGAGAAATCGTTGCTCTACGTTCAGCCCCTTTACCTGTCCGCGGAGCAAGGTTCACTGCCCGAATTGAAACGCGTCATCGCTGTGTTCGGCAACCAGATCGCTATGGAAGAAACTCTGGAACAATCCTTGCATAAAATATTCGGCGGGAAACCTATCAGCGCGCAAGCCCCATCCGCTGTGCCGCCGCTAGAGGTTGCGAAGGATCAACCTGATCCGGGGCGCCAGGCGCTCGATCATTTCCAACGCGCTCAGGAATTTCTCCGTCAGGGAAACTGGGCAGGCTACGGCGAGGAACTGAAAAAAGTCGAAGCTCTGCTGCGCCAGATGCAGACAAAGCGCTAGCGGATTATTCACGCAAACGCACCACAGAGTGTAAGCGAGCGAGCCTGAAGGCGCGAAGGGACGCGTCAGTTACTAATGAGTTCGTTATTTAGAGACTATGTCGCTAGTGTGCGACCGAGAGGCGAGCCCTTCCGATCGCGGTCAATGGTTCTCTGCCTTGCCGGCCACCACCCCGTCCTCTCCATAGGTGGAAATGCCCGCCGGCAGG
>DATBLC010000018.1:0-6351 GCA_036555515.1 Binatia bacterium
CCCTGCCGGCGGGCATTTCCACCTATGGAGAGGACGGGGTGGTGGCCGGCAAGGCAGAGAACCATTGACCGCGATCGGAAGGGCTCGCCTCTCGGTCGCACACTAGCGACATAGTCTCTAAATAACGAACTCATTAGTAGAATGGCGATTTGCTCAAGGTTGACACAAACATCCGATTGTCGGAAAGTCTCCTTGCAACGGGCGATAAGAGCAATCGATACTTCACGGCTCGGCTACGCCGCGACCAAGGGGAATAATGGCGTCGGGTTCAAGTCGTTCAAGCCGTTCAAATCGTTCAAGGCGTTGAAGAACCCGGCTTTCGTTTTGAACATCTTGAACGCTTTGAACTTTTGAACGGCGCGTATTTCGTGCCTTCGCGGTGAATCCAAAAATTGCGCAAGACGGGAAACTGTTTAAGCAGCACAAAGGAGGTTGCCGTGAAAAAACTAGCCGTCATGATGTTATTGGCCGCGCCGTTAAGCCTCGGGGTCCTTCCCTACGGATACGCACAATCCCACTTCTATGAAGGCAAGACCATCAACGTCGTCTACGGCGGCGGCCCCGGCGGCACGGTAGATTTGCGCTTCAGAGCCACCGCTGCCGTTCTCCAGAAACACATACCGGGAAAACCAACGCTGGTCGTCGAGTACATGCCCGGCGGCGGATCCCGAAAGGCCGGGAACCACCTCTACAAGGCGCGGCCGGATGGGCTCACCATGGGGGTTATGCTCTCAAGCTTTGTGCATGCGGCAGTGCTTGGCTCCACCGGGGTTCTCTATGACATCGATAAACTCATCTATCTCGGATCTCCTGTCAGCGGCGAACCCTACATTTTTTTGAGCCGCAAAGAAGCCAAGCTGAACACTTTCGACAAACTCCGCAGCGCCTCGGGCGTGCGCCTCGGCGC
The DNA here is from genome assembly GCA_036555515.1 of Binatia bacterium. GTDB lineage: Bacteria > Desulfobacterota > Binatia > UBA9968 > UBA9968 > DATACQ01. The sequence continues at coordinate 908 of DATBLC010000018.1, forward strand.
GCAGTCCGTGGGACATCCCCTCTACGCCCTCAGCCGAATCCTCGCGTATATGACCGGTATGAAAGACCCGAACTTTATTACCGGATTCGCCCAGGGCATCGAAGTCAATCTGGCGATGACGCGCGGCGAGCTCGATGCCAGGTGGACCTTGCAGCCCACTTTAGTACGAGAAGCGCGTGATTGGATCGAACAGAAACTGGTGGATTTCCATATGGTGATCGAGGTTCCGAAGGGTCGAAGACATCCCCACCCCGTCTTTGCCGGATTGCCCGATATGGAACAGTTTGTGAAATCGGAGAAGGACCGAAAACTTCTTGCCCTGACTCGCGCCTTTAGCGGGGTGGGATCTCCTTTCATATTCCCTCCGGGAACGCCGCCCGATAAGGTCCAGATCCTCCGGGACGCGATGCGAAAGACTTTTAATGACCCTGAGTTCTACGCGGAATTTAAAAAGCTCGTCGGCGAGGAGCCCGGGCCGTTGATGCCGGAGGAACACGAGAAAACTATCCGGGACTTGCCCCGCGACCGGGAGATTATCGACTTGTTTAACAAGCTCTCCAGCGCCGAGGCCCTGCCGCCGCGCTGAGCGCCTAAGGTCTTGCATCAAGGTTCAAGGTCGCTCTTATCTAGCAGTAGTGGTTCAGTTTGGCAGATCCCTCTCTCCGTTCGGGATGACAATTCACCCTACGTGTCATTTCGAGCCCTTCGGCTGAGCTCAGGATAAACTCCGCGAGAAATCTTTCTTGTCATCCGGATACGGGGCGACTTCTAACTAAACCACTACCTATCCAGCCCGTAGGTTGAACTGCGGAATCCGGGTTGAATCGACGACGCAGTCGAGCACGTCGTCTGGGGCGGGCGCGGAAAGATAGTTGGCAAGCTCGCGTTGGACGTAGTCGGCATGCTCGTGCAAATGGTGAAAAATGGCGCAGTCGAAGACGAATGATTCCAACGCGCCCGGTCGCTTCCACAGTATTTGGAAAAACGCCTTCCAGAAATAAAACCTGATCTTCTTGGCTCGGATACCGAAATGATAGGCTTCCTTCAAAAGAACCACCAACAGTTTTGCCCCATGCCGGCGCACGGCAACGAGCGGCGCCCTGGCCTTTAGATCGAGCAAGGCCGGCAGAGTCCGCCCGAAGTAAGCCTTCGGCTGATAGATCTCTTGCACGAGTTCGCGATAGTTTTCGAGATACTCCCGCTTGGTCATTTCGCCCCTGGGGATAAAATTGATCCCCTCCACCGTATGATTGCCGGTCGAGCTGAGTCCTTCCAATAAACGCCCTTCCGCTTTCAGACGGCGGGAGAGCTGGGTTCCAGGAAGGGCCTGCAGCAATCCGACCATTGCAGCGCCGATTCCGGAAGTTTGGATAAACGTCCGCTGTGCCTCGAACACGCCCCGCTCCTCGCCATCGAATCCGACAATGAAGCCCGCGGTGATATGGATGCCGTGTCGGCGAATCCTCGCCAGCTTCGATAAAAGGTTGCCGGGGATATTTTGCATCTTTTGCGTTGTCTTGAGCAGTCTGGGGTCCGGCGTCTCGATGCCGATGAATACCTGGAAGAAACCGGCTTGGAACATGCGCTCGAGCAGCTCGTCATCGTCGGCCAAATTGATCGAAGCTTCGGTGTAATAGCGAAAGGGATAATTTTGCCGGCGGTTCCACGAGGCGAGCTCCGCAAGCATGCCCTTCGCCTTTCTCTTGTTGCCTATGAAATTGTCATCGACCAAAAAAATATAGCCCTGAAAGCCCAGCCGTTCGAGCGTGGCTAGCTCGGCGCAGACCTGTGCAGGCGTTTTCGTGCGCGGCACGCGGCCGTAGATCTCGATGATATCGCAGAATTCACAATTGAAAGGACAGCCGCGCGAGAATTGCAACGCCATCGTGGCGTAGTCATTGACGTTGGACAAAAGTTCGAAGCTGGGGATCTTGACGATCTCCATATTCGTAGCCGAGCCGCCTTGATACTGTTTGCCGCGGCGATCGGCGCGCAAGTCGCTGACCAACCGTTCCATGATATTTTCTGCTTCGCCAAAGCAAACCCAATCGGCATCCGCGCAGGCGGCCTCCGGCAGCGCATGGGTAAAAGGCCCGCCGACGGCGATCGGCTTGCCGTGAATTTTGGCATTGGCCACACACTCCAGGTAATCGTTCTGCTGCGCCATCATCACGCTCAAAAAGACGACGTCCGCCCACTCCCAGTCGGATGACGATTCGTCGGCGATATTCCGATCGACCAGGCGAACGGAAAAGTCTTCCGGCAGATAACCGGCGATGGTGAGAAGACCCAACGGCGGCATGATCGCCTTTCTGCCCCACAGAAGCTTCACAGAGCGGACGGTATTCCAAAAAGTCTGCTCGGGGAACTTGGGATAAAGCATCAAGACGTTCATCGACGGTCACTCCGGTCGAGAGACTGTGTGAAAACTCCGTTCATGGTTCGACTGGGCTCACCACGAACGGATGTCAGACATTACAAATCAAGCATTTAGCCGTCGCTCCTTCGTCAAGCTCAGGACGGGCTTTGAGCTTCATCGAAGGGCTCCTAAAGCGTTCGCACAGTCGGTCGATCGGAAGCATCCGGATACGGCATAGTTTGATTCTATTTGTTTCGAGCAAACGATGAAACAACCATAAGCATCGGGGCCATGTTTCTATCTTGCGGATTTTTACAACTCTCGGATTGCATCAAACTGCTCGGCGTAGCGGCTGGGGTCGATCCGGGCTTCAATGACTGTGAGTTTGCCACAGCGCAACGCTTCCTTCAGCGCGGCGGCGTATTCTGCCTCGTTAGCGACGGAGGTCCCTTCAGCGCCGAAGGCCTCGGCGATCTTGACGTAATTTGCGCCGCGGAATTCGGTGCCGACTACCGCCAACTTCTTCTTCAGCTGCTTGATCTTGATCTGGCTGAGGGCCTGGTCGTTCAGCACCACGATCACCGGCGCCACGCCCAACTCCATCGCCGTCTGCAGCTCAGCCATGCGCATCCAGAAGCCGCCGTCGCCGCACAGTGAGACGACCTGCCGCCTCGGAAAAATGAGTTTTGCCGCAATCGCCGCAGGAACAGCGCAGCCCATGGTGCCCAGTGGATTCGACATCAGTATCGAGTTTGGTTGATAAGGACGCCAAATCTGGCTCAGCAGCAGCTTGGCGGCGCCGACGTCGGTCGTCAGCATTACGTCATCGGCGGTTAATTCTCGAGTGATGTCGGAGACCCGAAAGGGAGCCAGTCCCTGTGTGGGCAGGGCGAGTGCATCATAGACCTTATTGCGGTAGGCGGAAGCGACGTTCTCATCCCACTTGCGCTCCGCCGGCAGCGTCTCGGCAAGCATCGCGAGGATCGCCGCGATATTGCCCACCAACTCCATCTCCGCATGGTAGATCTCGTTGGTGTTGCTCACCCGATCGATGGCAATGAGCGGTTGGCTGTACTTCCACGGCTTCGCCAACATGTCGGCGGGATCGAGTCCGACACCGATGATGAGATCGGCCTTGCCCAAAATCTCCATCTCCAGCTTGCCGCCGATAAAGACCCCCGCCGAGTAGGGATGGTTTTCCGGCAGCGCCCCTTTCACTTTGGGCGTAGAGAACACCGGCGCCCCGATCCGCTCCGCAAAGGTCCGGAGTTGCGGGTAGGCCTTATCCCAACGCAGCCCCATGCCCGCGATGATGGCCGGCGTCTTCGCCTGACGGATTCTATCGACGGCCCGACTGAAACCCGCCGGCTCTTCAGCGTACAGGCGGGTCAAAACCTGCTTCGCAACCGCATAGAGCGGTTTTTCCGCCACCGATTGCTGAGCCACATCGTCGGGGATATCGAGCTGAACGGGACCGGGCCGGTCCTCGAGCGCGGTGCGGAAAGCCCGTTGTAGCATCTCGTGCGCCCACTCCGCCGAGAGGGACGACGTCCACTTGGTAATGCCTTGGAAGAGCTGCCTATGATTCAGCGTTTGCCTGAGCACTATTTCGCTCGCGCTTCGTGGATAACTGTCCGATAGAACTACGAGCGGCACGCGCTCCAGATACGCGTAAGCCACGCCGTTCATCACGTTGGCAACTCCGGGCGAGATGGCCGTCAGGACGACACCGGGAACTCCGGTTAACTCAGCGACTATGCAAGCCATCACGGCGGAAGCCGTTTCGTGGCTGTTGAGCACGAAGCGGATGCCGTCTTTCTCGGTGGCGTCGAGCAGATCGATGGTGCCGCCCCCGCCGGGAATGCCGAAGAGGTACTGGACGCCCTCGCGCTTCAGCATCATCGATACGAGTTCAACGACGGTCGGCACGATTTCTCCCTTACTCCGTTTCGCCCTCACGCGACGAAGCTGCGGCGGCACCCCACCATTTGCGCACGGCTGGCGCCGCCATCACGATCAAGATGAGAACCGTCGCGACGATAAACCCAAGGCTGATCGGCCGTGTCACCAACACCGAGGCATCTCCTCGCGAGACCTGCAGCGTCCGGCGCAGGTTTTCCTCCACCATCGGCCCGAGCACGAAGCCGAGCATCATCGGCACCGGGCTGCAATCGAGCATCCTCCAGACGATGCCGAGGATGCCAAAGATCGCCATAAGGTAGATATCGAACGAGCTGTTGTTCACGCTGTATATTCCGATGGCCGAGAACGCCATGATCGCGGGGAAGAGCAGGCGATAAGGCAGCTTGAGCAAACTCACCCACATGCCGATAAGCGGCAGGTTGAGCACCACCAGCATCACGTTGCCGATCCACATGCTGGCGATCAGCCCCCAGAAGAGATCGGGCTTGTCGGTCATCACCTGCGGGCCGGGCGCGATGCCGTAAATCATCAGCGCGCCGAGCATGAGCGCCATCGTCCCGCTGGCGGGAATCCCCAGAGTGAGCATCGGGATAAATTTGCACTGCGCGTCCGCGTTGTTGGCGGACTCGGGACCGGCCACGCCTTCGATGGCGCCTTGGCCGAAGCGCGACGGGTCCTTGGCGAGCTTCTTCTCGATCATATAGGACGAGAACGAGGCGATCGCCGGCGTCGTCCCCGGCAGCACGCCGAAGAACGCACCCACTCCGGTGCCTCTGACAATCGCGCCGAAAGAGCGCTTGAGGTCTTCCTTGGTCGGCAAGAGGTTGGTCACCTTGGAAGTGAAAACCTGGCGCTCCTCAGGGTCGCTCAAGTTGCTCAAGATTTCGCCCACTGCGAATACCCCAACGGCGATCGTCACGACACCGATGCCGTCGGCCAGTTCGTAGAACCCGAAGGCGAAGCGCTTGATTCCCGAATTGACGTCGGCGCCCACAATGCCGAGCAACAGTCCGACCACGACCATGGCGAGGGACTTCGCCATGTTACCGTGAGCGAGCACTGCCGCCGCTACCAGACCCATCAGCATCAGCGAGAAATACTCCGCCGAACTGAATTTCAGAGCGAATTCGCCAAGCGGCGGCGCAAATAGCGCGATCAACAA
>DATBLC010000019.1:0-4569 GCA_036555515.1 Binatia bacterium
CTTGCAGGGCGTCCAAATCCACGGGCTCGGTTTCCGTCTTCACGATGAACCAAGCTACGGGATTGAGATCGTTACCGATGACGCGGCAACCCAGACGCAAGGCTTCGACAACCGTCGTACCACCGCCCATGAACGGATCGAGGATGACCTTGTCAGTCGTATCCGGATCATTGGAATGATCCTTGTAGAATTCCTCCATGAGATCGGTTGGCGTGCCATCGGGCTTCACCGCAGGTTTGAGGGCTCCGAGAAGTATCGCGCGGAAGACGCAGGAGGCGCGGCGCGCAAACCATTTGTGCATCTGATAGATCGGTTTGAACGAGTTGCGCTCCGGCACTGCCAGTCGATTGATCTCGACGATCGGAAAGCCGACCTCGATGGCGCGTTTTCCCCGCGTATCGTTGTCTCGACTGTTCGGAGACGAACCTGGCTGTTGTGCTTTAGAAAGTTCGTTCATGGTTACGAAGGAAGCTTCACATCTGAAGGCGAGTAGGTCCGGATTTCTTTGATCGCTTGAAAGCGCGTGTCCGCCGAGACCAGCACATCGGCGTCGATTCGAAGCGCAATCGCTGCGATCAAAGAATCGTTAGTCAATAGTCCGTGGCGTTCCTGGATCTCGAGCGCTTTTTCCAAGAGATCGCTCTCGTGGCAGCGTTCAAATCCCAAGCCAAGGGTGACCAGCGCCCTGACCTTGTCTCGATACATCGTCAGCTTTTTAACCAGCTCGGGTTTCTCCGCGAGCTGACGAGCAGGATTGGGACCGCGGATATGGCCAAGCATAATCGCCTCTGTAATCATCAAGCGATGCATTGTTTCTTGCCATACAGGTTGAGGCATTACTCCGCTAACATCTTGTTCCTCAATGCGGCGCATCAACCGCTCGGCCTGAAGGGAAGCCCGCTGTTCCGCGTAGATCAAGATATTGGTGTCCAGGACGCACAGGCTTCCGCTCGGGATATCGTCAAGGTTCATAAATCCCACATGTCTTCTTCGAGAACATAGCGCAGCTGTTCTGGATGTATTTTCATCGGCCGTTCGCAAAACAGGTGAAATGCCGCCTTGCGCTCCTGCGGTGTGGCACCACCCTTCCTGAGATATTGCTCAAGAGCGTCTTGGATCAGATCGCTAAGCGGGCGTCCCTCTTCAGCGGCGCGCCGTTTGGCGAGGCGCATAATATCCTCCTCAATAAGCGTGCCGATTTTCTGCTTCATAAAATTACTCCTTCGGACCGAGCACCAGCCAGGGCGTCAACATTTCCATGAGACTCAGTCCGCCATGACGATAAAGAGAGCTGCTCGGCGATGGCGCTTGTGGACGGTTATGCACGCGGCCGGCAATAACGGCTAAGCGACGCGCGGAATCGATCCACAGTCCGGGTCTTTTAACCGGCAATTCCTCCGATGCGTTGAACTCCCGGAAGCGCTTCCCTTCGAGAGGTCGGTCGATGCCATTGAGCCGTGGCTCGCTCAGACCCTGGCCGAGAAAAATATAACCGTGATCGCTGGTGACGAGCACCGGACGCGACTGAGGCACTTTCTGAACGGTCCGCATCCAGACTGTTTGCAGCGTGTCCCAGATGGAATCGAATAGCGCTGCCGTTGCGGCGTGGGTGTCCATAAACCGCATATCAGGAAATCGCATCCAGAGGAGTAGTGCGTCCTCCGTCTCCTCCATTCTGATCTGCTCGGTAGGCGACCCGAACCAGTACGCGCGGATGCTCCGTTCGCTCAATTCACGCCGGCGCGGCAGCTCGGAAGGCGCAATCGCCGGTAGTCCCAATCCCATGCGCTGAGCGATGAACGCTTCTGTCTCGCTCGGCACAGCGGCGAAGCCGTAATTTTGTTGCAGGACCGGTCGCCCGGACTCAGCAGCCAACTCCACCAATCGAGGAAGCTCCCGAATGGAACAGCCGTCGAGAATCACAACCGATGAGCCGGGATACCGATCCAGAAACGCTCCGACTGTGAAGTCTGTGGAGGGTGCCGCAGCCAGCTCGTCATAGAGCGTTTCGCCGGCGAGCGTGAGCAGCGTCTCGCGATGATGGACCAGCGCTTCTCCTTCAACCAGGTAATCCGCTGGTCTGTTCCCGACGGATCGATATCGCTCCATCGTCCAGACTTCGTTCATCAGCCAGGCTTTCAGCCGTTCGAGGCGATGACCCGGTTGGGTCAGCTCATCCAATATGCTGCGGTTCAATGTGTCGCTCCGCGGACTCATACGTTCTCGTCTCGTCTCCGCAAGATTTGTAAACGGGCCGAGTAGACGGCTTGCGGCAATTGCGGCAACTGCTCGCATTTGGCTTCCACTTCGGCCTTCGTCATTAGGCCGGGACAGGTCGCCTCGATCTGCACATCCAAACTCCCTCGCCCGCTCAGACCGCCCCTCACACCGGAGCTAAAACCCGACAATTCGACGTTCTGCGCGTTCACTAAAATTCGGAAGCTCACCTCTTGAATGGTGTTTCCTTCAACACCACCGAGGCGGGCAGCGATCTGCTGTCGCAGCTCTCCAAGAGATCGCGACGGCGGGGTTGCCAGAACGTCCGTTTCTACTCCGGGCGGAACGGGTGCCTGCGGTGCCGTGGGTGTTTGAGGCTCGCCTCCCGTCGATGGCGATGGCGAAGGAGTCGGCACCGGTCTGGCGCTTGGCGGAGGAGTGCTGGAACGAGACCAGGGTGCTGCGAGAGTAGCCTGGTCCAACTCCGAAAGGCTTAGATCCACCATCTCTCCGCAAAAGCTGCGGCCGCGCGGGCCGTATAGGCCCAATGGCCGACCATCGGGATCTTCCACCAGCATTCGAATGGCGCCGACAACCATGTCTTCTTTCAGCGGCACGGGAAACCCGAGGGTCGTCCGATAAATTCGGTCCACCTGCTCGACGGATTGCCCAATGAAAGTTGAGAGTCGATCGCGAAGGTGCTCAGCAAAAAAGGTTTGAGGGTAAATCTGCGTGCGAATCTGATTGACCACGTCTTCTCGCGTCGATGCTTGTCCGAGCGGTTCGATTTCGAAAACGCTCCTGTCGGCCGTTTCATCCCATTGCTCCACCCTTACATAGACCAAACCGGTTTGCCGCAGGGTATCGAGCACGAGTTTACGCTCGCGGCCGGCGATTTTTTCATAACGGTCTCTACGCTCGGCCGTGCGCCCGCCTTCGGCCAGAATCTTTGCGGCGGTATAGCGTTTCGCCGCAGAGAGCAGATCAGGATTGATCAAGTGATTCGCCTGCTCATCCCTTGGTTCCAGCAAAATGATCTGATTGCGGTACTCGGCTCCGGTGTAAAGAGCATGGCGCTCGGGATTGGAAAGACGCCGAGGGGCGAGGACGAAACGCGGGCCTCTTTTCGACATATTGGCCAAGGCCGCGCGAGTTATCTCAAAATCATTATGGATGACTGCTTGTTGCGACTCTTTGAAAAGCTCGCCTCGCCAAAGGTCACCGATCTGCTGTCGCGCAGTCTCATCGCTACCCGACCGAAGCGCCTCGAGCTCGACTTTGGCTTCTTCGTTTTCTTCGATGTCGAAATAGAAGCGATCTTCCTCTTTGTGGAAATAAGAGCCGTACCGGCGGAAGGCTTCCAGAGTAGCTTCGAACTGGTTCGGATCACACCCAGGCTCTGCGACGTGGCGGATAAGCTCTTCTTTAGAGACTCCTTTTGCTCGTCCCATGGGAACTAGACTGTTCATCAAAACGGCCGAAGCAATCGCCTCGGCGTACGGTTGATTGCGCAGATCGCGTAGATTGCCGGCTGCACAGGTGATGGTTGTGCCTGCTGGATCCAAATCTTGGAGCCGGTCGGCGCATGCGGCATCGGTCAGCTTGCAGTGAGCGGCGGTCATCAATCTGGTATCAGCGCCCGAGGCGTCGAGCATGGCGGCCAGCAGTCCAAGGGCTCCTCGCGTACCCTGAAAAGCTTCACCCCCTCCCATGCGCTCGAAAATGAGATCGATCAGTTCCGGTAAGAGAGGAAATGACGATTGCAGGCGCGCCAGATAATCTTCGTTCACCTCGACACCCATGCGACGCCAGGTGTTCACGTAAGATTGAATAAGGTTGCCGGCAGCTTTTCTATCGTAGGAATCTGCATTGGAGAACAGACGATGCCTGACGATTGCGGCGCGATCTTCTGCCTTTCGAAAGCGGAGTTCCAAACGCGGAATTCGCTTGAGAGTCGTACCCGGCTCAACGGCTCCATTATAGATTGCCGCAACCAGCGTAACCTGGTTGTTGCGATTCGCCTCTTCGGAAATCATTTGCAGGAAACTCAAGTTCTGGCTGCGGCGCGCTGCATCACTTATATTCGTGATGCCGCGCTCCAGCTCGTCAAAAATCAGAACGATATGCCGGTCGCCAAGTGCAGCTCGAAACTCTGCGAGTGACGGAGAATGATCTTTCGACCAGGAAATATTGAGTTTTTGGCCGACGTAATCCCACAGCGAATCGAACGGAAGGTACTGGTCGGTGAATTTCTCGATCAACACGCTCGTGTCGCTCGGAGGATTCCACGAAAATCCCCGCGCATCCATCCACGGCCGAGCAAGCTCGGGACTCGCAAAAAGATGATAGGTC
>DATBLC010000020.1:0-8761 GCA_036555515.1 Binatia bacterium
GGGCTCAACCGCGAGGTGCCGCAGATTGTTTTTTACACACTGGCGAACCACAAAGGCTGGGGCGTAGCGTTGCAGGATTTTCCGATCTCCACTACGCCAGCGCGGCCACTGGAAGGCGTGGTCTACGGATTCGAAGTGGCGTTGGATGATCTGGCTACGGTGGCCCGAGCGGCCGAAGAGCGGAGACTCAAATGGCATGGCCCGATTTCTTATCCAGAGCCCTGTCAAATTAAGGAATCGCTCTTCGTGCTTGATCCTGACGGCAACACATTGGAACTATCCGTCCGCCGCGATCCCGTAGCCGACAAACCACAGGGGAAAATCGTTCCTTTGCGTCGCATCAGCCACGTCCGCGTCGAGGTGACGGACCTGGAGCAGGGAAAGACCTGGTACCGGGATACATTTGGTTTGACGGAAGGGGGACAAGTGCCGGGTGAAGCACAGGTTACGCTGACCGTGCCGAACACGGGGCAGCTGGTGATTCTGCACAAAGTGGATGAAGTCGCGGAGCGGAGCACGCGCGCGGTAAAGGGGCCGCATATCGATTTTCGGATCGCGCCGGAACTGTATCCGCCTATCCTTGAGCGGTTCAACCGAAAAGAATACTACTGGGGCCCCGATCCCACGAAAATTCCTTGGCATGAACAGGGCGGCCATACGGTGTACGGTTACGATCCGTTCGGTAACCGGATTCAGATCGGGCATCGGTTTGAACGGAGCGGTCACTAGCAGACTGTTGAAAAAGGCTCATATGCTTCGTTGCGCTCGACCGATTTCGCGTCAACGTACAACAAGAGTACGCCTCCGCTCATCGATCTTCGCGCGCCTCGCCTCTGAGATCTTTTTGAGCAGTCTGCGAGAACGATTTTGCTGTGGTAATTGAAGAATTGAGATTCCAAGCAACGCGAGGAGAAAATGATACCGCAACTATCACTCCAAGAACGCGATCGGCGCTATAAGATCGTGAGAGACGAGATGGCGCAGCGAGGCATCGATTGCTTACTCCTGCCGGCCAACACGGGACGCTGGGAGCAATTGCAGGGCGATTCACGCTATCTGACTTCGATCGGTGGTTTCGCTACGGAAGTGTTCACCGTATTTCCTTTGGAGGGGGAGGTCACGGCTTATATTTTCAATCGCGCGGGGTGGTGGAAACAAGCGCAAAAATGGGTGTCCGACGTGCGCGACGGGCGCAACCGTTGGGGACAAAACACGATTGAGCGGATTAACGAGCTCGGCTTGCAAAAAGGCACCATCGGCATTTCCGGGCTCGCCGGTCTATTTCGCGCGCCGGAGGGAATCATACCCTACTCTTCGATCAAAGCGATCCAGGATGCGTTTCCCCAGGCGAAGCTTGTCAACGCGACCGAAATGATGCAAGAAATCCGCGCGGTGAAGAGCGAGGAAGAGGTTTCGTGCCTCGAGCGCTCCGCCGCGATCATCGAGAACACCATCGAGGCGATGGTGGAAAACGCCAATCCCGGCGTCAGCGAGAAAGAGCTTTACGGCGCGATGGTGCACGCCATGCTGGCCAACGGCGGCGAGTTGCCGACGTTGTTTTTTCTCAGCGCCGGCGCGGGGATCAGCAGCAGTTCATTCGTTCCCACAGACTACCGGATTCAGCCCGGCGACCGGTTAATTAACGAGATCGAAGCCAAATATGCCGGCTACGCGGCCCAGGCAGTTAGCCCGGTCGTCATCGGCGCGCCCGATGACGAGTATCAGAAAATGATCGATATCTCGCGCGTCTGCTTCGACGCGATCCTGCACCAGATGAAACCGGGAGTCACCTTCGGCTGGCTCTTTGATATCTACCGTGAGACGGTGGAACAATGCGGCAGGGGAAAGTATTTGTGGAACCATCCGGTGATGCACGCCCGCGGCCTTGGTGACGACGGACCGGCGCTTCTCGGCGACAAGGATCTGGAACGCTTCGCAAAGATTCAGCTCCAGGCCGGTATGGTCTTTATCTTGAAGCCTCAGGTACGTCCCGTCGAAGGTAAAGGCCGCGCCAGCATCGGTGATACGGTGGTGGTGACAACTAACGGTGCCCGGCGCCTAGGCAAGCGCGAGCTGAAGTTGATCGTGAAGGATGTTTAAACCGGAAGTGCACGGGTCACAAAAAGAAGAGAATTCACCACAGAGACGCAGAGTACATAGCGCGGCAGAGTTCGGTGGATTTTATGATCAAGAATTATCAACTCCGCGCCCTCCGTGCCTCTGCGGTGAGCCCTCTTCTTGATCGATGCCGCAAAAATTTTCAGCAGTAGTAGTGCAAGATGGCTGAACTTTACCCTTATCCGCGATTCTCTATTGCCGAACGCGACCGCCGATGGGAGGCGGTGCGCGAGTTGATGCGGCAGAACAACCTCGATGTCATCGTCACGCCGCAGAACAGCGGTCACTCCGCTGACTATCAAGCCAACACGCGTTATCTCACACACTGCGGCGGCGGTGAGCCCGACCTTGCCGCGGTGTTCCCGCTCGAAGGGGAGGTGACGGCCATCGCCACGTCGGCGGCGCCGCGTTGGCCGACGGTGCAGGATTGGGTTACGGACGTGCGCGAGGCGCGGCGCAACTACGGCCGCGTCATCGTCGAGCGGTTGAGGGAACTGAACGTCGAGCGCGGCCGCATCGGGATTACGGGTCTCGGCGAAGTCGAGGGCACGCGCACACCCGAGGGGACGATCTTTTACGGCACCTGGAAACAGATCCGCGCAGCGTTTCCGCACGCCGAATTGATAGACGCTACTGCGGTTCTCGATGAAGTTCGCTACGTCAAAAGCGAAGAAGAGATCGGGGCGTTGGCCAAGTCGATGGAGATCAACGAGATCGCCATTCAGGCTGAAATCGAGGCAGCCAAGGTCGGAGTCAAAGATTGGGAAGTATGGGCCGCCGTGCACTACGCGATGACCCGCAATGGCTCCGAGTTGCCGATTCATTGCTTTTGGGTATCCGGCAAAAATCCCAAGCGCACGCTGACCCGGCCGAGCATGCGGCTGCTCGAACGGGGCGATGCCATTATCAATGAACTGGAAGCTTCCTGGATCGGTTACCGCGCCCAGGCCGTGCAGCCGGTGTTCGTTGAGGTGATCGATCCGATTCAGGCCGAGCTGATCAAAGTGCAAAGAGAGATTTTCAATCGAGTGGTTGAAAGCCTCAAGCCCGGCATCACCGTCGGCGCATTGGCGGAGCTCACCCAAAGAACGGCGGCCGGCGCGGCGCCGAAATCTGGCCCTGCGGCCGGCGCGCGCGGCGACCTTAACATGCACGGCCGCGGCCAGGGCGACGATGGCCCTATCGTCACGCCGCATGCCAAAAGCCCGCGACAATTGGCCGTCGAAATGCGCGAGAATATGGTATTTGTTTGTAAACCCGCGGCTGTTTCCGCGGACGGCGAGTATATCTGCCAATGGGGCGACACGGTTGCAGTCACGAAAAACGGCGGCCGGCGGCTCGGCAAACGGCCGCATGAACTGGCCGTCTCGCAGAAATAAACCGCGATTCTCCCATCGAGCGAGACTGGACAGAAAGATTCTTCGCTGCGCTCAGAATGACGATCCCAGAGACGGCCATCCTGAACGAAGTGAAGGATCTCTGACTCAAACTCAAACCTGACGGAGTCGAGAATGCCTTTACTTCTGAGTCGTGATGAGCTTCAACCCTTGCTCGATCTCGATAAAGCCATCGAGTTGATCGAGGAGGCGCACAGGCAGCAAGCCAAAGGACAGATCGTGCCGCATGCGCCGTATCATATACCTGTTGGCGTTAACCAGGGGCTGCGAGTGGTGTCGGGGGCGGCGCTCGCCTCGCGCCGGGTAGGAGTGCGGCTGGGGCCCAACAGCGGTCTGGGCGGCGGTGATAAAATGTACGCGCTCCTGTTCGACGCCGACACGGGCGAGTTGTTATCGTTTATGGGCTTTCCGTTTGGGACGCTGCGCACCGCCGCCGTGGTCGCTATCGCCGCCAAGCATATGGCGCGAGAGGATTCCAAACGGTTGGGTCTGTTCGGTGTTGGGAGAAACGCTTTTGGTATTCTCAAGGCAGTGCTTTCCGTCCGTCCTATCCAAGAAATTTTTGTCTCGAGCCGCGACCCGCAGCGGCGCAAAACTTTCTGCGCGGAGGGAGAGCGGCTACTTGGCGTCAACGTGCGCGGCGTAGATACGCCGGAGCAGGCGGTGCGCGGAATGGATGTCGTGCTCACGGCGACCAATTCGCTGACGCCGATATTTCCGGAAGAATGGGTCGAGCCGGGCACACATATCAGCAGCATGGGCAAGCCGACTGAATTGAGCCGCGGGCTGCATCTAAAGGCGCAACGCACCGTGGTCGGCAGCCAGGAACAGGAACGGAACTATAACGACAAATCGGCGGCGCTGCCGCTGGTTGAATTAGCGGCGGAGGGAAAACTATCCTGGAGCCGAATTCCAGAGTTGGGCGAGCTTATTGCGGGCCTGGCTCCGGGACGCGAAAGCCGTGACGAGATAAATATTTTTCGCGAATCGCAGGGCGGATACGGCGACGTGGTGTTTGCTGCCTGGCTCTACGAAGAGGCGAAACGAAAAGGACTCGGCAAGATGATGGAGCTATAGCTTGCGCTGTTCAAATCGGTCAAAACGTTCAAGCCGTTCAAACCGTTAAGATTCGGAGGCAAAAGTCATGACCAGCAAGTGCAGAGAATTCGTTCGCGCGGTATTGCTAATAATATTGGCGAGCATCGCGTTTACTCCTGTGGTCGGTTTTGCTCAAAATCTCGCCCAACTCGTCGAAGGTGCGAAGAAAGAGGGCAGCCTGGTGCTTAACTGGGGAACCGGCACCTTGGGCGGAATTGACGGAGCCAAGCTCTTAGAGAAAGGGTTCAACCAGCAATACGGTCTTAATCTTCAATTCAAGTTCACTCCCGGGCCAGCGATGCCGCAGCTGGCAAGCCGCATCATTCAGGAGGCCAAGGCCAACCAGCCCGCGTCCACGGACCTTTTCGTCGGTTCGGAAAACCACGTGGCGCGCATGGCGCTGAAAAGGGTGGAGTGGACGAAGGTCTTCGCGCATATCACCGCGCCCATGGTGGACTTTGACAACCGGGTTATCGTCGTGACCTCCCGCACGCCAGGATTTACCTACAACACCAATCTCGTCTTGGCCAATGAGATACCGCAAAATGTGGAAGACGTTCTCAATCCCAAGTGGAAAGGGAAAATCGCTTCCACGCCCTATGCCGCTTCCTTCGATCGGCTCGGCTTGATCTGGGGCGAAGAGAAGACCACCGCATTCCTGCACAAATTCGTCAAGCATGTCGCCGGCCTCATTCGCTGCGGCGAAGACGAAAGAATCGCCACTGGAGAATTTGCCATGCTGGTTTTCAACTGCGACCTTGCGTCGGCTATGGAGATGCGTGCGCGAGGCGGACCGGTGCAAGGGCAGGTCTTCAAGGATGCCGGGATTCTTTCCTACTGGTACGTCGCCGTTCCGGCCAACGCGCGGAATCCGCACGCCGCGACGTTGCTGGCGGGGTTTCTCATCAGCAAAGAAGGGCAAGAGATTATCTTCAAGGTGGATAAGGGCAGTTCGCACTTCGTCGAGGGAACCCAGATGAACAAATACGTGAAGGAACAAGAGCAGCGCGGCGTCAAGTTCCATTCCACCACGGTGAATGAGGTTGTCAAGCACCAGCAGGAACATAGTCGTTTGCGGCAGAAGTTTCAGAACATCTTGCAGGGGAAATAAGCGTGAACGGTCGTCACGTTCTCTTTGCCGTGGCCGCGGCGGCGTTGCTCCCGGTCGTCGCTTTTCTTGTGATCGTTTTATGGATGGGATTTTGGCAAGGCAGTCCGGGGGAGCCGGTGGTTTACACCTTGGCCCACTATCGCGCGATCCTGACGGATTCCTTTACCTACAAAACCATGCTCAACACGCTCGGTTTCGCGTCGATCAGCGTCGTAGTGTCGCTCATATTTGCGGTTCCCACCGCGTGGCTGGTGGAACGAACCGACCTGCCCGGCAAAAGCTGGGTTTTTACGCTCATGGCCGTGAGCACGTTGGTGCCGACATTTTTTACCGCGATGGGCTGGGTGTTTTTGCTCCATCCGCGCATCGGCATAATTAACCAGTTTTTAATGAACTGGTTTGGCCTGGAGGCTGCTCCCTTAAACGTAGCGTCCATCGCCGGAATGGGTTGGGTCGAGGGCCTCGGCCTTTCATCCCTTGGATTCATCATGGTCGTGGCGACTTATCGCACCATGGATCCGGCGCTGGAGGAGGCGGGCCGCGTTCATGGCTTGAAAATGTGGAAAACGCTGCGCTACGTGACCTTGCCGCTGACGTTTCCCGGCGTGCTGGCCGCGGCCATTTATATCTTCACCATCGGCCTTTCGGCCTTCGAAGTGCCGGCGATCATCGGACTGTCGAACAAGATTTTCACTTTCTCCACTTTTATTTTTTACAAAATGCAGCCATTGGAGGAGTTACCCAGCTACGGTGTGGCTGGAGCGGTAAGCAGTATCTTGATCGTTCTGGCGCTGTTGCTCAGCTGGTGGTACTTCAAGGTGCTGCGCTTTTCCTCTCGTTACGCTGTGATCACGGGGAAAGGTTACCGGCCGCAGCTGGTCGAGCTCGGCGCGCGGGGCCGCCTCTGTGCCTGGTTATTCCTCGGCTTCTTTTTCGTCGTAGCCAAGGTACTGCCGTTTCTGCTGCTCCTGTGGGCGGCGTTGCTCGCGTATTTCCAGCCGCCATCGCTGGAAGCGCTCGGGAAACTATCCCTCAGCAACTTCTACGGCCTTCCCTGGGAGTTGCTTCTCGCCGGCGCGCGCAACACCCTGTTGATCATGCTCACGGTGCCGACCTTGACGTTGTTTCTGTGCATCGCGATTTCATGGGTGATTCTGCGTTCGGGATTCAAGTGGCGGCTCGCCTTCGACGGCCTCGCCTTCTTGCCCCACGCGGTGCCGAGCATCATCCTCGCCATCGCCGCGGTCTTTGCGGCTTTGTTTCTGTTGCGCGACGCCGTGCCTCTCTACGGCACATTGACGATTGTGATCGTGGTCTACACCATCAGCCGCATCAGTTTCGCCACGCGCATCATCAATAATTCTCTGGCGCAGATTCATCCCGAGTTGGAAGAAGCCGCATTCGCCGGCGGGCTGCGGGTATTTCAAGTCATTCGGAAAATTCTATTGCCGCTGCTCAAACCCGCGCTGGTTTACGCGTGGCTGTGGATGGCTCTGCTATGTTATCGCGAGTTGACAATGGCATCCGTTCTGGTCACAAATCAAAACAACGTCACCTTGCCGATGATCGTGTGGGGACTCTGGTTGGGCGGCAGTTTGAACAAGGCCGCCGCGGCCAATCTGGTGATTCTTGTCTTCATGTTGCCGGCGGTCTTGCTCTATTTGACTTTCGGCCGCCGGAGCCGCTTCGAGGAGGCGATGTGATATCGGTCTCC
This sequence comes from Binatia bacterium, assembly GCA_036555515.1. Classification (GTDB taxonomy): domain Bacteria; phylum Desulfobacterota; class Binatia; order UBA9968; family UBA9968; genus DATACQ01. The sequence continues at coordinate 7,439 of DATBLC010000020.1, forward strand.
GGGGTGCAGAAGCAGTTCAAGTCAGGTGCTCAGACGGTGGTCGCGCTCAAAGGCATCGATCTCGAAGTGGACCGGGGTGAGTTCTTCGTGCTGCTCGGCCCTAGCGGCTCCGGGAAAACGACGCTGATGCGCTGCATCGCCGGACTGGAAAAACCTGATCGCGGCAATATCTCGTTCGACGGCGCGACCGTCTTTTCGGCAGCCCCGCCCGTCAACGTGCCGCCGGAGGAGCGGCAGATCGGCATGGTCTTTCAATCCTACGCCATCTGGCCGCATATGACGGTGGCGGAAAATATCGGCTTGGTCTTGACCCACGGCCAGCGGCGTATTTCAAAGATAGACGTCAAAGAGCGCATTCGCCATGTTCTCGGCTTGGTGCAACTCGATGACTTCGGGGACCGCCCGGCCCGGCTGTTAAGCGGCGGGCAGCAACAGCGCGTGGCGCTGGCGCGGGCGCTGGCCACCAATCCGAAGGTCCTATTGATGGACGAACCGCTGAGCAATCTCGACGCGCGGCTGCGTGAAGAAGTGCGCAGCAAAATCAAAAAATTGGTTACCGAGTTGGGCATTACCGTGCTTTATGTGACCCACGACCAAGTGGAAGCCATGGTGCTGGCGCACCGCATTGCCGTCATGTCGCAGGGCGAAATCTTGCAGGTCGGCAACCCGTTCGAGCTTTACCGGGCGCCGAAAAATTCCCTGGTGGCCGAGTTTTTCGGATCCATCAACTGGGTGCGCGGGAATCTGCTCGACCAACATCGCGTCGATACGGAGATTGGGCCGCTCATGGTCGATAATACCAATGGGCAGACCGGCGCGGTGGTCGTGGGTATTCGGCCCGAAGACATAAGACTGGGGGTGTCTTCCACTGAATGCGAAAATCGGTTAGAGGGGAAAGTGTTGAGTTCGGCGTTTCTGGGCGACCAGGTGATCGCCGAGGTCGAGATCAACCAGACGAGGCTGACCGTGAAAGCCATGCCCGACGATCAAAAACGAGCCGGGGAAATTTCAGTGCTTGTCCCCAGAGAGCGGATCGTCGTTTTTCCGGCGAGCGCGCCGGTGCGGGAAGCAGCGTTACAGTGAAGCGACAGACTAGAATCCATTAAAAGGAGGGTATAACCATGGGCGCTGAAGGGAACGTGAGACACTTGGATCATTTCGTCGTGGCGGTAATGGACCCCGATCGAGCGGAGAAATTCTACACCGAAGTTCTCGGGGCAAGAACTTTGCGGCGGGACGTAACGCCCAACATGACGCGGATCTTCATGAAGTTGGGCGAAAATCACGTCGGGCTCTTTTCCCAGGGAAAGGCCACCTTGCCCA
>DATBLC010000021.1:0-10408 GCA_036555515.1 Binatia bacterium
CAATCGCCAAGGTCAAGGACGGACGGCCGATCGCATTGTCAGCATTTGTTGCAACGCGACCTCCAACTCCCGCTCGGTCACGAGCCCTTCGAATTTTGCGCGGATAATCCCCTGACCATCTACCACGAAAATCCATGGCTCCGATTGCAGCCGCCACTCATCGACCGTAGAAAAAGCCCTTTTGCTCGCAAAATCCTGCCAAATCTCCTGGTGCGTGAAGGCCACTCGTTTGCCATAGGTTGGCAGCAATGATCGCATGATATCGACCACCGGGCCGCACATGCGGCTGGTGCAGAATTGCGGGGTTGCGAATACGATAAGCTGCGGCTTGCCTTGTGTGATCGCGTCGGCGATCCGAACCTGATGCAGGCGCGGATCGGGCCGCGGGCTGGTATCGATCTGACGTAAATCTTTAACGTCGCGGGCGATCAGGTTGCGGCTCCGCGGCGCCGCCGAACCGACGGCCGGGGTGGCCGCAGTCTCGTGTACGGTAACCGCGAATCGTACGGGTTCGAACGAACCGTCGGCCTGCCTCACGAGGAGTTCGACTCCCCAACCACCGGCCCGGGCGAAACTTAGCTGCGCAACGTAGAGCCCCCGCACAGCTGAGTCGTCCCCGTGTACATGAGCCGATCCATCCGCATGGCGATGCACCGAACGCTGTTCCTTGACGTTTTTGACTGCTTGGTAAGGAACCTTGTGCTCGGCCGCCAGTTTGGTTTCTCCACCGTCGATGTCATAAAGGCGCAATTGCACGTCGGCGCCTTCGAGAAGCTTCCCGGCCTTCAGCAGCCCGAACGCAAAGCGATTCTCACCACGGCTCAATTCCGCAGTCGTGATCAGAGGCTGAATTTTACTATCTTCGGCCGCTGCTAGTGTCGTTCGCATAGGTCCAATAAAGCCGCAAAAAAACCCAACACCCATCAAGACCAACGAACCTACAAGCGTCGTTCGGTTCATTAAAGACCTCCCCGGGGTCGCCCGTATTTTGCTTTGCCACCTACCGCGCAAGAGGAGTGCCAAAGAAGCTGACTGACCGAATCTTTATCAAGGCGCGAAATAACTGGGGAAATTTACTAGGAGACCCCATCCAAATCAGACCGGACGGATCATGGTAGACTCTTGTTAACACTTTGTAGACGAAAGTAGACACCCGCTGTAAACGCAGTTGCGTTTATAAGTTGTCGCGGATTAGAACTGGCAACGATCTCTATTTGAACTATGTTTTGGTGTCCAGGAACGCTAACCGTTCGGCCATGGGCGTCTCCGGAAAGACATAACCACAAGCGCGGCAGGTGCGCAGAGCGGGATCAGCATTGAATTCGTTATAAACGCTAGAAACCTGCGACGGAATGTTTCCCTGGTTTACGACGCGCGAAAGTACCAGCTCGTCGCACTTCTCACAGAACCAGGCAAACTCTTCTTTTTCTTCTTGGCGCCGCTTGCGCTCGATAACCAGGCCCCAGGTATTTTCAAACCGCCGAGGTGAATGGGGCAGTCCGCCGGGGCAGACGAAAATCTCGCCTTCTTTAATCCGTACCGATTGCCGGCGCTCGCCTTCCGGTTTGAGAACCAACTCCATGTCGCCCACAACTTGGTAAAAGAATTCATCGCCGGGGTCGATATGAAAATCGAGCCGGGTGTTCGGCCCGCGCAGAATCATCACCAAAAAGTCTTTGTGCGCTACAATGAGCTTATTGGTGCGAAAAGGCGGATTAAAGTAGGACTGATTTTCTTCAACCCACTTCTTCAGATGGTAGGTGGACAACAATTCCATAATATTCCTCGCTGGAGTGGTGGAGTATTGGAGTGATGGGGTTCCGGAGACCCCCGACTACATTTTTGTTGTACGTGAATCCCCGTAGACTTCGTTGCTTTCTTTGACAATTAAACTGTCTATCCAGTCTCCATCGAGCTTCTTTCTTTCCAGGCTCTCAACCAGCTTGAGCAACCCGTTCTCTAGCTTGAAAGCCAGCTCGTTTAGACTAGTAAACTCCTCATCACTGATTTGACCACTTACTCGATAAGCATGCAGCCCTGATACACTTTCTCCCAATGAACCCAATGCTATATTAAGGAAATTAAGGTATTCGCGTATTGATCGCCTACAATATCCCTCGGCAATGTTTCTATGAATCGAATCGCTCGACGCTAAGGCTTGCGATGCAACTCGTTTAAGTTATACGGAAATTTGCGAAACACTTGGTAGTTCAACTTATAAAACTCTACAGCATCCTGCCACACCCGAAGCTGTTGATACCCGCGGTTCTTGTTCTTCAGCACCTCCAATACTCCGGCATTCCATTACTCCATCTCTCCATTCCTCGTACCCATCACTCCACTACTCCAACACTCCATCATTCCAATTTTTTCAGCTTCTCGCACTCCCGCGCCACGCCGTCGGTCAGAGCCCACCATATCGACAAACCTTTGCGCAATGCCTTTAGCACCCGCACCTGCAATTCGTTCGTTGTGGCGAACTCTTCCACTAGTTCGTAGCCGATATTGCTGTGTTCGGTGTCCGCTTCGCCGTGCTCGGCGAAAAACTCGATATCGTGCGGCCTCAAGCCGTAATGATCGCGGAAAGCCCGAAAGAACTTGCCGCCAGTCAGTTGGTTTGAGAATTCGTTGCAGCAATTGGTCGACGCCACTTGTTCGAGAATATGATTACTGCGCAGCGCAATATCGAGCCACCCTACCCGGGCCAAAACCGTCGTCGGGAGAAAGTCTTCTTCGAGCTCGCATCGTTCGAGTTCCTTGGCGGGAATCCCGATGCTTTCGCCGAAACGCAGAAAGAGCGCGCGGTGGCCCAAGACCGGACGCGGCGATCCTTCGAAGTAGGTATAGCCGACTTCGGAATGAATGATATCGACAAACTTCTTGTGAATTTGTGGATCGTGGATGCCGGAAAGCTGGCAGCGCACGAGTTTCGCCGTGTTGATGGCCACGTTATAGGCAAAGATGCCCCAGGCCTCTCTCGCCCAGACGCGCACGGCCTCTATGGGAAGCCTGCCTTCATAAAGATCGAGATAAAACGGATGATAGAGGCGCGCGTGGCGATTCTTCACTTCCTCCATGAGCATGTTGCAAAACTCTTTCGTGGGCAAGGTTTTACCGTTCAATACCGCTTCAGCAGACATGATGAACCTCGACAGTTTCAGTCATAAAATCTAGAAAGACAAATGCGAGATTCTTCGCTGCGCTCGGAACGACACGGGGGTTGTCATCCTGAACGAAGTGAAGGATCTCGTCCGTTCTCAGCATACTGCATGCCATCGGCGACCCAAACTCGCGCAATCAGCTGCTAGAGCCATGAGAACTAACAGAGATTTCTTTAATCTACCCCTCTCGCTTTTTGCGCTCATCGTGTCGGAATTTGTTTGCATTGCAGGCCACTTCGACGCGGTTGCCGTCGGGATCGAGAAAACTGATGGAGCGGTTGCCGGCAACCACCAGCGTCTCCGGCCCGCTGACGATCGGGATTTTCCGCCGTTTTAAGAGGGGATACAACTTCTCGATGACGGCGTCGGAATCAACGTAAATACAAAAATGATGGAGCTTGGGCGTCCCCTCTCCGCTGACATGCTTCGCGCCCCTCGGCAGCGCCTGCAAAGCGATGTCGTGATGCTCCCGCCCATAGCTCAGAAATGTCATCTGAGTCTGCTTGTTCCGCGCTGAGATTCTCAATCCAAGGACTGCGCGGTAAAAATTCTCCGACTTCTTGAGATTCGCCACGTTCAGTACGATGTGGCCCAAAGCTCCGTTCGTGACGATCATGGTAGCTTCATTTAATAGGTGGAACTTCGGCTGTCAAGCTAACACGAAGGTCCACGAATTGCAGTTTCCAAGTTTTTGTTGTCATATTCCGGCGCATGATACGATTCTGTACAGCGCCGATGCAGACGATGTTCCCAAAGCGCGGAAAGCGTGATTATGGATGCGACGGAGGAGAAAACGATGACGATTATGTTTTCAGTTTTTCTTGTCGCATCGATTCTGTTCTGTGGCTCCTTGTGGGCGACGGAACCAGAGTCGAGATCAGCTTCCGCGGGCGACCAACGCGTACAACTGAACTGGCTCGGCAATGCCGGCTGGGAAATCCGCGCCGGCAAGACTATCATCCTCATCGATCCGTTTCTCAGCCGGAGAGAAGCATCCGCGAGCGCCGCATGGAAAACCGACGAGGACGCGGTGTTGAGTGTCATCACGGGCGCAGACTATATCTTCGCCGGTCACAGTCACGCCGATCACATCGCAGACATTCCGTTCATCGCCAAACGCTTCGGCTCAAAGGTTATCGGCTCCCGAACGACCACGAATATCGCCCTGACTGCTGGCATCGACAGAGCTCAGCTAACAACGATAAGCGGAGGCGAAAATTTGGATTTCAAGGATTTCTCCGTTCAGGTGATCGAAAGCCGGCACGGCGTCTTAAACAGAAGCGGCCGGCGCCGCCAACCGCGATCGGATGAGGTCTTGAAACCCTGGTTTGGGCCTATCATGGGTAACGCCTTCGTCGAAGGCGGCAGCTACCTTTACTGCTTCACCTTTGGCAAGAAGCGCATATTGCATCAAAGCACCGGCAATTTCATCGAAGAAAAATTGATAGGGTTGCATCCCGATGTCGCCATCCTCGCGGCGACCGGTGACTACAATTGGACCGAAGCCGTCAAAATCCTCCGTCCCAAAACCGTCATCATCCACCATCACGATAACTGGCGCGTCCCTTTTTCCGCGGGAATCTCGAGTTCGAACCGCAAACGGACACAGCGGGTGGAGAACGCAATCAAGGCGGTCGATAGAAATATCAAGGTGATCGTCCCGGAGTATTTTAAGACGATTACGTTGGATTAAACCGACTGATTCCGGGAGTTGACCAACGAACTTGAGCTGGAGGACAAGGTCAAGTTCCAATTTTCCTGTAAAAGCGTGAGGCGTTGAACATCCCCTTCTCCACATTACGCGACAGCCTTTTGACCAGATGTCGTCGCGGTCTCAGCTCGCAAGAGCTGGAGTTGCTTGATTGCAGGGGGCGTCATCTTCACACCACGCCAGCGCTTGGAGGCTGTCACCAGGCTGGCAAAGAGCAGCGCCAGACACGAGCGCTCAGTCGGGAACCGGGGAATCACTTTCGTTCGCCGGCGTCCGTCTCCGTTAAGCCGCTCCAGCCGATTGGTGGTTCGAATGCGAACATGATGCACAGATGGGAAACGCAGGTACGTCACACATTCCTCCAGGTCCCGCTCCAAACACTCCATCGCCGCCGGATATCGATCGCGAAACTGCGCGATCAAGCCACGCCCGCGCTTGAGCGCCTGCGCATGGCTCGATGCAAGGAAGACCTGCTGGATGAGCCGCTTCATTTGCCCCTGCATCACGCGGGGCAGCTTGGCCAGGATGTTACGCATCTTGTGGACCTGACAACGCTGGCGAAGAAAAAGGCTCACCTGCTTTGTTGCACTCAATCGTCTCGCTCCAACGAGTACGCCTCCGCTCGTCGATTTCTCGTGCGCCTCGCGTCTGAGACCTTTTTGAACAGCCTGGAATCAAAGTTTTTCAACACTCCGTTTGCCTGTGTTCTTAGGGCATCTGCACAGTGCGACATCCTTGCCGATGTTAGTAACAAAACAAGTAATCACGCATCGGGTAACTATTCTTGCGAGTTAACCGATAGTTGACGAACGCCGGCGTCGTCCATAAAATCCTTTTGGCTTATGTCGCAGAGCATCAAATCGGCTGAACGAATGCCGAACCATCGGACATCTCCTTTAGATCGTGCTGGCCGTTCCGAGGTGGTTCAACAAAACCGCACGGCTGCCGCATTGCTATTGCGCTTGCAGCGACAGGTTGGCAACCGAGTTCTTCAGCGGCTGGTCGGAATGCCGTCAAACCTGGCGCGAGCGCTCACTCTGCACCAGTTTTCATCGTTGATCCAGCGTGGCCTCGGCGGTCCGGAGGGACACGTCGTCGTCGGTGCGGGCGCGCAAACACCAACTAAATCCGTTGGGAAATATGGCGAGATTTTGATGGAAATGTTGGAGGCCGACAAAAAAAGAGAGTTGTCCATCGCGGAGGCCGTCAAGCAAGCAGCAAATGCAAACGAGGCCCGGCTCAAATCAGTCGCGCCGACGTTTTCGGAAGCCGGATCGGGTAATGTCGTCGCGGGTCAGGGCACCAAGCTAGCGCTCATTGTCACTAATACAAAGTACGACGAACCGGAGGAAGATCTCGAGTCGGCACTCACCGATGGTCAGCGAATGGAAGGTATCTTGCGGGGTCGAGGATACGCCACGACGCGGGTCACAGACCAGTCGGCAGCCGAAATGGAAGCACTGTTTGGCCGGTTTGTCGAATTAGGTGTTCCGCAAGACGATATCGTAATTTTTTACAGCGGCCATGGCGAAACCTCGGGAATGAAAGGTGTAGACAATAACACAATCGCACCTTCCGTTGTGGCGAAGTGGCAGAAGGAGGCGATTGAAACGGGCTTTCAGTTGACGCTCATCATTGAAGCGTGTCACAGCGGTTCCACGACTGATTTTCTTCGTAACGAAGAGATTACCCGCATCGAAAGAGACCCGAGAGCAGCCGGACCGACGATAGCCGTATTGATGGCGGAAACAGCAAGGCAGCTGCAGGCGATCAAGGATAATCTCGCAGCGCTGGAACGCGCGAAACAAGGTTTGATGGAGGAGCCACTCGTAAATCAGCTAATCGACGCGGGCACGCATGAAAAGGAAATTGAAAAGCACAACACCGAGATTCTGAAGGCGTGGACAGCTGCCCTGCCGAAGATTCAGAAGTATGCCGATGACGTCAAATCTTACACGGGGGCAAATTTAGAGCCACCAGCCGGTCCCTTTAACGAAGAGTGGCTGAATACGAAACAGCTCGACGTTCTCGACGCGATGACCAATAAGACATTGGAACTAGCCCGGGAGGCACTGGCGAGGCGCTGACAAGTCATCGGGCCGCGCTGCGCGCCATTACATAAGCAAGGGATCAGAGTTCCATCCGTTAAAATAGTTCGAAACGTTTTGAACGGCTTAAACTCAATTCCGCTAGGTGTCAGACTACCTGCTCCTTAACCTGATACTTCCCCTCTCCGTCTTGCGCAATTTTCCCCTCTCGATGCAGGCGGCCGATGGTTTCGCCTATAGTGCGAAAGGCCTCCCGCGGGAAGCTCGCCAAGAGGTCGGCGAAAAACAGATGTTCTTTGGATAAGGCCGAAAGGATTTTTTCAGCCATTCCTGGTCCAATCTCTGGTCCTGCTTTTAATTTGCGGAGTTCTTCCTCCGATGCCTCGCCAACATAGTCTTTCAACTGAACCTTGCCCTGGTTGAAGTAGACGATTCGTTTGTAACGCTCGGCCGAAATATTTTCCGGAATCGTCGCGTCAATGCCCATTTTGGCGGTTGTCGGAATCTTCCCTTGTACCGGCAGCGGTAGCGAAGGGTCCAAGGGTTTGGAGCGGGCGTTGGATACGAGCAGAACATCGCGGTCGGCTTGAACTCGGGTCGCCACCGCCCATTCGACGTCGACGGGATCGAACACGTCGATGTCGTGATCGACGATGGTGACGTGTTTAATATCCGCGACGGACAAAAGCGCCAGGATAGCATTCTTCCCGTCGCCCGGCGCCTTCTTGATCGACGCAACGATGTGCCAGTGGCAGCAACCGCCGGGTGTAACGTTTACGGCCACGGCCTGCACGCCGGCTTCGAAGAGCACGCGACGGGCGGCGGCTTCATAGATGGGCGCGCTCATCCAGATATTTTCCCAGGGCATTTGCAGCGCGTAATACATCGCGCCTTTGCGATGCATGATCGCTTTGATGCGAACACGCGGGTTCATGTGCAGGCCGCCCATCAGACGGTTGAACTCACAGAATGGCCCCTCGGGATGAACCCAACCTTCGGGAAGAATTTCCCCCTCCAGTACGATCTCGGCATCGGCGATGCACGGAACCGGCACGGTTTCTCCTTCCGCCAGCCGAAGCGGTTCGTTGCGCAGGCCGCCGGCGAAAGTGAGCTCGTTGACCCCCAGGTTAGCCTTGAAAGTCGAAGCAACACACTCGTAAGGATGCGTACCGATGGAGATGGAAACCGGCAGCGGCTTTTTCTTCTCCAAGGCCCGCTCGGCAAACCTTCGCAGGTTATTGGGTGTAACGATATCGATGCCCGTCACGTTTTTTTCTTTGAGCATCAACCGATACATGCCGGCGTTCATGCCATGGTCGGGATCTTCGGCGATGACTACGCCGCCGGTAATCATTGGTCCTCCATCCATGACCGAGAATACCGGCACCGGCAGCTGGTACAAATCGACTTTATTCCCCGTCAAGATAACGTCTTTGACGGGCGCGTTGGCCACGCGTTTCGGTTTGATGGGCTTGCTCATGGCGTTGGCCAGTTTTTCCGCGATCTGGTCGTAGGGTACGCCCATCCCGAGCGCGATGCGGTTGCGCGATTGCAGGAGTCCGGATACCACCGGCATCGAATAGCCCTTGACGTTGTTAAACATCAAGGCCTTTTCTGATTGCTCGACCAGAGCCGCGACATCGCGCAGGTCGACGGGTTTGTTTATCTCCAGTAGTTCCTCGTTTTTTCGCAATAGATTGACGTAATCCCTGAAACTGGCTTTCATCGGCAGGCTCCTGACTCGATTGTTTAGCGGGCAATTCTTCGGCGAGCATGACATGGCGTTGTGATCTTGTCCAACTGCAGGTCATTTCGCTTACGTGGCGGCCTGTGCTATAACCCGGCCTTGCAAGAGTAACGCTTTGAAAGGGTTCTTATGGGTTCATTCGGACTCACTCTAGCAAACCGTGGAGTCATCATCGGCGCGGTGACAGTGCCCGAGCTTTTTGACATGGCGAAGCGGGGCGAAGACTCCGGCGCGTTCAGCGCCGTGTGGGTTGGCGACAGCTTGCTCGCCAAGCCTAGGCTTGAATCCATCGCGCTGCTTTCCGCGCTGGCGGCGATCACCAAAAAGGTTAAACTGGCGGTGGGCTGCATGGCGACCTTTCCGCAGCGCCATCCCGCGCTGCTGGCGCAGCAATGGGCTAGTCTCGATGTAATTTCCAACGGCCGCGCCTGGTTGGCGGTTTGCCTCGGCGGCCCCAACGAACAAAGTCCGGCGCAGGCGCTTGAGCACAAAGTCATGGGCATTAAAGACACCGAGCGGGTTGCCCGGCTCGAAGAAGGCATCACGATCCTGCGCAAACTCTTTCACGAAGAAAAGGCGTCGCACAGGGGGCGGTTCTACGAATTCGAGGGAGTCACCATTCAGCCCCGCCCGGTGCAAAACCCCATGCCGATCTGGATCGCTAGCAACCCCACGGGGTTGACGTGGAAAGACGGCGCCAGCGCGCCGTCACCCGCAGTCGAAAAAGGCTTAAGGCGCGTGGCGCGGTTCGCCGACGGCTGGATGACCAACAAAGTGACACCCGAGGAATTCAAATCACAATGGGCGCGCATTCAGGCGATGGCGATCGAAGAAGGCCGCGATTCCAGGAAGATCGGCAGCGCCCTTTATCACAACATCACCATCAACGAAAACCGCCGAGCCGCGCTCGATGAAAGCAAAGCGTTTTTGGACAAGTATTATACTTCTAACTTCAGCATGAAGTTCGTCGAGGGCTTCACCACCGCGGGGGGCCCTAGCCAGTGCATCGAAGAACTGAAGGCCTATTTCGACGCCGGCATCGAGCACATAACGCTAAGAATGACGTCGTGGGACCAGACCGGCCAGCTGAATAGGTTCCTTAACGAAGTGGCGCCCGCGCTTAATTAGAAATTTCAGGCGGCTTGCGCAATGTTCAAAGGCATCGATCACCTCGTTATCGCCGTCAATGACCTCGATCAGGCAGCTGTCGATTACCGGCAACTCGGCTTCACCGTGGTGGCCGGAGGCAAGCACCCTGTGGGCAGCCACAACGCGCTCATCGCCTTCGAAGACGGTTCCTATCTCGAAATCATCGCCTTTTACCGCGAAGCCCTCGACCACCGCTGGTGGGAGCCATTGCAAAAAGGCGAACGCCTGGTGGACTACTGTATGCAAACCGACGATCTTGTCGGCGACACGCGCAGACTGCGCCAGTGTGGCGTGGCGATCAACGATCCCGTGCCCTGGTCGCGCATTCGCCCCGACGGTTATGAGCTTGAATGGATCCTTTCACTCGCCACCGGATCGCACCGCGGCGTGGCCCCTTTTCTCATTCAAGACGCAACCCCAAGAGAGGAACGCATTCCGAGCCAATGGGAACACGCCAACGGCGCCATGGGCATCGGCACCCTCACGATCGCCGTTAGCGAGTTGTCGAAAATCGATCATTGTTACCAGACCATTCTGGGACGCCAGCCGCAGCCCGTAGCCGACGACGCGCTGGAAGCCCAGGGGTTATACT
>DATBLC010000022.1:0-3129 GCA_036555515.1 Binatia bacterium
GGCACTGGAATATCGCCCACTGATCCACCCCATCCGATCGCTATATTCCCGCCATCTGACGAGCGCAGAATGGACCATAGCCCGTTGATATTGTAAACCGCGATATCGGCCTTGCCATCGCCGTCATAGTCCGCGGGTACAGGAGTATCGCCGACCGATCCGCCCCATCCGATCGCTATGTTCCCGCCATCCGAGGAGCGCACAATCGCCCACTGCCCATTGGGATGATACACCGCGATGTCGGCCTTGCCGTCGCCGTCGTAGTCCGCAACCACCGGCAACCATGATTCATCGCCCCAAACGAAGTGGCTAACTCCGCCATCCGAGGAGCGGGCAATATACCAGGAACCTGCGTGGTATACTGCAATATCTGCTCTCTTGTCTCCATCATAGTCGCGCGGAACCGGTACATCCTGGGCTAGCCCACCCCAGCCCGCTGCCGCTACTACACCATCCGTGGATCGCAAGATATACCATGCACCGTTGCGATACACTGCAATATCCACTTTTCCATCGCCGTCATAGTCCGCGGGCACCGGCATATCTCCGGAAATTCCGAACTGAACGCAGGTATCCACTTCACAGCCGTCCCAAACACCGTTGCCGCTATCTATAAACCATTCGCCTGTGTTGGGGCGAAAAACGCCGATCCGGAAGACGTGATAGAGGCTCGATTTGGCCGGCGCGCATGCTTCAGGGGTGTAGGGCGACGCGCCGAAGGCATTGAACGCCGCTACCCGGTAACAATAAACGGCTCCATCGATGAGATTCGTATCGAAGTAAGAAGTGACGTTCACTCCCACAAACGCAATCGGAACAAAATCCTGGGTGGACCCGAGCCGCCGTTCGATGGTGAAGCCGTCTTCATTATGCGCGTTATCGATCCAGGCTAACAGGATTTGCCCCGCGTGCACTTGATTCTGCCAACTTGGAGCAGCAAGAAGAAAAAAGAAAGAAAGGAGGAAGTAGCTGCGAAGTCGTCTCGAGATCACGTTGTCCTCAGGGGTACTACTACTTACCCCACATTAGATTTTCATACAACCCTAATCGCAACAATTCCTTTGTGATCGGGTAGTAAGTCGCTTCCGGTTCGAGAACCACGTCGAATTTCACCTTTCTTGTCGTGTGACCATCCATCGACTACCGATTCAACTGATTCAAGTCGACGCTGCACGTCCCTCCGTTTCCAATGCTTTGTAATCGCTCTCGCATCCGAGACCTACTTCGCGGCGATTTGGCTCAGTCATTTCGCGCGCGCATTGTCACCTGGCAGCAAAATATAAGCAGGTATTCTCAGGGTTTCTCGCGATTTTGGACAATTTGTCGGAATGCGTCCTCGTAAATGGTTTTTCGCGGTCCTATCGCGACAATTTCGACGCTGCCTTCAACGGGCCGATAGATGATTCGTGTTCTTCCAATTGGCAGGCTCCAGTAGCCTGCAAGCTCCTCTTTAAGTGCCTTCCCGCAGCTTGGGTCCTCAAGAATGTCTGCCAACGCGGCATGCACTTTGCGCTTTAGTTGAGGATGCAGCCGCCGGATGAGATTACGAATTTCGGCCGGGACTTTGAGCGTGGATAGAGGCATGCACAGAGTTCAGTCGGCGAAAAGGTCGTCAAGCGAGTAGCGCTTCTTTGTGCGTTTAAGAGATCGTATGCCCCTACGAATCTCTTCCAAAAACTTCTTGTCCCGCATGATCTCCACAGTTTCATGCCAACCCTCGTACTCATCCTTGCTGACGATAATAGCTACGGGCTTTCCGTTGCGGGTAATCGTGACTACCTCATCTCGACGCTCCACCGCATCCACCAACTCGCTTAACTTGGTCTTGACCTCTGATAGTGGCATGGTCTTCATCGACACTCTCCCCATCGATTTCTGATCTGAATTCTGACCAAGTTTATGTGCTTTCGGTGCCAGGGTCAACGTCTCTGACGATCTCCTCAAACCGGTTAAACAACGCCCGGGGAGACCGGGCGCGCGCCGGCTCTGACGCGTCTCGCGTAGTCATCGAATTGAGAGGAGAGTCCAGCATCGGATAAAAAACTAAGTCTATCAGCGATCATTCGACTGGTGAAAACTTTTGTCGACGGTTTTGGGGATCAAGTGCGGTGATATTTAGCATTGGGACGTGTGGGACAAAATAAGACTTTTTTAGAGGGCAAGGGTCGAAAATCATCGATCGGTTCCCATCCCTATAGCGCTGGAGCAAATTCAGGAGTGGGCGTGGAGCGGGCTACGATCATCTCAATTCGACTTCTCGCTGGGACTCTCGAAAGAACACTTCATCGAAACCGTCAAAAACATCCTTCGTGCCAAGAAGGTTGAATCCGACGTTGAGCCGGTCCGAAAAGGCCACTTCGGCGAGCCGGCGGCTGCCAGCTGCGTATTCCGATGAAATCGCCACGTCATCCCTCCGGTCCTGGTGCGCCAATGGGTGCTGTCGTTGCCGATTCCGCTGCGAGTTCTGTTAGCCGCCCAGCTGCAGCTGCTCGCGCCGCTCTTGCAGGTGATCCACCGGATTATCGCCACCTTTCTAATCAAGCAGGCGAAACTGAAACGTTGCCAGGCCGGCACCGGCGCGGTCACCCTCATCCAGCGCTTCGACTCAGCCGCCAGGCCTGCCCACCCGCGCCCCGCCGCGCGTGCCAGCGCAGCGATTCGATTTATTGCAAACGGCCTGAGAGCCCAAACGGGTTGCTAACGCTAGCCGAACGCTGCCGCTCGCTCTGAGTTTGAGCCAGCGCAGCGACGGCGAGCCAATCGCGCGCTTCCGACCGCTGCATTGCCCGAGCCACCGAAGCAACACCGGGATTTTCACTAAACACACCTGCGCTTGACGGCTCGCGGGTTCGGCGATATAGCTCCGGGCAGAAAAAAGGTGGTGTAAATTTCCTATACATTGCCGTGACAATGACGTTCTTGGTGACGAGCGTCGCGGTGCAGAACGTGCCGTTCGTCTCATCGGCGACAGCACCGACGGCCGCGTAACGCTGACCTGCGGCCGTTCCGCCAATCAGCTGTCCTTCGTCCATCGAGGGATCATCATCGCCAGCTTCGGTCGCGGACTAGCAACCGACGGTGGCGAGGATGGATGTCACCAGAGTCAGGGCGAGAGCCCCGAGATATGCC
>DATBLC010000023.1:0-86508 GCA_036555515.1 Binatia bacterium
GAGAGCGCGGGCACAGGAGCGCAAAGGTTGTTTTCAGGCCCTGCCGGCGGGCATTTCCACCTATGGAGAGGACGGGGTGGTGGCCGGTAAGGCAGAAAACCATTGACCGCGATCGGAAGGGCTCGCCTCTCGGTCGCACACTAACGACATAGTCTCTAAATAACGAACTCATTAGTAATAGCAGTTTACCTCGCGGTCGCAGAAATCGATAAGACCAACACACCGCCCTCATGGGGCGGCCCGCCCAGGATAAAATTGCCGCCATTAATCAGGCGCACGGTGGTTTCAAGCTGCGGCTTGTCGCCTTGCTTGAGTTGCACTCGCAAGCCGAGCTGGTTGTTGGTGACTTCCTGCGGTCGCACCGTGAGTACCCGTCCACCGGGAATTTCGAAGTTGGCGTTGCCTTGCCAGCGCGCGGTCTGGGTTTCTTCTTTCAACAAACGGTAGGAGCGGTAGTTTAAGGCCTTGAGCTGTTTTTCCAACGGCGCCAAGCGCGCGTCGAACTCATCGCCCTGTTTGCTCGCGGAGATCGTCTTGATTGTGATCTGGACCGATTGAAAACTTTTGTCGGCAGCAATTACGCTTATCGCTGCCGAGCATAGAAAAAAACTAAAAAGCAGGGCCTTTATCGTTAGTTTCACCGGCTGCCTCGTCTTCGCTATCTGGATTCTGATAGAGCCAGATGACGGTGGTTCTGCTCTCATACTCGCGCAAAAGCGCAACGTTGCGTCCGTAGGCGTCGATAGATTCGACAGCGGCAAAGTTATTGCGCGGCACTCCCACACCCCAGCCGGGCAAGATCGACTGGAAGTATAGAGCACCGATCAGTAAAACGATAACCGCTGGAACCGCCCAGGCAAACGACGGCGCGCGAAAAAATGGCCCGGCCCGTTCAGCCAGATCGGCGTACCAGGGTCGCTGCGCCGCGATCCGTTGCTGCAGGCCCCGCCAAAAGGGCTCCGTGTCGAGGCGGAATTCCTCGGACTCAAAGACGCCTATCATCGCCCGATTGAGTTTTTCCAATTGACGCCGCTCCTCGGCACAGACCAGGCAAGTTTCGAGATGCGACCCAACGGCGTCGGCTTCGGCGCCCGATAGTTCGCCGTCAAGCCACGCGCTGATAGATTCTCTGGTATCCACGCAGGTTTTCATAGAAACGCTCGCAATTTTTCCTGCAACTTTTTTCGCGCATAGTGGAGGCGGCTCATCACCGTGCCTTCGGAACAATCCAATATCTCCCCGATGTCTTTATATGATAACCCCTCCAATATCCTTAAGACAATCACCGCTCGGTGCTCTGGTGTTAAGTCGTTAATTGCCTGAATCAATTTGGCTCTTAGTTCCTTGTCGTGAACGTCGGCAAACGGATCTTTTGCGACTTCGTTGCGTTCTTCCATGACGCCATCCATCGATTCCCGAAAATCCAACGGATTCCTTTTTTGCCGTCGCTGGGCGTCGATTGCGATGTTGACCGCAATTCGGTAAAGCCATGTGTAAAACGTCGACCCGCCCTGAAAGCTCTTGATCTTCCGATAGGCGCGAAAAAAAGTTTCCTGCGCGACCTCCAAGGCGTCTTCTCGGTTGCGGAGCAGTCCTAGAATCACCATGAAGACTTTCTGTTGATACCGCGTTACGAGCTCCTGAAAGGCGCTCATGTCGCCGGCTTGGCACTTCTGGACCAATTCCCAGTCGCTTACTTCGACCACATTAGGCCTGTCTTTTAGACGCGGTTTTCGGTAGTTTATTCAGCTAACCGAAGTACTTATTGGCGGAATCTTGAAATCCTCGTCGATTACCATAAAATTGCCTTGATTTCATTAAAAATTCCCTCACGGCTTCCACGGCAGTTAAGGAAATATTCATGCTGGTCCAATGTCCAAAATGCAAGACGACCTATAAAGTCTCCGATGAATTGGTCAAAGGTGCGGCGCCATCTTTTCGCTGCTCGCGCTGCAAGCATACCTTCGAACTCGAAGTCGAGCCGGAAATCGCCGCCGAGGCTTCTACCACCGGCGCGGATCAAACGAGTGACAATCCCGAGATGGCTTTTATCTTTGAGCCGACCACCCGGTCGGAGCCGGAATCATCCCGCGAAGAGTCCATCCCCGAGTCCGAACGCTCAATAGACAAAAAGACGACCGTCCACGATAAAAGCGTAAAGGAGTCTAAAAAGTCCGATGGCAAGGGTAAGGATGCAACAGCCTTTACCATCGCTGCCACCACTGCGGTTGCGAAAGATAATATACCGGCAGGACCAAGCGTGGAGATCCGGTCCTCCCACAGCGATTCCTCCGAGCGGGAGACCAACGATAATGTCTTAACCATCGAGCCCTATCGCGGCCAACCGGCCTCGCTCACGCCTTTTCTGAGCCTTTTTGGCTTGCTCGTCATTCTGTTTGCTTTCTTGCTGGCGTATCAAAAAACCCACCCTGTCGACTCAGAAAAGTGGGTACGCAGCATTCCCTTCGTGGGGCACTCGGTCGTGCGTAATGACCACGTGAAAAACGGTGTTCTGCTCAAATCCGTCGAAACGAAGTACCAGAGCCTGCAGGGAAGTCGCGAGGTCGTGGTGCTTACCGGCGTGGCGGTAAATCAAAATCCGGTGATGATCCGCAATGTCCAGCTTGCGGGGCGGCTATACGATCACGAGGGCAAAGAAATCGAGCGCCAGACGATGTGGATCGGCAACGCCATTTCGTCGCAGATCATTCGTGGCATGACCGCCCAAGACGTAACCGATCTCCAGCGTTTAAAGCCGCTGAAAACATTTGAAATTCCCTCTGGAGATTCCGTACCCTTCGCGATCGTCTTTCTGCGCTCGGGCAAACAGGTCAAGGACGCGCGTTGCGAGGTGTTGTCCGCCGAGGCGGACGCCTGACGGGAGCGGGAAAAGCCCGGTCGAATTCGTGCTCGTCGCTCGTGCCCGTTTCTCGTATTCGGACGAGCACGAACCACGAACACGAGTAACGAATACGGCGCGCCGCACCTCTGAGATCTCATTGAGCAGACCACACAGCCTTCAACAGTCTGCTAGAATGGCTATTTGCTGTCCGAGCGCTTCTTCGACTGATCCGGCGTGATGTCAATTTCATCAGGCTCGCGCAAGGCCTTTTTGAATTTCCTGATGGCGGATCCGAAACTTCCGCCGAGATCGGGTAAGCGGCGATTAAAAAACAGGACCACGACGGCAAGAATTATCAACAACTCGCCGAGACCTAGGCCAAACATCTCTGCTCCTTCCACAAATTCGGTTAGGCGGATGACATGCGCCCGCCGATTTCCTCGGTTGCCGCTGTTATCCTGATCCGATATTATATCTAGGTGCGGTTCGAGAACATATCTTACCCTTGTTTTTTACTTTCGCTGGCGGTGCATTTGGCTCTAGTTCCCCTGCTCTGGCGCAAGCCGTTTGCGGCCAGTCCACCGTTTGAACCAATCTCCGTTTCGTTTCTGCCGGGCTCGATACCCATCGACCGGGAAAAAACCCTGACCGCGCCGCCTTTGCCGTCGCGGCGCCAGCGAGAACCGGCGCCAGCAAAACGGCTCAAACGCGCGCCAGTCGTCACGAAAAAATCGGTTCCGCCGGTGCCCCAACCGGAATTTCTAGATTTACCGCTGCCGCCTCAACTAGCGGCGCGCACTGAACAGCCCCCCGAGACTCAAGAGCGATCAGCCATAGTCGAAGATCGGCCGCGAAATGATCAGGCAAGCATCAAGCGCGGCGCCGGGCAAGGGGAAACCTCGATCTTTCAAAAGGACAGCTCGGCAAAACCCGCCGGAAAGCCACAACTGCTGCCGGGCTTTCGCGATTTGGCGTCATACAATCGCCCGATTCCGCTTAATACCCAGGACCCGATACTGGCGCCGTTTACGAAAAAAATCGAAAGCTGGATCGAAGCCCAGTGGCAGTACCCCGACCTGGCCAAGCACTATGGACTGCAGGGAAAAGTCACGGTGGAGTTTACGGTCTTGCAAGACGGCCATATCGACCTGCTCTCGGTGGTGCGCTCGTCTGGCTCCAATTTGCTCGACGACGAAGCGGTACGCGCCATCAAGGCTGCGGCACCGTTTCCCCCCATCCCGCGATCCATAGCCGCGAATCGCCTGCGCATCATCGCCGGCTTCACTTACCTGAACAACCGCGTCGCGTTCACCAATAATCCGTAATCTCGCGAGCCACTTGCCGGGTCAAAGTTCGAGGTTCCCAACTTTGAACCCTGAACGGGAAACCTTGAACCCGGATTCCGCAGTTAAAGAGGAATCCAGAAGCGAGGTGGAACATTGGAGTAGCGAAGGCGTCCAACTGTGAAATTTCAAAGTCATTTTGCGCTTGCGCACTTCGTTGTTACGAGCTTTAACCTTCCCTCGAAACACCACTGCTCGATGTCTGCATCGTGTCGCGGTAGGAACCTCCCTCGCGAGCGGTCCCCCGCATAGATCCGGACGTGCAGACTCAGGCTCGACCTCGTTCGGTGGCTTCGTTGGTACTACGGGTCTGTCCGACCTCCCCTCTCCGTGCATCATCGGTGTGCGTCCTTGGACTTTCCGATGTGGTCTGTGATTTCCTCTCTCACAGACCGACACGGGATCTCCCGGTTTCCGCTCAAGGTGCTTGCATGCATGCATAGGGTCTTAGACCGCGCCAGGTCCAAAAGCGTCTCGCCATGGCGACGCCTCCAGTGTTGCCTTCCGCTTAGTTCAACAACGTCGGCACCCAGGAGTGACCCCACCGCTTGCGCGATGGTGGTTCAATTTCGCGGCTCGATACCTCGCCTGCATGTACCCCTGTCAACGCTTCACCTTCGCCCTTGCGGTCGAAGGTACATGACTCGGAGCCAGTGTGGGCTACTCCTCACTGTATGAAACTCTCATTCACAACACCTTGCCGGCTTTACCGGCGCATCTGAAACTTGAACTTTGGACGGAGAATTCGTCACTCGCCTTCAGTCTTTTGAGGCTCCCACCTAAGCACCGGCTTGCGTGCAGCGCGCGCCTCATCGAGCCTAGACACGGGGGTCGTATGCGGGGCAGTCTTGACGAGCTGGGGATTTTCCCGAGCTTCTTGGGCGATGGCGATCATCGCCTCGATGAACTCGTCGAGGGTTTCCGGCGTTTCGGTTTCCGTCGGCTCGATCATCAAAGCGCCGTGCACCACCAGCGGAAAATAAATGGTCGGCGGGTGACAGCCGTAGTCCAAAAGCCGCTTGGCGATGTCCAGCGTGCTCACGCCCTGCTTCTGCTGAATGCGGTCGGTAAAGATGCATTCGTGCATGCAAGGCTGGTCGTAGGCGATCTGGTAATACTTCTCCAACCGCTTGCGTACGTAGTTGGCATTGAGCAATGCCATTCGGCTGACCTCTTCTAAACCGTCGGCTCCCAACGAGATGATATAGGCATAGGCTTTGACCAGGACGCCAAAGTTTCCGAAGAATGAACGCACGCGGCCGATGGACTTGGGGTAATCTTCGACTAATTTATACCTCTCACCGATTTTTTCGATGCGCGGCGCGGGCAGATAATCGCGCAACGCGTTTTTCACTCCCACGGGCCCCGCCCCCGGCCCGCCACCGCCGTGGGGCGTCGAAAAAGTTTTGTGTAGATTCATATGGAGCACGTCCACGTCCATATGACCGGGCTTGGCGATGCCCATGAGAGCATTCAGATTGGCGCCATCCAGATAAACCAATCCACCCTTGGCGTGCACCGCCGCGCAGACCGCTTCGATGTTTTTCTCGAAAAGGCCGAGGGTGTTCGGATTAGTAATCATCAAAGCCGCCACATCTTCGTCCATCAACCTGGCCACCGTTGGCGCGTCGATCACGCCCTGGTCCTTGGAAGAAATCTGGATCACGTCATAGCCGCATAATGTCGAACTGGCAGGGTTCGTTCCGTGGGCCGTATCGGGCACGATGATATTCTTGCGCGGATTGCCGCGCTCGGTCAGATAGGCACGGATGAGCATCAGCCCGGTCAGTTCCCCCTGCGCGCCCGCCGCCGGTTGGGCGCTCACTGCGTCCATACCGCTGACTTCCGCCAACATCGCTTCCAGCTCGTAGATCAATTGCAGGGCTCCCTGCAAGAGTTCGCCCGGCGCCAACGGGTGAATTTGCGCGAAGCCCGGCAAGCGCGCCACCACCTCGTTGACCTTAGGATTGTATTTCATCGTGCAGGAACCAAGCGGATAAAACTGCCCTTCGATGCCGAAGTTACGCTGGGAGAGAAGGGTGAAATGGCGCAACGTTTCCAGCTCGCCCAGCTCGGGAAATCCGGCGATTTCATCGCGCAGCAACGCTGCGGAAATATGCCCGGCAGCCCCAGCGCCCTCCTCGGGCCAGAACAGCGCGCTGCGCCCCGGCGACCCGCCTTCAAAAATTAGTCGCGGCATAGCGGCCCTGTTACGCTTAGTCGGAGAGGTCTCTGACAAGCCGGTCGATCTCCTCTTTTTCGTTCATCTCGGTCACGCACACTAATAGGGCACCGGGCAGCTCCGGATACCACTGGCCCAAGGCAATGCCTGGAACGATTTTGTTCGCGGCACAGCGCTTTTCTAAGCGCGCCAGATCGCGCGTCCGGATGACGAACTCATTGAAAAACGGACCGGTAAAACAACTTGCGAGCCCAGCCTCATTAATGAGACGCGCGTGGGTGTCATGGGCTCGAGCAACGTTGACCTCGGCGATGCGCCGTAGGCCGGTCCTGCCGAGCAGCGAAAGATACACTGTCGCCGCCGTAGTGCAGAGAGTCTGGCTAGTGCAAATATTCGAGGTCGCGTTCTCCCGGCGGATATGCTGTTCCCTCGTCGCCAGCGTAAGCACGAAGCCGCGCCGTCCTTCGCTGTCTACGGTCTCGCCGACCAGGCGGCCGGGCAAGTTGCGCATGATTTTTTTTTGCGCGGTAAAAAATCCAAAGGCCGGCCCGCCGAGACTCATGGGCACACCGAGACTTTGCCCTTCTCCCACCGCGATTTCGACGCCGTACGCCCCCGGCGGTTTAAGCAGCCCTAGAGCAAGTGGTTCAGTGGTCACGCTGATCAATTGCGCGCCGGCGCGCGCGCACGCACGCTGGAGCGCCGAAAGATCTTCGATGACGCCAAAGAAATTGGGATAACCGACGACGGCGCACATGGCCCGGTCATCGAGCAGAGTCGCGAGCCGCTCCACATCCGTCGCGCCGTCGGTGGCGAAGGGAACTTCGATCAATTCGACGTCGCCGAGGTTCTTCAAATAAGTCGCGATGACGGCACGATACTGCGGATGGAGCGCTCGTGACAGCAACACGCGGCGCCGTGGCTGCCGCTGAACGCGGCGCGACATCAGTACTGCTTCCGCAGCGGCGGAGGCGCCATCGTAAACGCCAGCGTTGGAGACTTCCATGCCCGTGAGCTGGCACATGAGTGTTTGAAATTCGTAAAGGACCTGCAGCGTTCCCTGGCTGACTTCCGGCTGATAGGGCGTGTAGGACGTGAGAAACTCGGAGCGCGAAATCACCGCGTCGACGGCGCTCGGGATGAAATGCTGGTAGACGCCACCGCCCAGGAAAAAAGACCACTCCGTGGCCGCGGCGTTCTTCGACGCCAACTTTGCCAGCCGCTTTTTGACCGCCGGTTCGGTAAGCCCTGGCGGCAGAGCAATCGTCGCGCGGGCGCGCAGCGAGTGCGGGATATGTTCGTAGAGCTGGTCGACCCGTTCTAGGCCGATGGCCTCGAGCATTCGCTCTTGATCCAGCTCCGTCTGGGGAGTGTAACGCATGCGCCGAAGCTACTTGTCCTTGTCCTCGTCATCTTCTTCTTCGTCGCGCTCGTCGTCGTCTTCGTCGTCCTCATCTTCGTCTTGTTTTTGCTGCGCCACGTATTCCGCGTATTCCTCGGCGGACATCAGGTCTTTCAAATCGTCTTTATCATTCATCTCCACCCGGATCATCCAGCCGTCACCGTAGGGGTCATCATTGATGGTTTCGGGACTGTCGGGCAACACGTCGTTGATTTCCAGCACCGTCCCGCTCACGGGAGCATAAATATCGGAAACCGCCTTGACCGACTCCACCGCACCGAAGGGATCGTCTTTGACGATCTTCTCGCCCACTTCGGGCAGTTCGACGTAGACGACGTCGCCCAACTCTTCCTGAGCAAACTCCGTGATGCCGATGGTCGCGGTATCTCCTTCCACGAGCACCCATTCATGTTCTTTCGAATAAAGTAAGCCTTCCGGAAACTCCATGCCTTCCTCCTTAAAACGGCCGGCGCTGCGATCAACGCTTAACAAACGGCAAAGAAACGAATTTGGCGCGGGTCCTGCGCCCGCGGATCTCGACTTCGATATTGTCACTGCCCTCGGCTGCCTCACGAGATACGTAGCCCAGCGCGATGGATTTTCCAAGCGTCGGCGACTTGGTACCGCTGGTGACACGGCCCACTGCCCGCCCGTTGTGATAGAGCATATAACCGCTCCTGGCGATGCCTGGATCCAACAGTTCCAAGCCGACTAAACGACGCCGCACGCCTTCGGACTTTTGCTGGAGCAGAACGTCCCGCCCCATGAACGCCGGCTTGGACAACTTGACTACCCAACCCAGTCCGGCCTCAAGCGGCGTCGTGGTATCGTCGAGCTCGTGGCCGTACAAAGGATACCCCATTTCCAAACGCAGCGTATCCCGGGCTCCCAGTCCCGCGGGCACAAGTCCATCACCCACGCCCGCCCTCAGCAACGAAACCCATAAAGTTTCGGCCGCTTCAGCGTCGCAATAAAGCTCGAAGCCGTCTTCGCCGGTATAGCCGGTACGTGATACCAGACAATGCACCGACGCTACATCGGCAAATTGCCAATGAAACGTTTTTAATCCATTCAGTGTGAGCGCGGTCAGCGGCTGCAAGATTTTTTCCGCCAACGGTCCCTGCAGCGCCAGCTGGGCGTAGCGCGCGCTCACATTGGCGACTTCGACACCGGCGCCGGCATGGTGCCGCATCCAGTTAAAATCCTTTTCGCTGTTGGACGCATTGACGCAAACGAGAAAGCGATCGGACTCCAGGCGGTAAAAAATCACATCATCCACGACCCCGCCGTTTTCGTGAAGCAGCAAGTTATACTGCGCCTGAGCGACATTGATACGCGCCACGTCGTTGGCGGAAACGCGCTGGCAGAACTCCAGCGCGCCGGCGCCGCGCACTTCAATTTCGCCCATATGGCTCACGTCGAACAAACCGGCGCGGCTACGCACCGCCACATGCTCTTCGATCACGCCGCTGTACTGAACCGGCATCTCCCAGCCGGCGAACTCCACCATTTTGGCGCCCGCGCGCTTGTGCGCGGCATGGAGCGCGGTTTTTTTGAATCCGGAAGCCACCGATTTTGTTCCGGCGAGGTAATTATCGCTCGCGCTGTAGGGAGCCCTTGGCGGCCTTCAAGGTATTGTAGAGTAACATGCAAATAGTCATCGGCCCCACGCCGCCAGGCACCGGCGTAATCGCCGAAGCGCGCTCTTTGGCGCTTTCGAATTCTACGTCGCCGCAAAGCTTGCCGCTGGGCAGTCGGTTGACGCCGACATCGATGACGACTGCTCCGGGTTTGATCCAGTCGCCGCGCACCAGGCCCGCCTTGCCGATGGCAACGACCACAATATCGCCACGGCCGATCTCGTCGCGAAGACTCACCGTGCGCGAATGGCAGATGGTCACCGTGGCATGTTTTTCGAGCAGCATCAAAGCCACCGGTTTGCCGACGATATTACTTCGCCCTACGACTACCGCGTTTTTCCCCTTGGGATCGCTGCCCGCCGAGTCCAATAATTTCATGATACCCATCGGCGTGCAGGGTTTGAAGCCGTCGCCGCCGAGCAACAACATCCCCTGGTTCACTGGATGAAAGCCGTCCACATCCTTGTGCGGCGAGATCGCTTCCAGAATTCGCTCCGGGCGTACATGCGCAGGCAGAGGCAACTGCACCAGAATGCCGTTGACGTTTTTGTCTTTGTTCAGATTGTGAATGAGCCCGAGCAGCTCTCTTTCGGAAATGGTCGCCGGGAGCAGATGCTCATAGGATTTTATACCGACTTCTTTGCAGGCCTTTTCTTTGTTCTTGACGTAGATATGAGACCCCGGGTCATCGCCAACCAACACCACCGCCAATCCCGGCGCGATACCCCAGCGACGTTCCAACCCCTCCACGTCTTCTTTGATCTGTTTTTGAACTTCCTTGGCGACCGCCTTGCCGTCGATGATCAAAGCCATCATTTACTCCATAGTGGCACTTCACAGTGGGATGGAAAAACTTATACCGGAAGAAATCGATTGTAAAGCAAGACGGCTGACTATTTGCGTGACGTGGGACGGCGCCGACCTCAACCCTGCAAAATGGCGATGATGGCGCGGTGGCCGACGCGCGCAACTTTCATTAAGGGTTAAGTTTTGATAGGGAAATATCAACACAAGTGACCTAGTGCGGCTACGCCGCAACCAGATGAAAAGCCATATAGCCGCAAAGAATGACGACGACATTCAGAACGGTTTAAAAAATTCAAGCCGTTTCAATTCGCTCAAGCCATCGAACAATCCGGCCCGCGTTTTGAATGATTTGAACGTTTTGAACGACTTGAACCTGGCGCCTGAGTCGGTGCTATATTCCCAATTCAACGATTTAGAAATTGGCCACCGGAAAAACAAAGTAGTATAGGACTCTTCATGGACAGACCAAGGACGGTTGAAGAAGTCAAAAATGATATTCGTGACCGTGTCGGGCGCCGGGCGCCGTTTCTCCATGCCGACCCCGCGGAGGCCGAAGAGGCTTTGGCCAGGATGCCCAATTTCGACGGAGAGGTTTGGGCGTCTGCGTGGAATGCTCTGGGGGCACGTTGGGAAGAGAAAGCCGACAGCGCGGAAAAAACCGGCAACGCGGCGCAAGCCAAGGAAGCCTTTCTGAAAGCCTACGGCTATTACGGCATTGCGCGGCATCCGTTTCCGAGCACGCCCGGAAAACACCAAGGCTATAAGAAAACCCGCGAAATGTTTCTCGCGGCGTCGCAATATTTCGACATTCCCGTCGAACGTGTATGCATTCCCTTTCGCGACACGCCCGACAAACCTATAGTCGGTCATCTACGGCTGCCGAAAAAACTACCGGCACCTCTAATCATGCATTGGGGCGGCATCGATAACTGGAAAGAAGAGCGTCACTCTTTCGGCGAAGCGTTCGTGAACGAAGGCTGGGGCTGTTTCATCATGGACAGCCCGGGCACCGGCGAGTGCCCGGTACTCGCGGGACCCGACGCTCACGCCGTGCATACGACGGCGCTCGAATATATACGCCGACGCCCCGAAGTCGATGCCGATAAGATCGCGGTTGTCGGCGCCAGCTTCGGCGGCCACTGGTCCACCAAACTGGCTCACGTTGCGCCGGAAAAATTGCGCGCGGCGGTCAACTGGGGCGGTGGCATTCATTATTTCTTTCAACCCGAGTGGCAGGAACGCTCGCGCCACGCGGACTCGTATCTTTTTGATTTGATCGAAGCGCGCGCCAATCTTTTCGGCAAGACTAATTTCAACGAGCTGTGCGCGGTGATGCCTGCTCTGTCCCTGCTCGCTCAGGGCTGGTTGGATAAGCCCTGCGCGCCCATGCTAATCGTCAACGGCAAAGAAGACAAACAGGTGCCCCTCGATGATTTTTATTTATTGCTGGAGCACGGTGACCCAAAATCCATCCGGCTATTTCCCGGCGGCCACATGGGTGCGATTCCGAATATCTTCAAGACGGTGGTTGCCTGGCTACACCAAAGATTGGACTGAGACGATGAGCCTTTATCAACTGCAAAAATTGATTTACCACGTAAACCGTGATGCTGAACGACGGGAACGTTACCGTCGGGATGCCGCGGCATTCGTCAAAGGCTACGAGCTGTCAGATGAAGAAACCCAGGCGATTTTGAACGTAGACACCAGGACGCTTTACACGATGGGCGTCCATTCGCTGCTGCTCCGGCCGTTTACTCTGCTCAATAAGGTATCCAACGAGGATTACGCGAAAGCGTTGAAAGGATTGGAGTGAGTTATGCCAATCGTATTTGCATGCGCCGCGAGCCATGCTCCCGGCATGACCGCGTGGACTGAAGCCGCGCCCAAAGAGCAAGCCGATAGATTTCTCAGCAGTTACCGCAAGCTCGGCGAACGGCTTGCGGCAACGAATCCAGATACGATCGTCGCCCTCACCGTCGAACATTGGGCCAACTTTTTCCTGAATTCGATGCCGACCTTTTGTATTGGCCGCGCGGATCATTACGATGGTCCCATCGAAGAATGGCTGAGAATCTCCAAGGCGCGGGTGCCGGGCGAACCGCAGTTGGCCACAGCGCTGATCGATGCCTGCCTGGACAATGGCTTCGACCCGACTTTTTCCGACGAGTTATTGTTCGATCACGCGACCTTTCTCCCCCTGCACTTTTTAAATCCCGAGATGGCCGTACCCGTCGTGCCCGTGATTATCAATACGCTGACGCCCCCAATGCCATCCGCCAAACGATGCTTTGCCTTCGGCGAGTTTCTTGGAACAGTTTTGGCAAAGAGCGAAAAGCGGATCGCAATGATCGCCACGGGCGGCTTGTCGCACTGGCCGGGTGAAGCCAAGCACGGCAAGATCAACATCCCGTTCGACAAAAAGTTTCTCGACAATCTACTGACCAACGATTATAGCAACCTGACCGCGTACACTCATGGCGAGATCGACGCCGAAGCCGGTTCCGGCGGCCACGAAATCAGAACCTGGATCGCGCTGGCCGGAGCAGTGCAAAGCTGGAAGGCGGAGTTACTGGCCTACGAGCCGGTGGTGCCTTGGGCCACTGGTTGCGGCCTGGTTGCCTTTAATCCGTGAGTTTACTAATGAGTTCGTTATTTAGAGACTATGTCGCTAGTGTGCGACCGCGAGGCGAGCCCTTCCGATCGCGGTCAATGGTTCTCTGCCTTGCCGGCCACCACCCCGTCCTCTCCATAAGTGGAAATGCCCGCCGGCAGGGCCTGAAAACAACCTTTGCGCTTTTGTGCCCGCGCTCTCCAGGTCTCACCCCTCGGTCGCTGTTTGGTTACTTAATTGTGGACTCCCTTAATAATCACAAAGGTTTCCTGAGCTAAGCCGAAGGAGCACAAAGATCACAAAGAATTGCGGCGGGACGGAAAAAATTCGAATCTTGCAATCCGAAATTCGAAACAGTTTCAAATGTTTAAAAACCACAAAGTTGCAAACAAGCCTGTTTTGAATTTTGTATTTGGGATTTAGGTCTCGTTGCGGCCGCGGGGCCGCTTTCGATATTCGGATTTCGGATGTTTTGGCGCAATAAATTTTCTTGACGCGATTCTGTTAAACCGGCAAAAATAATAATATTGAGGTGCATTATGACCGCATACACGGACGAAGACGTCGGCAACATCGTGTTGTTAGAGCATGTCAATGTGCAAATTCCCGACCAGGCATTGGCGACGCTTTTCTATGTCGTCGGGCTGGGGTTTACACGCGACCCTTATCTCAATGTCGGGCTAAACAATATGTGGGTCAATGCCGGTGACCAGCAGTTCCACTTGCCGACGCGCACCCCGCAGGTGATCGACGGCCATGTCGGCTTGGTGGTGCCGGATCTTGGCGCATTGGAAAAGCGCCTGACGGCGGTACAGGAAGGACTGCGAGAAACGCGGTTCGCATGGCGCAGAAGTGGCGATACAATTTTCGCAACCTCTCCCTGGGGCAACGAATATCGCTGTTACGAAGCCAGCCACAGCTTCGGCGACATGGGGGTGGGAATTCCCTACGTTGAATTCTTTGTGCAACCCGGAGCAGCGCGCGCCATCGTAAATTTTTACGACCAGTTCTTGGGCGCCCCGGGCTCGCTGGAGAGCGATGGCGGGGCGATTCTCGGCCGGATTAAACTGGGGCGCCATCAATTCATCAGTTTTAGGGAAACCGAGCGTTCCCTGCGACCCTATGACGGCCATCATATAGCTGTTTATGTTTCCAATTTTTCCCGCCCCTATGGGCTGCTTAAAGAACGCGGGCTGATTTCCGAGGAAGTGCGCAATCATCAGTTTCGCTTCAAAGATATGGTAGATATCGATAGCGGCGCGCCGGTGTTTACGCTTGAACATGAAGTGCGCAGTTTGCACCATCCCATGTTCGGGCGCTTTTTCGTCAATCGTGATCCGGCGCAAACCCAACGCGGCTATCGGCGCGGCAGGGACGCGCAGATCCCTTACCAGGAATGAAGAGACGGAGTAGCGGAGAATGGCGTTAGGAAGTAGGAGCGAGATCGTTGTCCACATGAAGGCGAAGAAATCGATTGCAGCGGGGCTGCTAGAGAACTACCTAGGAGCAGAAGCTTATGGCCATTAACAAGGAGCTGTTGGATATATTGGCGTGTCCCAAATGCAAAGGGGACATTCATTTGAACGAAAACGGCGATGGTTTGGTGTGCGACGCCTGCCGCCTTATGTATGCGATCAAAGACGACATTCCGGTGATGCTGATCGAAGAGGCTACCCGGCTATAAGTCATGGCGGCCGCCCGGTGGGAAAACGTCTTGGTCCTGCAAACGAGTTATCTCGGCGATACCGTTCTTACGCTGCCGCTGCTTACGGAAATCAAACGTCGCTTTCCACGCGCGAGATTGACTTTTTTCTGCAGCCCGCAAGGTAAAGAACTCGCCGAGAGTTGTGTCGCCATCGATGACATTATCGTTGACGATAAGAAAGGCGCCGACCGCGGCTGGTCCGGCCTTTGGCGCCACGCGCTGCGCCTGCGGCAAAGGGCGTTTACGTTAGCGCTGACACCCCATAAGTCTTTACGCAGCGCGCTGATCTTGTATCTTGCGCACATCCCCTGCCGCGTCGGCTTTCGCCAGAGCAAAGGTTGGTTTCTGTTCACCGGTCGCGTTGATCGCCCTTCCGGGCGCCACGACGTCGAAAGAAATCTCTCGTTGCTCAACGCCTTCGGAATCGCGACCGAAGATTGCGCCCGCCAGTTCGCTGGATTCGAAACCGGTGAGGGTCAAGCGTCGGCCAACCCTGAACTCTTGCGCATGAAAAAAAGCACGGCGCGGCCGCTCGTCGGCGTAAATCCAGGGTCGGTTTGGGCCACTAAAAGATGGAACGCAAAGGGGTACAGTCAATTCATCAAATTGCTTAAAGCGCGCCAGGATTGCGATGTGGTTATTTTCGGCGGACCGCAAGACGCGCAGATTGCCGGCGCGATCAAGGAAGCTTGCGGTTCGGATTGCATCAATCTCGCGGCCAAGTTGACGCTGAGGGAATTGCCCGCGGCGCTGGGCGCCTTGGATGTATTTGTTACCAACGACAGCGGCCCCATGCATATCGCCGTTGCCCGCGGCGTTTCCACGGTGGCGCTGTTTTGCGCGACGACGCCGGAATTGGGATTCTATCCATACGCAACCAACGCCGTGGTTTTGCAAAAAGACTTGCCCTGCCGTCCCTGTAGTAACCATGGCGGCCGGCGTTGCCCGCTCGGCACCGAGGATTGTATCCGGCTCATTCGCCCGGAGCACGTGCTGCAAGCGGTGGAGAGATTGCTCGAGCGCCGCAGCGAGAAGAAAGGGGCAGCGGGTTACGAGCCGGAGTTTGTTTTTGTCTGAAGCGAGCGGCAGTGCTTCATCTTATTGGTTCGCGGTCATTGGGCGCGTGAAAGCGCGCGCGGCTCGAAGCGTCATGGATTGGGGATGGCGCTTCATACCTCCCGGTTTCGTGACGGCGCGCGACCAGCGCGGGCGCTTATTGGTGGTCAGGGAGATTCTCGGGGACGGCCTGCCCATCGAAATGATTTGCGACAAAACCGGGGAAGTGAGCCCTTATCATGGCCGGGACCAATTGCGCTGCCTGCGGCTTGCCGACGGGGAGCGGGCCTTGGTACGCTCTTACCGCCACGGCGGCCTGCTGCGCGGCTTGACGCGAGACATTTTTTTTACCTGGCCGCCGCGGCCCCTGCGCGAACTGGCCGTTAGCGAAGAGTTGCATCACAGGGGCATGCCCACCGTCGAACCTTGCGGCGCTTGCGTCGAGCCTCTATGGGGGCCCTTCTACCGCGGCTGGTTCATCACCCGCGAGCTCACCGGCGCTCGGGACCTGTGGGAGACTGTGAGTGGCAGTCTCGTACGCGGTTTTGACATGGCCGCGATATTGCGCGCGGCCGCCGACGCCATCAAACTGTTGCACCGCGAAGGGGTTTACCACCGGGATCTCAATATGAAGAACATCCTGGTGCGCCGGGAAAACAGCGGGCTCAGATGTTATATTATTGATTTTGACAAAGCGACGCTATTCTTGGGGCGGCTACCGGACCAGTTCGCCGAGAGGAATCTTAATCGTCTGCGCCGTTCGGCGCGCAAGCTCGACCCGTTGGGGCGGTATATTTCGGAAGCCGCCTGGAAAGATTTCTTGGATCGTTACTATGACACCGGCACCACTGGCAGTTGAGCCGAAGAAAATTCTCATTTTGCTGCACGGCTCCATCGGCGACGTGACCCGCGCGTTACCGCTGGCGGGTTTGTTGCGCCGCCGTTTTCCCAAGGCAAACCTCGCATGGTCCGTGGAGCCGGCAGCGCTGCCTCTGGTAGAGCTTTGCCGCGCCGTGGATGAAATCATTCTATTCGACAGACCGCGCGGCGTAACGGCTTTTTGGCGGTTTCTGAACGTCATCCGGGCGCGGCGTTTCGATCTGGTTCTCGACCTGCAGCGTCATTTGAAAAGCGGTTTAATCAGCCGTTGGTCCGGCGCGCCCGACCGTCTGGGATTTCACCGGTCGGACGCCAAGGAATTCAACTGGCTTTTTAATAACCGCTACATCGCCGCTACCGGTAACAACACGCCGAAAATATTGCATTACATGAAATTCGCCGAGTATCTCGGCATCGATCCGAGGCCCATTGAATGGAATTTGCAATTGACCGCAGAGGATTATGGAAGGGCTGAAAGGCTTCTGGGCGGCGCGCGACGAGACATAGGAGTTTTGTTCGTCGGCAGCCGCTGGGAAAGTAAACTGTGGTTCGCGGCGCAGATCGCGGCCGCGGCCGCCGAGATCCGCCGGCGTCATGGGCTCGACGTCGTATTTCTCGGCGCCTCCGCCGACCGAGCGCTCGGCAACGAAGCCCAGGCGAGGGTGCAAGGAAACGTCATCAATTTGGTCGGCCGGACATCCCTTCGCGACGCCGTGGCGATTATCGCGCGCGCGCGCTTCTGTCTCGGTCCGGATACGGGACTGATGCATATCGCCGCCGCATTAGGCACGCCCGTGATATCCCTCTGGGGCGCGACCGACCCGGCGCGCACCGGGCCTTACGGATTCGGTGATCTGGTCATCCTAGGCAAGGCCGATTGTTCGCCCTGTTATCGCAAGCGCTGCTCCATCGGCCGCATTTGCATGCAATCCATAGATGTGGGTGCCATTCTGGCAATGATCGACAAAGCGCTCGCGCGCCACCAGACCGGGCGCAATGTTCCCAAAGAAGTCCGTGTCTCAATATATTAGCCAACGAGATGGCGTCTGGCGCCTCTGGTTTCGGCGCGATCTTTGGAGTCAAGAGATCTGGCATGCGCTGCGCGACCGTCTGGCGGCAGAGCGTCCAAGCAGCCACCCCCGTACTTTGGATATCCGCCTGGTCGGAGCTCATCAACCGCTGTTTCTGAAGGTGTTTTACCGAACCTCCGCTTTGGCATCGTTTAAGGATTTTTTTCGCCGCTCCAAGGCGGTGCGCTCGCTCATGCTCACGGAGAGTTTCGGCGGCTTGGGTTTCAACGCTCCCATCGCGATCGGCGCTGGGGAAGAGCGCCATGCAAACCTGCTGCGCCGCTCCTTTGTAGTCACGTTGCCGGTGCCTGGCCGCGCGCTGCCGCTTTTCTTGCGCGATCATGTGGAGAGGGGCGCCCCCGCCATTTCATTGCGCCAAAAGCGCCAGGCTCTAGCGCAACTGGCAAGGGAAATCAGGAGACTCCATGATCGGGGCTTTGTCCACGGCGATCTCGTCCCCGGCAATATTTTTGTGGCGCCGAAAACGGACGGAACCATGGGCTTCTGGTTTATGGACAACGACCGCACGCGCCGCTATCCTAATTGCTTGCCACAGCGGTTTTGGCTGCGCAATCTGGTCCAACTCAATCGTATTCCGCTTGCCGGCATTTCGCTCCAGGACCGCATGCGATTTTTTCACGCCTATACCGGGCAGAAAAAGCTCGAGCGCCAAGAGCGAAGGTTGGTTCAGTGGCTGGAGCGAAAAACCCGGCAGCGGCGCAGAGAATGCGATGCCGTCGACGCCTCGGGGAGTTTTCGCCGGCTAATGCGCTGGGATGCGACGGCACATTGAACGGCTGCGCCCGCAATCGAGGGAAGACGAGATTTTAGCGCAATGGGCGCAAGTAGATTGATTGCGTCGAGTTCAAGTCGTTCAAGCCACCGAGCAATTCGGCGAACTTTTGAACGATCGGAACTTTTGGAACGCACGCAGCGAGTGAGGAACAATTATTAGCCAATGCACCTAATCCCTACAAGACTCGGATCAAGTTTGCGCCGGTTTTTGTCATGATTTTCTTCTATCCTCTGATGTGGCTTTTTGGTCTGGAAGCCGTAATCCGCGCCGAAAGAGATCCGTTGCAAAGACGGTATAGTTGGCAAATTTTGCGGTGGTTGCCGCTTCTGCTATCCGACAATATCGGGATCAAAGCCCGGAAGAACCGCCGCGGATGAAAGTTGCCCTCGCCCACAAGCGGCTTGATCTCAAAGGCGGCACAGAAAGAGATCTGTATCGCACCGCCGAAGGATTGCGAGACCTCGGACATGAGGTTCATCTTTTCTGCGCGGAGTTCGGCGTCAAAGCTCCGCCGGGGACGTTTTCCCATCGCATTCCGGTGCTGCCTTTGGGCCGCACGGCGCGGCTGTGGAGCCTTGCCACATGGGGACCCGAGACCATCCGCAAGCATCGGTGTGACGTCGTCGTTGGTTTCGGCCGCATGGCCGAACAGGATGTAATTCGGAGCGGCGGCGGCACACACCGGGAGTTTCTCGATCGGCTCGGCGTAGACGGCGGGGCGCAGCGGCGTTTTTGGCAGGGCGCCAGCATCTACCATCGGAGCTTATTAGCGCTTGAAAAGCGCCAATTTTCATTCGCACGATTGAAAAACATCATCGCTGTCTCGAAGGAAGTCGAGCGCGACATTATGCAGCATTATGGCGTACCGGCCGAGCGCATCACGGTGCTCTACAACGGCGTGGATCACGAACGTTTTCGGCCCTCGCTGCGGCACCAATGGCGGTGTCTTGTGCGCCGAGAGTTGTCGATACCTGAACAGGCGCCGGTGGTATTGTTTGTCGGCAACGGCTTTCAACGCAAGGGGTTAGACCGGTTGCTTGCCGTCTGGGATTCGCCACCCTTGCGCGACGCCTACCTTTTAGTGGTGGGCGAGGACGCGAGATCCGGCCAGTATCGGGCGCACGCCAAAGCGGTTGCCGGGAAGCGGATTGTATTTGCCGGACGGCAAGAAGCCGTCGAAAGATATTTCGGCGCCGCGGACACGGTCGCTCTCCCTTCGATTCAAGAAGCTTTCGGCAACGTTGTGTTGGAAGGCCTGTGCTGCGGTCTGCCGGTGGTTGTCGCGCGCTGCGTCGGTGCGGCCGAGGTCTTGCAAGGCAGCATGGCGCAAGGGGTGGTCGACGATCGGGATAACCCGTCCGAATTGGCACAGAAGATCACCGCGCAGTTGCGGCGCTCGAAGGAGCCGGTTTGCCGTGAGGAAGCGAGACGATTGGGTGAAAGTTATTCCTGGCGCAATCATTTTAACAAACTCGAATCCGTGCTCATGGAAGTGCTCGCCGCCAAACAAGGTGAAAGAGTTTCCTGATTTTGTTTCGGCGCAATATGGGAGCGCATCGATATGGCTCAAGCGAGGCCTCGCGAGCCGGTCGATGTTCGAGTTAATGGCGGACGCCGACCGTCTGCTTGAGCGATCGGATTGCGTCATCATCAAAGACCAAAGGAAGATAAAAGTCGGGCGCGTACCCCTCGAATGCGATGGTAAAAAGTTGATCGTTTACATCAAGCGTTACAACGCCTTTTCTTTTCGCTACCGGCTCCAGTCTGTCTTTGTTTGCTCCGGCGCGGTGAAATCGCTTCGCGGCGTGGCGATCGTGTCAGCGATCGGCGTTTTTACCGCGCGTCCCGTCGCCGCCATCGAACATCGGCGCGGCGGGATGTTGGTCAAGAGTTTTTTCGTCAGCGAAGAAATCAAGGGGGGGAAAACCGCGGACGCTTACTGGCGCGAGGATGCGAGCGCGTTTGAAGGTGCCCAGGGGTTGCGCCGCCGCCGCGTCTTTCTCAAACAATTGGCCCAACTCTTCTCGCGCCTGCACGCCCATGGCGTTTATCACAACGATCTTAAAGACGCCAACATTATGGTCGTGCCGGACGGGGAAGATGTGCGCCCTTCATTCGGTTTGCTTGACGTAGAGGGGGTGCGCCGGTACGCCATGCTGAGCCGATACCGCCATATTAAAAACCTCGTCCAATTGAATCGGACATTCGGGAGACATTTGCGGCGAACGGAGTTGCTGTATTTTCTGAACTGCTACCTGTCCGGAAATATTTTCGATCGTGGAGTCCGGAAGAGCTGGGCCAGGGACATTTATACACAGAGCGTCCGATTGGATCAGGTCAAGGGTATCTTTCATGGAGGCTGAGTCGGCCACAGCAACCGACTCGGTCAGTTTGACTGCTGAACTGATGGTTGTATTCCGGCCATAAAGGCATTATTTTTGTGAATGTTTTTTGATTTTAGCGGCTCTTTGCTCTTTCCCTGCTGCCAGAGGTAAAATCCATAAAAATGAAAACCTACCTGCGGTTAGTGAAGTATCTCAAGCCGTACATTTGGCCTCATCTTGTGTTTGCCGTAGTTTGCATGCTGGGTCACAGCGCGACCAGCGGCGCGATGCCGTTCATCACCAAAAAAATTTTTGACGACGTTTTCGCGAATAGGGATCATGCGGTCTTGGCGGTCCTTCCATTTATCATCGTTGGAGTTTTTCTTTTTCGCGGCTTGGCTTCTTTTGGCCAAGACTTTCTCATGGCCTATATTAGTGGCCGTGTGGTCACGGATATTCGCAATAAACTGCACGCCCACACCCTGACGCTTCCCCTTTCATTTTTTCACCGCTACCCAAGCGGCAACCTTGTCTCTCGTATTACCGGCGACGTCGGTGTAGCGGCAGGTGCGATGACCGACGCGGTGGTGTCGATGATGCGCGAAAGTACTTCACTGATTGCTCTGATCATCGCCGCGTTTTACATGGATCCATGGTTGGCGGTTATTTCGTTTGTGGTATTTCCGGCCTCGGTCCTGCCGGTGATGAAGTTGGGAAAGAAAATCAGGAGGTTTACGGGCAAGGGGCAAGCCAAGGTCGGCCACTTGCTCGGTCTATTACATGAAACGATTCAAGGGACGCGCATCGTCAAAGCGTTCGGCATGGAGTCTTATGAACAAGAGCGGTTCGCCAAGGAGAGCGAGCGACTTTTTAGACTCGGAATACGGGCAACCCGAACGAGAGCCATGATCGGACCCATGACGGAGTTGCTGTCTGCCTTTGCGATCGGCGGCGTGGTGTGGTACGGGGGCGCCAGCGTCATTGGCGGCAGCCGGACGCAGGGCCAGTTCATGGCCTTTCTCACCGCGATGTTCATGATGTACCAACCGTTTAAAAAGCTCGCGAGTACGAATTCGATGGTACAGCAGGGTATTGCGGCCGCGGAGCGCGTCTTCGAGATCCTCGATACCCGTTCGGATATTCAAGAAAGGCTTGACGCGAAATCAGCTGCGAAATTCTCGCATGAAATCGAGTTTCACGATGTCAGCTTCAGTTACGGAAATAAACCGGTCTTAAGGAATATAGACCTCAAAATCGGGTCCGGTCAGATGGTGGCTTTAGTCGGAATCAGCGGCGTAGGCAAGAGCACTCTGGCCGATCTGGTTCCTCGGTTTTATGACGTGACTGCGGGAAAGATCACTCTGGACGGAGTGGACGTTCGAGATGTGACATTGGAGTCTCTGAGATCGCAGATCGGCATAGTGACGCAACAAACGTTCCTTTTTAACGATACAGTGAGAAATAACATTGCTTACGGCGATCGGTCGAAGGGCATGGACGCGATCATCACCGCCGCCAAGGCGGCGCACGCCCATGACTTCATCATGGCGACGCCGCAGGGTTACGACACTGTCGTCGGAGAGTTGGGATTGAAGATCTCCGGCGGGGAAAGACAACGATTGTCGATCGCGCGCGCACTCCTCAAAGATCCACCGATCTTGATTCTCGACGAAGCGACATCATCGCTGGATTCAGAATCGGAAAAACTTGTTCAGGACGCGCTGGAACGCCTCATGGCGGGGCGAACCACGTTGGTGATTGCACACCGGTTGTCAACGATTAGAAAAGCGGATCGAATTGTGGTTTTGGTCGGCGGGAAAATTGTAGAACAGGGAACCCACGAGGAGCTACTCGCACAAAAGGCCGAATACAACAAGCTCTATGCGCTGCAGTTCGCGGAAAGCAGTGAAGAACGGAACGTTGGCAAACTGCTTCACTAAGCGCAAGACCTTCGTTGCGCTCTAAGTGCCCATCGCGCCAAGAAAGCTTTCCGTTAAGAAAATGGCGAATCGCTAACGTTCATTGGGCCAAATTTAATGCCGCTTGGAATTTCAGTCGTCATACCGACCTACAATAATGCCCCGCTGCTGCGGGAGACCCTTGATAGCGTATTAAGGCAAAGTTGTAAGGATTTCGAGCTCATCGTCGTCGACGATGGGTCAACGGACGGCACCGCAGAAATCGTCAAAACCGATTATCCACAAGCGCGGTACTTATTTCAGGCGAATCGTGGTCCGGCAGCTGCGCGGAATGAAGGGGTGCGTTTGGCTCAAAGCGAGTATATTGCCTTCTGTGATCACGACGATGTGTGGAACGAGCGGCATCTGGAGGTGTTGTTACAAAGCTTTTCATCCCACCCTGCCAGCGCGCTGGCGTTTAACAATGCGGAGTATTTTGGAGAGGGCGTGCAAGATTCCAAATTGCATTTGGAACACTTTAAGGCAACGGCGTTGATGGCTGGAATTGTAAGCCCGAGGGTTCTTCTCTGGGACTATCCGGTGGCTTCTATGTCGGTCGTGATGGTGAAGAAAGAGGTTTTTCAAGAGCTCAACGGTCTAAGCGAGAACGTCGGTGCACTGGATGATTTACATTTTTATCTCCGAGTCGCGGCTCACTATGGTGTTCGCTACGTAAATTACGTTGGCTGTAAGAAGAGAGTAACCGGCACCAACCTATCGAAGATGATCAACATCAAAGAGATCAACGTGTGCTACTTGGAAGACCTTTGGACAAACCATCCGGAAGTGATTCGGGCGATCGGCCCGCTCAGATATCGTCTACGGCTTGCCAGGAAGTATTTTAAGCTTGGGCGATATTACCTGCAGAAAAATGAGCCTAGTTCAGCCAAGCGTATGTTCTGGAAGGCTTATAGAGCCAATTTTGTTAACCTGCGCTACCTTTGGCGTGCCATGCTATAGGCGGGGTTGCGCAGGAATCACGCTGCTACATGCCGATCGAAATCGAAATTGTTGTTCCTTACGATGACCCGAAAGTCCTGCGAAAGTGGTTTCTTCGGTCATCAGATCTTGACCAGGCCAAATTATTCCTGATCGAAAACGAAAAGAATCGGCTTGCAGTCCCGAGCATTTTTAACAATCATCGACGTACTTCGAAAGCGGAATGGATTATTTTCTGCGACCAGAATTTCGTCGTTCATGAAAATGGCTGGCTTAATAGGATCCGGTCGTTAGAGCCCATCGGTTGTTATGGTCCCATCGGAATAGACGCTAGGGGTAATTTCCTCGGTCAAGTGAGTTGGTCTAATGGCAAGGTCGTTGGACAGTCGGTAGCGTTGGCCGAGGTGAGCGCTCTGGACGAGATGTGCATCATTCTTCCGCGGTCCACGTATGAGCAAGTAGAATTCGATGAAAGTTTAGAGTTCGACTTTTATGTGGCTGACTATTGCATACAGGCGAGGAATTTAGGCTACGGATCTCGAATACTAAACTTAAAATGCCAACATGGGTTTCGAGCGCTCATGCGGGATACAGAGTCGGCTAAATATTTGAACGCCAAGCACCTGTTCCTCGAAAAATACCGGAATCTAAGACCCCTGTTGACTACGACTTTCCAACTCTGGCCCAGGCGGTGGTGTCCACCAGAGAACAGTCCTGCGCTTAGGGTGGAGCTTGAATTGATCGGCAACGGGAAAAGAGTACTTGAGGTTGGCCCTGGCGGTGGACACATGACCGAAGCTCTGTCAGAAAAGGGTTGTAGCGTGACGTGTATTGAAATTGACCCGGAATTGTCCGAGCGCGCAAGGCCTTTTTGCCAGAAAATCTTTATTGGTGATATTGAGCAGATCGAGCTCGACGATAAAATCGGGGGTCAGTTGTTCGATGTCATCCTGCTGGGTGATGTTCTCGAGCATTTAAAGGATCCCGATAAGGTGTTGCGCGACTTTCGAAAATTCCTGAGGCCTGCTGGATTTTTGGTGGTATCGCTGCCGAACGTGGCTCATGCCAGTATTCGACTGGCTCTTCTCAACGGCGGCTTCCCCTACGGCGCTGAGGGACTCTTGGATCGAACCCATTTGCGGTTTTTTACGCTGAAGAACATCGTCGCTCTTTTTCAGGAGACGGATTACAAGATCGTTGATCTGCGACGAATGGAGTTGGGATTCTTTGACACAGAAATCCCGGTCGACCCGTTGAACGCCCCACTGTCGGTTCTGAAGAGACTTTTACGTGATCCAGAGGTAAAGACTTATCAGTACGTATTTAGAGCGGTTTTAGGAGATAACTCCGCAGAGGACGGCCACGCTAGCTGGACCGAAGGCCTTTCTCATCTCCAGTGGCGACCCCGAAAAGAGAGAAATAGGCTGGCATCTGAGTATCGGAGGCGAGGAATCAGGTTTTACCGATCGAATCGCCTGCCAGAGGCAAGGTCCATGTTGCGCCGAAGTTTGCTGATAAAGTTCCGCGTCAAAACACTAGCGTTCCTGATCGCGTCGACCTTCGGTATAAGGGGTGTTCATTGGGGCGAATAGGAGCCGCATGGATCATATCTAGAACCGCGATTAAGGTGTAAATATGCCGAAGATATCAACGATTGTGCCCCTCTATAACGGGGAGCGGTTCATTCGGGATGCTATAGAAAGTGTTCTTTGCCAAACGTTCCAGGATTTCGAGGTGATAGTGGTCGACGACGGATCCACGGATCGGGGTAAAGATATCGTCTTGGCTATTGATGGTCCCGTTAAGTACCTCCAGCAGGAAAACTGTGGCACCGCCGTGGCTCGAAATCGCGGCTTTCTAGCATCTCGCGGCGAATTTATAGCCTTCCTGGATCAGGATGATCGCTGGTACCCTCGAAAGCTGGAAATCCAAACGAGTCTATTAGGTAGCAATTCCGAATTGGGAACGGTCTACAGTGATGTAGATTTAATAGATGAGCTCGGCAATGTGTTGGAGCACGAGTACCTAAAAAATAGGAGGCTGCCAGACAGTGAGAGCGAATTTCTGAGTGTGTTTCCAAAATTTCCTCAACCTCACCCGTACCCTTCTACCATCCTAATGCGCCGGCAAGTTTTTTCAGAATCCGGAATGTTCGATCCTTTTTTCAAAGAAAACTGCCATGAAGATACAGAGCTGTGGTTCAGGATCGTTGGAAGAAAACTCGGCGGATTTTATTTTCATCCCGAGTCTCTCGTGCAACGCCGGTGTCACGCGTTTCAAGGAGGGCAAAATCAAAAGGCGTGGGATGAGAACTGGCTTATTTGCCTGCAGAAGCTCGTAGAGCTATATAGTGCCGAGCCGTTGAAAAACGCGCACATCAAATACCTCATAAAAAAACTTGCACGAATGTTATCCCGTCAAGGAAAAGTGCTCGTTAGTGAAGGTGATATTGAAGAAGGTAGAATGTATCTCAAAAAATCGTTTGAGTTGTATCCGCTTTACTGGAAGAATTTGGGACGAATAGTGCGTTCCTATCTTCGGGTGGGGTGATGGTCCTATTCCAAATGCGTCGTTTTCCGCTTTTCCCCTCGAAAGGGACACGTAAGAGCCGTTCCCAGGCGGTCCCTTGGCCCCTAACCGCGATATGATTGTGAACACAGCGAACGCGCTGGTCGAGTGGGAATGCGTATGTCAGGTAATAGCTGCGTTCTATGTGGCCTTCACAAAGGGACGGGCCGTCGCGGGATGTCCATTCGTCGAGGGACTGGGCCGACCTAATCTTGATTGTCTATGCAAATTGGCGTCATAATTTCGACTCGCAACCGTAGGCATAGTTTAAGAGCGCTTTTAGAGACTCTCGATGCGGCTAAAAGTCCTGATGGTGCTACGGTGCACATCTTTGTCGTCGACAATGGTTCGACCGACAGCACCGGCGAAATGTTACGGGAATATGTAGAACGCAACGGACGGTATCCACTAACTGTTTTGGAGCAACCGACTCCTGGCAAAGCTAGAGCGCTAAATCAAGGACTGGCTTCAGCGCAGAGTGATTTGACGATTGTGTTAGATGATGACGTTACAGTCGATGAATTGTGTTTGGTGAAACACTTCGAAGCGTATCAACACAGCGAATTTGCTGCCATCCAGGGGAGGGTTGTACCAGGAAAAGATGCCCAGGGCCAAACCGCCGACCCAAAGCGGTTGCGGGAATATAATATTCCCATCATCGATTATGGCGGCGATATCCGCGAAATCCGGGGCTTGACCGGTACCAACATGTCCTTCAAACGCGAGGTGTTCAAGAAGATCGGGTTCTTCGATACCCGCCTTGGTCCCGGCGCTTCTGGCTTCAGTGAAGACACGGAGTTTTCCATGCGGATCCGAAGAGCCGGATTTAAAATCGGCTACACGCCGCACGCGGTGGTCTATCACGAGCTCAATCCTGCGCGTTACGGGAGAGCGTATAACCGGGATGTCGAATATCGAAAAGGCGTCAGTCGAAGCATCTACCGGCATGACTCGATCCTGTTCCGCGTGATTCCCGATATGTTCTTCAATT
The DNA here is from genome assembly GCA_036555515.1 of Binatia bacterium. Lineage (GTDB taxonomy): Bacteria > Desulfobacterota > Binatia > UBA9968 > UBA9968 > DATACQ01. The sequence continues at coordinate 27,117 of DATBLC010000023.1, forward strand.
GTCTTCGCTATGGAATTTACAGAATTTTTGGATTAAGCGAGAAGGCTTACAAAACCGAAGGCCGGATCATGAAGTGTTGGGGCTACCTCGTGGGAAAAGTGCAGCACCAAGCGAAGTCGAAGTCGACGGCCTGAGTCCAGAGAGTCAAACCGTGTCCAGTCCGCCCGCGGTATCGGTCGTCATCGCCACCTATAATCGAGCCAATTATCTTCGGGAGACCATCGACAGCGTTCTCGGCCAGAGATTCCAGGATTTCGAGCTCATCGTCGTTGACGACGGTTCGACGGACGAGACGCAGCAGGTCGTAGCGCCCTATGGGACGCGTGTCCAGTATGTTTACCAGGAAAACCGCGGACCATCTGCCGCCCGTAACCTTGGCGTACGTTACGCCAGGGGTTCGTGGATTTCTATTCAAGACTCGGACGATATATGCGCGCCGAATCACCTGGCGAGCTTGTACGGTTATGCTCAAAGCCACCCCGATTACGGGATGGTGTTTGCCAATGGCGCTTATCTCGGCGGCCCCGCACACAACCGCGAAACCATCATCCCGGCGCCGAAATCACGCCGGTTGGCGGAGCGGGGCGTTCGGCTCGATGACCTTTTCAATAAGAGCATCGTTCGGCTCCAGGCGGCCTTGATTTCGAAAGCTCGTTACGTTGAGTTAGGCGGACATGACGAGAGTCTGAGGATTTCGATGGATCTGGATTTGTCGTTTAGGATTTTCAATCGCTTCCCAGTGGCGTACCTGGACGAGGTGGTGTTTTTTTATCGGAAGCACGAAGGCAATACCAGCGGCAATCAAGAATTGCGATTATCGGAAAACATCCGAGTTATCCGGAAACTCGTGGCCGAGAACCCGCAAACCGAGGCGACGCTTGGCAGCCGCCGCATAGCGGCGCGACTCGCATACCGGTATTACCGTCTGGCCAAAGGCCGGTGGAAACAAGGACGCGGCGCGGAAGCCAAGCAGGCCATCGGCGAAGCTAGGTCACTCTGTCCGTGGTCGCTAAAATATCGCCTCTACCAATTGTGCTGGGGCTGCCTTTCAAGCTAGAAGTAGTGTCGCCATGGAAGTCAGCATATTATTGCTACAAACGTTCGTCTCGAATCGTTGCGGCGTGTATTGACCGGTATTCGCTCCCGGCTCGCCCTGGATCTAACACGACGTCATAGTCGCTAATAATGCCGGAGACGGCGCCAAGGAGCAGGGAAGAAATAGATACCTGAAGGTTACGGCGGGCGGGTCATCGCCTAAGCGCCGATTTGCTCCACTTTTTAATTTCACCAAGCCGAGTATGATTTCTGAGCTGTAGCTGGCGAAGCGGCAAGCTTCATTATGGAAATAGGAAAAGAGACGGTGTCCGCCATCGTGGTCTGTTTCAACGAAGAGGACAATATCGGCGATTGCCTGGAAAGCCTGCGCTGGTGCGATGAGATCGTCGTCGTCGATGCTTTCAGCACGGATCGAACCGCGGAGATCTGCCGCCGCTATACGGACAGATTTATTCAGCGCGAATGGGCGGGTTACCGCGAGCAAAAGGCGTTCGCCCATTCCCAGGCAAAGATGGATTGGGTCCTGCTCGTTGACTCGGATGAGCGGGTGACGCCGGAATTGCGCGACGAGATTCAACAAGCGTTGGCCAGCGACAGTGGGGCTTTTGCCGGCTATGCGGTGCCGCGGCTGGTCAAGTATTTGGGGCGGTGGTGGTGGCGCGGCGGTTGGTATCCCGACTACGATATCCGGTTATTTCGGCGGCAAAGAGCGACGTGGGGCGGCTCGGACCCTCATGAAAAAATCCTGGTGGATGGCAAAGTACGCCGTCTTGAGAATTGTCTGCATCATTTTTCCTACCGCGACATCGAAGATCACGTTCAGCGCATCAATCGATTCACCTCGATTTCGTCGCGAGAGCTAAAAAAGGAAGGGGGCCGCTGGCGTCTCAGGGATGCGTTGTTCCGTCCGCCCGCGCGCTTTTTTCGCTCTTATATTTTGAAGCGCGGCTTCACGGAAGGCTTCGCCGGATTTTACGTCGCGGTGGCGGCGGCGGTTTATGTTTTTCTCAAGTATGCTAAGCTTTGGGAATTAGAGCTGGAGGACGAGGACGACGTTGGGCGCAAGCGGTCATAACCGCCTGCTGAAGATACTGCACATCGATCCTGAGCGCGATTGGGGCGGTGGGGAGGCGCAGGTGCTTGGGCTGTTGAATTATCTCGCCGCCAAGGGCCACCGCAACGACCTGCTCGCTTATCCGGACGGCAAATTGTGGACGCGCTGCCAAGGTTTAGATATCAAGATCTTGCCGCTGGTGGCGCGCAACGACGTTGATTTGCGCTCCGTTTGGCGACTGCGCCGGCTTATTCGCCGTGAAAACTACGATATTGTACATCTGCATACGAAACGGGCCCATGCGCTATCGGCTTGGCTTCCCCATGGCCTAGGCGCGCCGAGATATGTCGTCACCCGGCGCATGGATTACCCGGAAAAACACAACTACCGTACTCGTTATTTGTACAATCGCTGCGTCGACGGGGTTGTGGCGATTTCACGGCCTATCATCGATTTGCTCGTGGACGCCGGCGTCGACGCGGGGAAGATTCGGCTCATACGCAGCGGTATTGATGTCGCTCGATTCATCCCCGTCGCTGATAATGCCGGCCCGAAGCAAGTTTTGGCCATCGGCACGGTGGCCGTGTTACAGGAGCGTAAGGGGCACAGGTTTCTGCTGGAAGCCGTGGCTGAGCTGAAAGATCGCGGCGTGAAGCTAGTTTGTCGATTGGCTGGGACGGGAGCGGAGCGCGGAGAACTGGAGGAGATGGCGGCGCGGTTGGGGCTGGCGGAGGAGATAAGCTTCCTGGGGTTTGTCGCCGATATGCCGGCATTTTTGGCCGGCCTCGATATTTTCGTGCTGCCTTCGTTGAACGAAGGGCTCGGCGTGGCGGCGCTCGAAGCGATGGCCGCGGGGAAAGCGGTCGTGGCTAGCCGTGTCGGCGGTCTCACCGAGATGATTACCGACGGCCTTACGGGTTTGTTGGTGCCGCCGCGGGACAGTAAGGCGCTCAGCGACGCCATCGCCACATTGATCGCCGACCCAAGCCGGGCGCGAGCCCTGGGACGGTCGGCCGCGGCGCATGTGCGCAGGCATTTCACCCTGGAACAGATGGCTGCTGGCAATGAAGATTACTATCACGAGTTGCTGGAAGATCGAGGGTGATAGAATCCGATGGCGGCGACAAGGCTGTTAGATGTCGTGGCGCAGTTTCCTAAAACCCGGCTCTTGGTGATCGGCGACCTGATGCTGGACCGTTTCATTTGGGGCGATGTCGAACGGATTTCCCCGGAAGCGCCGGTGCCGGTGCTGCGGGTCTCGTCCGAGAGCTTTCGCCTGGGCGGCGCGGCCAACGTCATCCATAACATCCGCTCCCTGGGCGGGGAAGCGGTTGCGTGCGGCGTGATCGGCAGAGACGATGCGGGGAAAAAGGTCTTCAACGGCCTGCGCCGGCTGCGAGCCGCGACGTCGGGGGTGTTCACCGATGCGGATTATCAAACCATTCAAAAAACCCGCATCATCGCAAGCCCGCGCCACCAACAAATCGTCCGACTGGACTGGGAAAATCACGCGCGCATCCGCGACGCGACTTTGGCCAAGCTGCGCCGGTTTTTGCAAAAAGCCGCGAGCCGCTGCGATGGCGTCGTCATTTCCGACTACGGCAAGGGCGTGGTGCATCAAGAGCTACTGGCCGCGATGGCGGATCTGTCCGTCAAAAAACGCATGGTTTACGTGGTCGATCCCAAGAAAGAAAATTACCGCCTCTACCGTCACCCCACCCTCGTCACGCCTAATAAGAGTGAGGCCAGCGAGGCTTCGGGTATTGCGATTTGCGATGACAAGACGTTGCGCGCCGCGGGCAAAAAATTGCTGCGCATGTGGCGCGCCCATGCGGTCATGATTACCCGCGGCCCGGAGGGAGCAAGCCTGTTTCGCCCGGGCAATTCGGTGCGCAATTTTCCCACCGAGCCTCGCGATATTTTCGATGTCATCGGCGCTGGAGATACGGTGGTGGCGGTGTGCGCTTTGGCTCTCGCCGCCGGCGCCGGTTACGAGGATGCAGCGGTGTTGGCCAACCTCGCGGCGGGGTTGGTCGGCGAAGAGGTCGGCACGGTGGCAGTGGCGCGGCAAAAGCTCAGAGAGATTCTTAAGGAAAAGCAGCTATGAGAAGCATGACCGGATACGGTGAGTCGTCGCAGCAGGTGCGCGGCACGAAGATTACCATTCAAGTGCGCAGTCTGAATCACCGGCACTTGGACTTGCAGTTGCGTGTGCCGCGGGAATATCTGGGTTTCGAAGAAGAAATGCGCAAGCAACTGCGCGAGCGCGTCACCCGCGGGCGCGTCGATCTGTTTGTCAATCGCTTTGCCGCCAAAGGCACGGAGCGTACGTTGGAGCTGGACGAAGCGTTGTTGCGGCAGTACCTGGGATCGATCAAGGCGGCAAAGAAAAAGTTTCACCTCGCGGGTGAACTTGATGTCGCGCTGCTGACCAGCGGTCCGGACCTCTTTCGCGTGCGCGATAACGAGGTCGACGCCAAGGCCGAACGAGAAGCTGTGTTCCAAGCGCTCAAAGCGGCGCTGCGCAAACTCGATCAATCGCGCCAGCGCGAAGGCCGCCAGCTGACGGCCGATATGCTATCCCAAGTAGATTATCTGAAACAAACCAGCGCCGAGATCGAAGCGCGGGCGGCGGCGATCGGGACCCGCCTGGTCAAGTCTTCCGGCGCGTTCAAGGAAGGCAACGGCGCGCCGCGTGGCGAAATCGAGGGGGAAGCGCCAACGTGGGTGTTTAAAGGGGACATCAATGAAGAAGTAGTGCGCCTGAAAACTCACGTGGCGGCGTTAGCCGGCGCTTTGCGCGAAGCGGGATCGGTGGGGAAAAAGATCGACTTCGTGCTTCAAGAAATCCAGCGCGAATTGAACACGATCAGCTCCAAGGTGCCCCAGCTCGAAGTCGTGCAGCTGGTCTTGGCGGGCAAGGAACGCGTCGAAAAGATCCGCGAGCAGAGCCAGAATATCGAATGACGCGTTTCGCCGAGCGCCGTGGTATTCTTTTTATCCTCTCGGCGCCGTCGGGAGCGGGTAAAACCACTTTGACCAAAGGGCTGCGCGCGCACTGCCCGGATATCAAACTTTCGGTCTCCTGCACGACCCGGGCGCGGCGCCTCGGCGAGGTCAACGGTCGTCATTACCGCTTTGTCAGCAAAGACCGGTTTGCCGCGATGCGCGCCCGCGGCGAATTCGCCGAATGGGCCGAGGTTCATGGTTTTCTCTATGGTACACCGCGAAAACCGCTGGACCGCTGCCTCAGCGCGGGGCAGGACATTCTCCTCGATATCGACGTCCAGGGGGCAAGAAAGATCAAGCGTGCCTACCCCGACGCGGTCTCGGTATTTTTATTGCCCCCTTCGAGGGGCGAACTCGAGCGGCGGTTGAAGCGCAGAGGGACCGACCACGCCGCGGTGATCCGGCGGCGGCTGGCCAATGCCCAGGATGAAATCCGGCGCGTGATCCAGTATGATTATTATATTGTCAACCGCGACGTCGCCGAAGCCCTGGAGGTCTTGCAATCCATCGTTCGAGCGGAGCGGTCAAAGACCGCGCGGGTTAAGCGGTGGCGCCTCGAGCCGCTGTCCCGGCGTAAACGGCCATGAGCAAAGAGATTCGCATCAACGATCTAATTGAAAAGGTTCAGTCCTACTATCCCGCGGCGGATGCCGCCATCATGCGTTCGGCCTACGAGTTTTCCGCAGACGTTCACCGCGGCCAAAAACGGCTGTCCGGCGAACCGTACCTTATCCATCCCATAGCGGTGGCCGGTATTATCGCCGATCTTAAACTCGACGTGCCGAGCGTCGTGGCCGGACTGCTGCACGACACGGTAGAGGACACCCTCACCACGCTGGACGAACTGATAAGCCAGTTCGGCGAAGAGATAGCGGCTCTGGTCGACGGCGTCACCAAACTCGGCCATGCCGAGTATAGCAGCCACCAGGAAAAGCAAGCGGGGAACTTCCGCAAGATGATTTTGGCGATGGGGAAAGACGTGCGGGTGATCCTGATCAAGCTCGCCGACCGGGTTCATAACATGCGAACGTTGAGCCATATGCCTCTGGATAAACAGATCCGCACGGCGGAAGAAACCCTGGAAATCTACGCGCCGCTGTCCCACCGCCTCGGCATCGCTTGGATCAAAACCGAGTTGGAGGACCTGGCGCTCAAACATCTTCACCCGGAGATTTACTACCAGCTCAAGCGCAACGTCGCCAAGAAAAAAGGCGACCGCGACAAATATATCGAAGAAGTCAATTCGATCATCGGCAAGAAACTCGATACCGAGGGCATCGACGCGGAAGTCAGCGGGCGCTCGAAACACTTCTACAGCATCTATCAAAAAATGGAGAGCCAACACCTGCTCTACGACCAGATTTACGATCTCGTCGCGTTTCGCGTCCTGGTGGACACGCCGCGGGAGTGCTACGAGGCGCTGGGTGTCATCCACTCTCAGTGGCGGCCCGTGCCTGGCCGTTTCAAGGATTACATCGCAATCCCGAAACCCAACATGTACCAGTCGCTACACACCAGCGTCATCGGCCCCTACGGCGAGCGTATCGAAATCCAGATTCGCACCCATGAGATGCACCGGGTCGCCGAGGAAGGGATCGCGGCCCACTGGCGCTACAAGGAGGGCGAAGACTTTCAGGTAAGCGATTTCCAACGCTTCTCCTGGCTACGCCAGTTGCTCGAATGGCAGGAGCAGATGCAGGATCCGCAGGAGTTTCTCCATAGCTTGAAAGAGGATTTGTTTTCCACGGGAATGTACGTCTTTACGCCCAAGGGCGATCTTTTGAATTTTCCGAAGGGCTCGACGGTTATCGACTTCGCCTATCGTATCCATTCCGAGGTGGGGGACCATTGTTCCGGCGCGCGCGTCAACGGCCAGCTGGTGTCGCTGAAATATATCCTGCGCGGCGGCGACACCGTCGAAATTATTACCACCGAACAGCAGGCGCCGAACCGCGATTGGCTGAAGTGGTCGAAAACGCCCCGCGCCAAAGCGAAGATTCGCGCATGGCTCAAGGCGCAGCAGCGCGAGCGCAGCGTCGTCATCGGCCGGGAAATTCTCGACGGCGACCTGCATCGCCATCAAATGGACTACTCGACACTGCAACGCGAGGGAAGGGTCGAGGGGCTGATTAAAGAGTTGGGTTTGAAGGACGAGGAGACCTTGCTCTCTGCGCTGGGATACGGCCGGATCACGACGCGCCATGTTCTGGCAAAACTCCTGCCGCCGGACAAATTGGACCTTGGTCCCAAAAAGTCCGGCGGGTCCCTTGAAAGCTTGTTTCGGCTGGTTTCCAATCAGAAGCGGGGTATGGGGATACGCGTCAAGGGCATCGACGATGTTCTGATCCGCTTCGCGCTCTGCTGCCATCCATTGCCCGGCGAACCGGTCATCGGCTTTATCACGAGAGGTAGGGGCGTTACGGTGCACACTGTCGGTTGCCCGACGATTCTGGAAAGCGATCCGCACCGCAAGGTCGAAGTCAGCTGGGAAGAGGACGGCCAGGCGTTGCGGGCAGTGAAAATCGAAGTAACCTGCGTCGATCAGCCGGGTCTGCTGGCGGCCATCAGCTCGGCGATCACCAGCGCCGAGGCCAACATCGCGCGAGCACAGATCCGCACCTTTGCCGATCAGCGCGCGCTCAATACCTTCGAGGTTATGATCAAGAACTCCGAGCACTTAAAGCGCGTGCTTCAGAACATATCGAAGGTGAAGGGAGTATTTAAGGCCGTGCGGGCGCGGGGCCGGATGGCCGAGATGGCGCAAACGGAGCGCCCTGCCAACGAAGAGCTGCAGTGATCCGATTTATCGGTCAATTCGTGCAAAAGTTCAAATCGTTCAAAACGTTTTGAACGGCTTGACCAGCGTGAAGGTTTTGAAACCGCGTAAGACAAAATAATACTCGTATCGACACTCTGTCATGCGTTATGTTTGACGCATCCGGCTGTGGCGGCAGATGTCAGGCCACTTTCTGAACACGGCCTGAATGAATGCAATCGGTGCAGACCAAAGCGCGCTTCACCTGCCCGTCAAATGTCGCTCGCACTCTTTTCAAATTAGGTTGCCATGATCTCTTGGATTTGTTGTTGGCATGGCTCACGTTGTTGCCGATGGACCGTTTCTTGCCGCAAATCGCACAGCTTCTCGCCATAGGTTCTAACTCCGTACCCTTTCAATAATTTCCGTAGTGGAAAAACCTTTCAAGTAGGGAATCACAGCGACCCTGCCGCCGCCCCGCTCAACTATATCCCCGCCGATTACCTGGTCTGTGCTCCAGTCCCCGCCTTTCGCCAGGATGTCGGGCCGGAGCTCCTCAATGAGTCGGTAGGGGTCTACCTCGTCGAACAAAATCACATAATCTACCATCTCCAGAGCGGCGATCAACTCGGCGCGTCCGGCTTGGCTGATGACCGGCCGTGCGGAACCTTTGATCTGCTGTACCGATCGGTCGCTATTGATCGCGACAATCAACAAATCGCCGAGCGCTTTTGCTTCCCGCAGCAGATGCAGATGGCCCCGGTGTAGGATGTCGAAGCAACCGTTGGTGAAAACAATTTTTTGGTCGCGGGCTTTCGCCTGTAAAACGGCGGACTTGAGTTCTTCAAGGCTCTTCAACTTGCCCGGCACATTTCAGGGGTAGCATGAGAAAGTGTTGATTTCAATTGGCTTTCCCTCGTTAGACGGCGGCCCGTTCGTCTTGACCCATCGCTTGTTTTCCGATAAATTCAGCCCACCTCAAGTGCGCTAACCATATTGCTTGCAAATCCTTAGGAGGACAGAATGGAATATCAGGATCTCAGAGACTGGATCCAAATCGCCGACGAGATGGGTGAACTGAAAACCCTCAAAGGCTGCGACTGGAACTTGGAAATCGGCGCCATCACCGAACTGGTGCACCACAAAGAGGACGGGCCGGCGGTATTGTTCGAGGATATCAAAGGCTATCCGAAGGGGTACCGCGTGTTGTCCAATTCCCTGTCGTCGAGAAAGCGCTTGGCTCTCACGCTCGGCCTGCCGTCCGGCGATACTAAAATGGATTTCGTCAAAATCTGGAAAGAGAATTACAAGAAGATCAAGCCGGTCCCCCCCAAGTTCGTCAAAACCAGCCCGCTCTTTGAAAACATCTACAAAGACGGCGATATCGATATGTTCAAGTTTCCGACCCCGCTGTGGCATGACAAAGACGGCGGCCGTTACATTGGCACGGGCAGCGTCGATATTACGCGCGACCCGGACGAAGGTTGGGTCAACTACGGCACCTACCGAGTCATGATTCACGACAAGAACAAGGTTGGATTTTACATTTCCCCGGGCAAGCACGGCCGTATTCAGCGTGAAAAGTATGCCGCCAGCGGCGAGCCGTTTAAGATCGCGATGTCCTTTGGCCATGATCCGCTGACATTCCTGGCGGGCAGCATCGAGGTCCCCTACGGCGTTCCGGAGTATGAATTCATCGGCGGTATTCGCGGCGCGGCGTTCGAGATGGTCGAAGGCGAGTACTCCGGCTTGCCGATACCGGCCAATGCCGAGATCGTCATCGAAGGCGACGTTCATTTCGATAACCCCAAGATCGAAGGGCCGTTCGGCGAATGGACAGGTTACTACGCCAGCGCCGAGCGCGCCGAGCCGTGGGTCGAAGTCAAACGGCTCTATCACCGCAATGATCCGATCATTCTCGGTTCGCCTCCGGGCCGTCCGCCGGCGGAACTCGGCTGGTATCGATCCTATTTGCGCTCCGCATTGATTTGGGACGAAATGGAAAAAGCTGGAGTCCCGGATGTCAAAGGTGTTTGGCTTACCGTCTCCGGCGGCAGCCGCCTTTTGATGGCCGTATCGATCAAGCAGCGCTATCCGGGCCACGCCAAGCAAGCCGCGGTGATCGCGTCGCAGTGCCACGCCGGCGCGTATCTCGGCCGCTTCGTTGTCGTTGTCGATGACGACATCGACCCGTCGAATACCGACGACGTGATCTGGGCGATGTGTACCCGCTGCGAGCCGGAGCAAGACATCGATATCTTGCGCCGGTGCTGGAGCGGTCCCCTCGATCCGGTCATCCACCCGACCAAGAAGGGCTTCAACTCCCGCGCGATCATCGACGCGACCCGGCCCTATGAATGGATGAAAGATTTTCCGCCGGTAGCCGAATCGAGCAAAGAAGTGTTGGACGCGACCGCGAAAAAGTGGGGCGCCGAACTTTTCGGCACCAACGGAAAAAAATAACCCGGCGCGTCGTCTATTCAATTAATTAAAAGGGCAAGTACCGCCAGGCGGACTTGCCCTTTTTTTTGATTTCGATTCTGATTCGAGACTGGGTATCGCTCTTGACGGGCGCCGCCGGCTCGGAATAGATTCGCGCCAGTGTCGACTTGGACTTGGGGATAAGGAGATGCGCAAGACAAACCTATGGAAGCCTATCGACTCTATGCGGGTACTCAGTCGGGCATGATCATCTTTCGAGGAGTGGGAGACATCTGGACCTCGATGGGAGGATCGAGAGAGTTTGAGCCTTACTTTAGGAATAAGGTCGTTGATTCGGTTTACGGCTGCAGACAAAACCCCGAGACCGTGTTCGCGGGAGTGACCTTCGACGGTCTTTATCGCACGAAGGACGCCGGTAAACGCTGGCAGCGCGTGCTCGAGGGCGATATTCGTTGGGTCACTGTAGATCCCACCGACGAGCAAGTGGTTTACACGGGAACCGAGCCGGTTCACCTCTATCGCAGCGAAGACGGCGGCGATTCTTGGGAGGAGATCGAGTCCCTCGTTAAGATGCCGGAGGAGGTCAAGTACAAGTGGTATTTTCCGCAGCCGCCCCATCAAGGTCATGTTCGGCATATTTACATCGATCCGGAAAACGCCAAATCCATATATTTAGCCATCGAGCATGGCGGCATCGTGCGCAGCTTTGATCGCGGCAAAACTTGGGAAGATGTCAGTGACGGATTGGAGTATCCGGACATCCATATGATCGTACGCGCGCCGGGCAGCACGACGAAGTATTTCGCCGCAACCTCGCGCGGCTTCTTCTACGCCGATCCGCCGGAAAAAGGCTGGAAACGCGCCGAAAAAAACATGAAGAGCGACTATTTTCACGACTTGATCAATCTTTCCGGTGAGCCTGCGGCAATGTTCTTGGCCGCCGGGCATGGCTCACCGCAGTATTGGGACCGGCCGGGCGGCGTCCATGGACGCATCTATCGCAGCGAGGACTGCGGCCAAAGCTGGCGTCAAGTCGGCGCGGGATTACCTGCCAAACATCCCGCGATGTGCTGGCAACTGGCTTTTAATCCGTATCACCAGAATTCGATTTTTGCCGCATTCGGCGACGTGGCCCGCGGCCATACAGCAGGCCCGCCTGGACAGGGAGCGATTTACGTGACCTGTGACCGTGGCGATACTTGGGAAGAAGTCGCGCTTCAGAAGCGCGGCACAAAATGGCTGCAGCCGCCGGCAATTCGTGTTTTGTGGGCAGCGGCGGAAGAATAATACACCAGGTTTCTGCATTAGAGGTGTGGCATGCGACGTTTCAATTTGCTCGAACCGAGATCGATTCAAGACGCATGTGAAATTCTCGCGGCAGAGGAAGACGTCAAGCTCATCGGCGGCGGCACCGCGCTCTTGATTTTGATCAAGCACGGCCTGCTGCTGCCCAAGACTTTGGTCAATCTGAAAAAAATCAAAGGCGCAGCGGAAATCAGCTACCAGCCGGCGAGCGGGCTCAGGGTTGGCGGCTTGGCAAGCATCTTCGATATCGAGAGCGCGCCGGCCGTTCGCCAACACTACCCGCTATTGGCGCAGGCCTGCCACGTGGTGGCGAACATTCGCATCCGCAACATGGCAACCATCGGCGGCAACTTAGCCCACGCGGATTCGCAGTCCGATCCACCGGCCGCGCTGGTTGCCTACGATGCCAGCGTGGAGTTGACCACCCGTAATCGGGTCCGAACCGTCAAGCTGCGCGATTTTTTGATCGGCAGTTACGAGACTGGTTTGGAGCGGGATGAGATACTCACCACATTGCTAGTGCCGCCGGCGCCGGCCAACGTCAAGGCCACTTACGTTAAGTTTACCACGCGTTCATCGGAAGATCGTCCCTGCGCCGGAGTTGCCGCGTGGGTAAGGCATGCTAACGGCGCAGCGCGAGAGGCGCGTGTGGTGGTCGGCGCTGTGTCGCCGGTGCCCGTCGTTTTGACGGATCAAGGACTTGCATCGGGACAGAAATTGACTGCTGATACGATCGCCGAAATCGCCCGTAACGCCGCCGCGGCCGTGGACCCCATCGATGATCTGCGCGGTCCCGCGGATTACAAACGGCAATTGGTTCAGGTGCTGGTGCGCCGCGCCCTGACCGAATGCGCAGCCAATTAAAATAATTACCGGCCTACGCGGCAACCGAAGGGAACAAGGGATTTTGACACCAAGGGGCACAGGTAGATCGATTGCGCCGGTTCAGTCGTTCAAGCCGTCGAATAACCGGGCGATCGATTTGACCAATTTGTTTTCGATAATCTCAGGCCCTGAGCACGTCGAACGGAACAGTTTGAACGATTGGAACTGTTGGAACGACTGGAACGCGCGCGGCGGGATGCAATACACATGAGCGGTCTAGGCGAGAATTATCCTCGGGTTGACGGGCCGGCGAAACTCCGGGGCTGGGCGCAGTTTACGGCGGATATCGAGATGCCGGGCATGGTGTACGCCAAGGTCTTGCGCAGCGACTATGCCCATGCGCGGCTAACGCGCGTCGATGGTAGCCGGGCGGAGAAGTTGCCCGGTGTAGTAGCGGTGTTAACGCGGGACGATCTCAAGGGCATGAATGCCTATTTCGGACCGGTGGTGAAGGATCAGCCGGTGGTGGCAGTGGATCGCGTGCGGTACGTGGGGGACATCATCGCCGCGGTGGCGGCGGAGAGCAAAGACATCGCGGAGGAGGCACTGGAGTTGATCGCGGTCGAGTATGAGCCGCTGGCCGCCGTGTTCGATCCCGCGCAAGCGATGAAACCCGGCGCGCCGATCTTACACGCCGAGAGCGCCAAATCGGAAACCCGCCTCGATCGGGGACAGTTTCGTTTTGAGAAAAACAGCAACGTCTTGAGCGTCTATCACGCCGCGCAGGGTGACGTCGCGGCTGGCTTCAAAGAGGCGGACGAAATTTTTGAGGATGTTTACAGGTCACAGAAGATCCAGCATGGGCATATCGAACCCCATGCGGCGCTGGCCTATTGGGAGCCGGGCGGCAAGCTGGTGATCTACACCTCGACACAGAATCCATCGTCGATCCGCGCCCAGTTAGCCGAGCTATTCGATCTGCCGCAATCTAAGGTGCGCGTCATCGTGCCTTACGTCGGCGGCGGCTATGGCGGCAAAGTGCATCCCCGTTTGGAGCCGTTGACGGCGACATTGGCGCGCAAGGCGCGCCGGCCGGTACAGTGGGTTTTGACCAGGGAGGAAGTTTTCTTGACCGCCCACTGCCATGCCGCGGTGGTGAAGATCAAAACCGGAGTGAAACGGGACGGGACCATCGTCGCGCGCCAGGTAGAAGGCATTTACGATACCGGCGCCTATGCTTTGACTGGGCCGTCGACGACCAAAAACGGCGGCGAGGTGGCCGGGGGTCCTTACAGGATCGCGCATCAGGATTTGACGACTTATTGCGTGTACACGAATACGCCGCCGACGGGGCCGTACCGGGGCTTCGGCGTGCCACAAGTTTGCTGGGCGTATGAGTCGCAGATGGACGACATTGCCAGGCGACTCGGCATCGATCCGTTAGAGATCAGATTGAAGAACCTGGTGCAAGATGGGGATGTGTTCGTCACTGGAGACACGCTGGTATCGGTCGGCATCGCGGACTGTCTCAAGCGCGCTGCCGAAACCGTGGGGTGGAAGGGCAAAGACGAACAAGGGAACCGGGAGCCAGACGGTAAAGTGCGCGGCAAGGGGTTGGCGGTTATGATCAAGACGACGATGACGCCATCGAACTCTTCGGCGCTGGTACGGCTTAACGCGGATGGTTCGGCGGTGCTGTTGACCAGCAGCGTGGAGATCGGCCAGGGAACCCACACCTCGCTGGCGCAGATTGTCGCGCAGACGCTGGGGATTTCGCCGGAGCGGGTAAGCGTGACATTTCCTGACACCGACGTAACGCCCTTCGATCAATCGACCAGTTCGAGCCGAACGGTGTTTACGATGGGCGGCGCAGCCCGGCAGGCGGCCGAGCAGATCCGCAAACAACTCGTGGACATCGGGGCCAGTGTCCTGGAGGCCGCCGCCGAAGATCTGGAACTGATCGAGGGAAACATCCAGGTGAAGGGAGCGCCGGAGAAGAAAAAAAGCATATCGCAGCTTTTTCAAGCGCGTTACGGAGCGGCGGTCGGGAGCATGGCGGCGAGCTATGACAATCAGACCAGCGGCGGAGTCGATCCGCGCACGGGCAAGGGTAAAGCATCGGCGTTTTTCTTTTTATCGGCTTGCGCCGCGGAAGTGGAAGTGGACACTGAGACCGGGAAAGTCACGATACAGCACGTGGTGACGGCAGTGGACGCGGGCAAGGCGGTCAATCCGCGCCAATGTCATATGCAAAACGAAGGGTCGATGATCATGTCGTTGGGCTCGGCGCTGTTCGAGGAGATGATATTTGACAACGGGCAGCCGATCAACTCGACGTTTCTGGAGTACATGCCGCCGTCAATGGAAGATCATCCACGGCGGTTCGAATCGGTAATTGTTGAGATGCCACATCCGGAGGGGCCATTTGGGGCGAAAGGAGTGGGGGAAGCGGCGCTTGGGCCGGTGGAGCCGGCCATCGGCAACGCGGTGGCGAACGCATTGGGAGGGATACGGCTCAGGGTTTTGCCGTTGCGGCCTGACCGGGTTATGGCCGGACTACGATCGCTTAAAGGGGAAAGCGCATGAAGATTGAGATCCGTACAGTCGTCAACGGGCGGGAGATGGATGTGGCGGTGAAGCCCAACCAGACATTACTGGACTGGTTGCGGGACGATTTGCGGTTACGGGGAAGCAGGGAGGGCTGTGGTGTAGGCGTCTGCGGTTCGTGCACCGTGTTGGTCGATGGGCGGGCGGTGAGTGCATGTTTAATGTTGGCGAGCAATGTCGAGGGAAAGGATGTGACGACGATCGAGGGATTGGCCCAAGGAGAAGAGCTGGACCCGGTGCAGCGCGCATTTTTAGAGCATCAGGCGTTTCAATGCGGTTACTGTACGTCAGGAATGATCATGGCAGCGAAGGCCTTACTCAGCAGTAATCCACAGCCGACAGAGGCAGAAGTACGGGATTATCTCTCGGGCAACATCTGCCGCTGCGGTACCTATCAGGAAGTCCTCGCGGCCATTAAAAGCCTGGCGGAAAAATTTCCCGAGGGAACCTAGGGCGCAACATTTCTCTAGCAGGTTACTAAAAAAGGTTCGGAATGCTTCGAGAACCTCAGCATGAACGGAAAATCCTCAATGATACCGAAGCCTCTCCGTTCGTCCTGAGCCCCGTCGAAGGATTCCGACGGAGTTTTTCAACAGCCTGCAAAGGGCAATTCGCGTCGGCGGCAAGGTATGCGACTTCGCATGCCATGTTCAGAACGGCAAGTCGATGACGATAATCGTCGGTTTACCCCTTTTCACGGCTTCGAGTTTGATTTGAGCCGGCGTTTTTACAGCCGGGATCAATCGCTCGAAATCAGCAGCGGTTTTTATCGTGGTGTTGTTGGCCTTCGTGATGATGTCGCCGCGTTGGATGCCGGCGACGGCCGCCGGGCCGCCGGCATCTACATGGGCCACAACCACGCCACTTTCGTGTCCAACATCGAAGAGCGCAGCAAGTTCGGGTGTAAGATCCTGGACTTGCATACCGAGTCTTCGTTGCGCTGCGTCGGCCCGTTTGGGCGCCGAAGCGGCCCCGGATTTGGCGAATAGCTGAAAGGAAGCGAACACCGGCGCTTTCATTCTGAGCGCCAACGCAATGGCATCGCTGGGGCGCGCGTCGACTTGCAGCTCCTGGCCTTTAAGACGCAGGTAAAGCATCGCGTAATAGGTATTATTCCGAAGGTCAGTGATGACCGCGCGCTCAAGCGTCGCGCCGAGCCGGTTGAGGATATTGCGCATCAGATCGTGAGTCAGAGGCCGCGGCGCCTTGACGTGTTCGAGCTCCAAGGCAATTGCACGCGCTTCCGCGACATCGATCCAGATGGGCAGGAGTTTCTGGTCGGCGACGGATTCCAAAACCACCACCGGCGCCTGGGTATTGGGATCGACCATGACGGTTTTGATCTTGGTCTCCACCGCACCGGTGTCTTGAGCCGCCGGCAGGCCGGCGGGACATAACAGCAGCCAGATCGCGAGCCAGCGATAATACTTCATATGACCTCCCTCACGGCGTTGTTGACCCCGCGAGAAGCTTGTGCGGATCCAAGTTATCCAAGGCCGATGGAGCAAGTCAACCCGGATTCCGCAGTTAAACTGAGGAGCCCGGAAGCGAGGTGGAACACTGGAGTAGCCAAGGCGTCCGCCTGTGGAAATTTCAAAGTCATTTCGTGCTTACGCACTTCGCTGTCACGAGCTTTAACGTTCCATCCAAGCACCGCTGATCGATGTCTGCTCAGGGCCAGACGGCATCTCCGCCACAGGCGGATCAGCCTTCGGCTGAGACTTAGCTACGGAAGGGTTGTGCCTCGCGCTTCCTGCTGAGTGCAATTGCGGAATCCGGGTCAATGGGAAGTGTTCCGGCGACGGCATATTTTCTTGACCCTGTGAGGCAGGCTAAGATATGGTGACTAGTAGAAACTCCCTCTAACAAGAATCTAAAGAGCGCTTTGCGCAGCCTGCTAAAGTGAAAATCCAAATTCTTTCCGATGAGATGGCGAGCCGGATCGCGGCGGGGGAGGTGGTCGAGCGGCCGGCGTCGGTGGTCAAGGAGCTGGTGGAAAATTCGATTGACGCGGGCGCCACAGAAATCTCGATCCGGATCGAAAGGAGCGGCGCGTCATTGATTCGCGTGAGCGACAATGGCGCAGGGATGGGGCCCGAAGACCTGGCGCTCGCGGTGGAGAGACATTCCACGAGCAAACTGCACAACGAAGAAGATCTGTTACGCATCGCGACCCTTGGCTTTCGTGGCGAAGCCTTGCCGAGCATCGGCTCGGTGGCGAAACTCGAAATCGTCTCGCGCCCGTTGTTCGCCCCAATCGGACAGCGGCTCCGGGTCGATGGCGGGCGCAAAGAAGCGGTGCGCGCCAGCGCGGCGGCGGTGGGAACGACGGTTGAGATCAGGGACATTTTTTTCAACACCCCGGCGCGCCGAAAGTTTCTTAAATCACCGGCAACGGAACTGAGCCATATCTGCGACGTGGTCAACCGCATGGCATTGGTTTTTCCGGCGATTCACTTTCGCCTGCAACATGACGGGCGGAACATCGCGGACTACGTCTCTGTGCGGGACGCCAAGGACCGGTTGCGCCAAGTGTTGGGTCCCGACATGGCCAAGAACCTTGCGCCGTTTTCCTGGATTCATGGTGAACTTGGTATAAGCGGTTACTTGAGCTCGGCGCCGGTTTCCTATCCCAACACCCGCTATCTTTTCACCTTCGTCAATCGACGCTACGTGCGCGACAAGGTGCTCACCCACGCCGTTATGCAGGGCTACGATACCTTGCTGATGAAAGGGCAATATCCCGCCGTGGTGCTATTTCTTGAGATTCCCTACGGCGAGGTCGACGTCAACGTTCATCCGGCAAAGTTCGAAGTGCGCTTCCGCCGCCAGAACGAAATCCACGACGCGGTGACGCAGGCGATCGGCGCGGCGTTGAAAGACCGCGCCAAAGAGCCGTCGGCCCGTCCGGTGCCGGCCGAGCACCGTGAGTTTTTCCACGTCCTCGAATCGCCGCTACCCTACACGAGTTCATCGGCGGCAAATGTTCTAGCGCTGCCGGCCCAGAAACTGTTTTCGGTGGCGGGGCAAGCGGCAGCCGCGCCGAATGGATTTTTCTCTTCTATGGCGGTGTTGGGCCAAATTCTCGGCTGCTATTTGGTCTGCGTGTCAGCTAATGGGTTGTCGCTCATCGACCAGCACGCCGCCCACGAGCGGGTGGCGTTCGAAAAGCTGCGCCGCCAGCTGTCCGGCGGCGCAGTGGAGAAACAGAGCCTCTTGATTCCACAGACTGTGGAATTGTCGGCGGGCGAATTACTTTTGCTGGAGCGCAACCTGCCGCTGCTGGAGCGGTTCGGATTCACGTTGGAGCCCTTCGGCCCAAATGGCTTCGCGATCACGGCGGCGCCGGCGCTGCTGCCCGAAGGAGACTATGTCCAGACGGTACGCCAGATGATCGCCGAGTTGGCAGAAGTCGATGAGTCGGAAAAATTGCGCCGGCACCTCGAAGAACGTCTCGCCACCATCGCCTGCCACAGCGTGATTCGCGCCAATCGAAAACTTGAGCCGGATGAGATGCGCGCCCTGCTTACTGATCTGGACCAGACCGATCACGCCACGCAGTGTCCCCATGGGCGGCCGGTGCTGATCGAGTTTAGCCGCGATGATTTGGATCGGTTGTTCAAGCGGGTGGTGTAATCCCGTTCAAAGTTCAATGCTCAACGTTCAAAGTGGCGGAGCCGGGATTCCGAGAATCAACCTTGGACGTTGAACCTTGAACTTTGAACAGAACGCTTTGCGTTCGATGAAACCCAAAATCATCGTTATTCTCGGCCCCACGGCAGTGGGCAAGAGCGAACTCGCTCTTGAGCTGTGCGCCCGGATCGGCGGGGAAATAGTCAACGGCGATTCGCAACAGGTTTACCGCTACCTGGACATTGGCACGGGGAAGCCGTCGATATCCGATCGCGCCCGCATCTGCCATCACCTGATCGATGTCGTCAATCCCGATGAAGAGTTTAACGCCGCGATGTTTCGTCACCTCGCCACGGAAATCATTTGGCAAATCCAAGAGCGGAATCGAAATGTTGTGGTTTGCGGTGGCACGGGGCTGTATCTCAAAGCGTTGACCCGCGGACTCTTCGACGGACCCGGACAAGACCTCGAGATTCGTCGCAGGATCGAACGTGAAATTGACGAAAACGGATTGGGCCCTTTATATAAAAGGTTGATTGAGATCGATTCGACGGTAACCTCCACAATTCACCCTAATGATCGCCAGCGCACGATCCGCGCATTGGAGGTCTATGAGCTCACGGGTAAGCGGCTCAGCGAATGGCAACGGGAGCATGCGTTTCAGGAACAGCCGTTTGAAGTGCTGCAGATCGGATTGAAGCGCGAACGGGACGAGCTGTATGATCTGATTAATCGGCGCTGCGACCGCATGATTGGGGCCGGCCTCTTAGAGGAGGTGCGGGGGTTGGCCGCTAGGGGTTATGGTTTGGACCTCAAACCGCTGCGCAGCATTGGCTATCTGCAGATGGGGCGGGTTTTAACAGGAGTTCAAAAGCTGCCGGACGCGCTCGAGGAAATGAAGCAGGAAAGCCGTCATCTCGCCAGGCGCCAGCTCACTTGGTTTCGTGGCGATCGGGAGATCCTTTGGTATCATCCAAACCAACGGCAGGAAATACTGAAAACCGTCAACAGTTTTCTTTCGCTAAAAAATCACAACTGAGAGCGAGTATGAACCTAAGAAAACCCTTTAATCCATTTGCGGTGGTCCTGGTTATCCTGGCTACCATCGCCCGTGGTTACGCGGCAGAAGGCAAGCTTGACTGGAAGGCATTGGAAGAAGAAGCGGTTTCGACTCTCAGCCGCTACATCCAGATCGACACCACCAATCCTCCCGGCAACGAAATCAAAGCCGCGCAATTCTTCAAAGAAATCTTCGACCGCGCCGAAATCGAAGCGCGGATCATCGAGTCGGCGCCGGGGCGGGGCAATATCTTCGCCCGCTTGCGCGGCAACGGAACGAAGAAAGCGCTAGTCTTGCTCAATCACATGGACGTGGTCCCCGCTGATCCGAAAGAATGGAAAGAGCCGCCGTTTAGCGGGCTCATCAAGGATGGGCAGATCTGGGGGCGCGGCGCACTCGATAATAAAGGACCGGCGGTGGCGGAGTTACTGACGCTGTTGGCGCTCAAGCGCCAGAATATCCCGCTCAAAGGCGACGTGATTTTTCTCGGCACCGCCGACGAAGAGGCGGGGGGAGCCATGGGCGCCGGATATCTGTTGGAAAACCATCCGGAGTTGTTTGCCGATGTCGGCCTGGTTTTAAATGAAGGCGGCGGCATTCGCTTGGGTACCGACGGTAAAGCGCGCGAGTACAGCGTTAGCGTAACCGAAAAGACGCCACTCTGGCTGCGCTTAACTGCTCGAGGTCAACCTGGCCACGGTTCCACCCCCGGCAGTAACCTCGCGGTGAACAAGCTGATCGCGGCTTTGCAGCGCGTTACACAATATCGCGCGCCGATGAGAGTCGTGCCCGAAGTGCAAAAGTTTTATGCTGAAACGGCGTATGCCGCGCCGGCGGAGCAACGGCAGAGATATCTCGATCTGCGGGCTTCCTTGCAAGATCAAGCCTTCGCCGCGGAATTTACCAAGGACTCGCGCAACAACGCCAGCGTGCGTAATACGATCGCGATCACAGTGATCAAGGCCTCCGAAAAAACCAACGTCATCCCGGCCGAGGCCACTGCCGAGCTCGATGTCCGACTTCTGCCCGGCGAAGATCCCCAGACATTCATTGAGGAACTGAAGAAAATCATCGCCGACGATTCGATCAAGATCGAGATCATCCTCTCTTTTCCACCGGCGACGTCACCGCCGCATCCGGAAGCGATGAGAATCATTAACGAGATGGCCAAGGGCAATGACGGCGGCGTCGCGATTGTGTCGCCACTGGTGCGCGGCTTTACTGATTGCCATTTTTTCCGTGAAAAAGGCATGCCTTGCTTTGGTTTCATGCCGCTCAGAAATTCGCCGTCGCAGGGCGGCATGGTGCACGGTATTGACGAAAGAATTACCATCGAGAGCTTGCGCGCCGGCCTGCGCGGCATGTATGAGCTTGTGCACAGGCTCGCGGCGCAGTAGTGGGAGGGTCGCGTAGCGGCAGGACAGCGAGTTTTGCTAGGCGAACTTCCGCGGCCGCTGTTGACCTAGTCCGATGCCAAGAAATAGGTGCTGCTCATGGAGTATACCACTGCCGATAGAGCGCTAAGGGCTGCAAAGCTACTCGGCGCGCTAACCGCATTGATAGTGGCCGTCAATGGTTGCGCGACTCGGACCCCGCCGGAGCGAGGTCCGGAAGGGCTCCCCTCCAAGCGTGTCGTCGCGCTACCAACTGAGTCATCGAGTCCGGCCACTGCCCGGGCCGCCGCGTGGTTCGAGGCGCAGCGCCACCGCCTGCCTATGCTGCGCGCCTTCGTTCAACGTATGCCCAAGGGTGGCGAGCTTCACTCGCATCTGAGCGGCGCCGTTTATGCGGAGAGCTATCTCCAGTGGGCGGCCGAGGGAAATTTCTGCGTCGACCTCGCGGCACAGCGTTTGGTCCCGCCGCCTTGCAAAGAAAGCGACCAAATGCCTCTAGCGAAAACCCTGCTGCAAAAAAACGCAGCGCGGGACGCTCTCATTAACAAACTTTCCACTCGCAACCTCGACTATGCCGGCCAGTCCGGCCACGATCAGTTTTTTGCCTCGTTCGGCGGGTTTGGCGCGGCGTCGAATCCTTATGAGCACGGCGTGGAGATGCTCACCGAAGTGGCCAATCGGGCGGCGTCACAGAATATTCAATATTTGGAGATCATGTTGAGTTTCGAGTGGCAGGCGGTGGGTGATCTGGCGGCAAGGATGCCCAAGATAAGCCCGCAAGAACATTCCGACTTCGGGCTTCAACGACAATGGTTGCTCGCCAATGGACTAGGCTCCATCGTCGCCAGGACTCGGAGTGACTTGAACGAACGGGTAAGCAAATACCGCAAGAGCTTGAGGTGCGATAACCCGCTCGAAGCGCAGCCGGCGTGCAACATTACGGTGCGTCTGATCGCGCAATCGACTCGAACCAATCCGCCGGAGAACGTCTTCGCCCAGCTCGTCTTTGCATTCGAGCTCGCCGGAGCCGAACCACGGGTGGTGGGCATAAATCTAGTGGCGCCTGAGGACCATCCGGTGGCGCTGCGGGATTACAATCTGCACATGAGGATGGTGGGCTACCTTGCCAGCCAACTTCCCAAAGTCAACATAGCGCTCCACGCCGGCGAGCTCACAATGGGGCTGGTTCGCCCCGAGGACCTGCGCTTTCATATACGTCAGGCAGTGGAAATTGCAAAAGCGCGTAGAATCGGCCACGGCGTAGACATCCTTTACGAAAACGAGCCCTTCGAGCTCATGGCGAAAATGAAACGGCTCGGCGTGGCGCTCGAAATTTGCCTGACCAGCAACGATGTTATCCTCAATGTTAAAGGCGCGGACCACCCGTTGCCAGTTTATCTCGAGGCCGGAGTGCCGGTCACTTTGGCCTCCGACGACGAAGGCGTAGCGCGAATCGATCTCAGCAATGAGTTTCTCCGCGCCGCGCGCGATTATGGTCTGACCTATCCGGATTTGAAAAGGCTGGCGCGCAATAGCCTGGAATACAGTTTTCTCCCCGGCGAAAGCTTGTGGCAAAGCAATGCTCCTTACACCTTGGCCTCGGCCTGCGCCGCGGACGCTCCCGGCGGAACAGGGGCACCGGCGGAAAATTGTCGCAAGCTTCTCGAGCGCAGCGAGCGCGCGCGCGAGCAGTGGCGCCTCGAGGCGGCGTTCACCGAGTTCGAAAATCTCCCCTGGCTTCGGTAAGAGGCGGTATCGCGAGCGGCAACTGGGGATTAACAACAGGGTAGAGGGTTCTCGATCAGATTGTAAACATGATCGAAGGTCACGTCGTTGATCCGCGCGAGAATTTTGAAGACTCGCGGCGGCTCCGCCGGCACGAAAACCATGATCGCGGTTTCCACCGGCGGACAGCCGGCTTTTACACAAGGCACTTCTTTGATGACCATCGGCGCATCGGGAGGAAAGCTCAGAATCGTCGACACCCAGTAGCGAATCTGGTCCAGGGTAAACTTTGACACATCCTGTTTCCGCCCAAAGGGATCGACGTCTTCGGCGGCGCCGCCCTCGCTGTCGCCGGTGATAATGCAGTTCATGAAACCTTGAGTGATTTTTTCCTTGTCGAGCTTGCGGCCGATGAAGACGAGACGGTTTATTCGATCTTCAGCATCTGCCCAGGCGCGTCCCGGCCGCCCCTCGAAGAGCATGTGCACCCCCTGAAAGACGAATTGATCGGGGTCCTTGCGCAGGTTCAGAATCCCTTTCATGCGCATGATGCGGTCGCCGAACTCGGCGATCAGCTCGCGAAACCATTGGCTGATTTTGACGCCGTCGAGGGCGCCGGGGGTGGCGATGGCGACCGTTTCGATATCCTCCGTGTGTTTGTGATTATGGTCGTGCTGTTCGGCTTTGACCTCGAGATTGAGGCTGCGTAGATCTAGGACCATGCCGATGTCTACGTCGGAATTTCTAGTCTGGCAGATGCGCGCGGCGCCGTTCAGATTGCGGATCTTATATTCTAGCTCTGGCAGATCTTCGGGGTTGATCAGGTCGGTCTTGTTCAATAGCACCATGTCGGCGAAGGCGATTTGTTCCTTTGCCTCGGGTGAACCGCCGAGTTGTTGAAAAATATGTTTGGCGTCGACGACGGTGACGACGCCGTTGAGCTGATATTCGCTTTTGATCCGCTCGTCGACGAAAAAGCTCTGCACCACCGGGGCAGGATCCGCGAGGCCGGTGGTTTCAATCATCAATGTGTCGAACTTCGATTTGTGGTCGAGCAGTTGAAAGAGGCTGCGCAAGAGGTCGCCCCGAACCGAGCAACAGATACAGCCATTGCTCATCTCCACGACTTCCTGCTCCGAGGAGATCAGCAAATGGTGGTCGATACCCACTTCGCCGAATTCATTGACGATGACGGCGACGCGGCGGCCATGTTCGGCAGTCAAAATGCGGTTTAGAAGCGTGGTCTTGCCGGCCCCAAGAAAACCGGTGAGCACAGTGACAGGCAGCCGTTGGTCGTTGTTGTCCGCCATAAGCTTGAAATTCCTCCGAAATTATCTTCTAAAATTAACAATGATGTTGATTCGAATCAACATGGCGTCAAGCTGACAACGCTTTTAGCGGTAGCAGGAGAGAGGAGGACTGCCTAAATGAAATTGCCAGGAAAAGTGGCGTTCATCACTGGTTTCGGCTCCGGCCTGGGACGGGCGATCGCCGTGATGTTTGCCAAGGAAGGCGCGGCGGTGGCGGGCACTTCAACGACGGAATCCAAAGGCCGGGAAACCGTCGCTATGATTGAGGGGCTCGGCGGTAAAGCATTGTTCCGGTCCGGCGATGTTTCAAACTCGGCACAAATGAAAACCTTGATCGATGAAGTTGTCCGGCAATGGGGCGGCATCGATATCGTCGTCAACAGCGCCGGGGTGCGCACCAACGGCGCCATCACCGACATCACCGAAGCAGACTGGGATCGCACCCTCGACGTCAATCTCAAGGGCGCTTTCATAGTCTCGCGCCTGGCTATTCCGGAGATGAGAAAGCGCGGCGGTGGCGTGATCCTCCATATCGCGGCGCGATCCGGAATGCTTGGCCAGTCGGGGCGGGCGGCCTATTGCGCGTCCAAGGGCGGCATGGTGCGGCTCACCGAAGCGATGGCTATGGATCACGCCAGGGATAAGATTCGCGTGAACTGTATCTGCCCCGGTCCGACGCGCACACCGATGGTCGACACATCGACGGCGGAGAAGTTGGCTCGTTACCAAACCAGAGTGCCGATCGGCCGCATCGGCGAGCCGGAAGACGTTGCTTATGCGGCTCTCTACCTTGCCTCGGATGAGGCTTCGATGGTGACTGCGGCGATACTCCCCGTAGATGGTGGAATGCGGCTGACAGGACCATGATCTTAACATCGTTCAAACAGTTCAAGCCATTCAATCTGTTAAAAGGGTTTCAATGGTTCCAGTCGTTCCAGACGTTCCAGTCGTTGGAAGGCGTAGAAGGGTAGGGGATTGAGGCTGGTGAGTGGAGAATTCAGAATTGAGAAGACAAGATACGGATTGAGAAAAACGGATCTCGTTTACGAGACGCGTAATTTGCAATCTGCAATCTGGGATCCCGACCGGAGCGAGGAGATGTCATGATTGATTTAAGGCCATTGGGTGTCGAAGACTACGCTGAGCGCCATACCAAGCCGCTTTCTGATACCCACTCGAAGTTGTGGCTTGAGACTTTCACCAAGACCCGTAACCCGGGAATGATGGTCGGCCCGCTGGAGGGCGCTTTTCTCAAAATGTTGGTGCGCTTGACCGGGGCGCGGCGGATTTTGGAGATCGGCATGTTTACCGGATACAGTACGTTGGCTTGGGCCGAGGCGTTGCCCAAGGGGGGGCATATAGTAACCTGTGATATCAATCCTGAGACCACCGAGATCGCGCGCAGTTATTTCGCCCAGAGCGCCCATGCGGACAAGATCGAGGTCAAGCTCGGACCGGCGCTGTACTCGCTCAAGTTTATTGCCGGGCCATTCGACATCTGTTTTATCGACGCCGACAAGGAGTCCTACGGTGATTACTATGACGCGTGCATGGAGCTGGTGCGTTCCAAAGGGCTGATCGTTTTGGACAATATGCTGAGGAGCGGCCGGGTGCTCGATCCCAAGGACCCGGGCACTCAGGCCGTCGACGAGCTCAACAAAAGAATTCGCCACGATCCGCGCGTCGAAAACGTGCTCTTGCCGCTGCGCGACGGCATGATGTTGGTGTACAAACTCTAGCGCGAACGCTGCACACGCTCGTTGCCGAGCGCGTGCAGCGTTCGCTGCAAATCATCAGGCAGCGGCGCCGCCCAGGTGAAGCGCTTGCCTCTAAAAGTCAGCGCCAGGCGCGCGGCGTGAAGAAATTGGCGCTTGAGACCGACGCGCTTGCGAAACGACTTGTTGAAATTGAAGTCTCCATGGCGGCTGTCTAAGACGACCGGATAACCCAGTTTCGCGAAGTGCAGCCTGATTTGATGCATTCTGCCGGTTTCAATGGTTACGCGAACCAGAGTCGTATCGCCAAACCGTTTGTCAATTCGATAATGGGTTATCGCCCGCACGGGGTTTCCATCCCGCCCGGCCAAAGGGCAGTCGATGGTGCCGGTATTTTGCGGCAACCGCCCGGCAACCAGGCAGAGATATTCCTTGTCAACCTTTCCCCCTTGAAAGTAGCTCTCCAGCTCTTGCGCCACGTGTAGATTCTTCGCGACAAGCAAAATGCCTGACGTGTCCTTGTCCAAGCGGTGGACCAGGCGCGGCTTGAACGGCGCGCCGCGGTAATGTGATTCGAGTAAACCCAGGAGCGTGCGATCCTTGGCGATGGATTTCGCTTCATGGACGGCGAGGCCGGCTGGCTTATTCAGCACCAGGACTTCGGCGTTTTCGAAGATAACATCGAAGGCCCGCGGTTCGGCTCGCGAACTCGCGCCGCGGCGGGTCTCCGGCTCGAAGGGGATGAAAAGCTCGACGCGGTCTCCCGGTTGAACCAGATCTTGCGCCTTGGCGCGCCTGCCGTTCAGGCGCACGCCGCTCTTGCGAAATAGCTTGCGCACGTAGCCGATGGGAAAATTTCTCGTCAGGAAATTCTCGATTTTCTTGTCTCTTTGAGTCTCTGGGACGATGATCTCCTGCACCACGCTTGATAGTTACAGCCAGAGCCCCGATTGGGTCAAGTCAACGGATATCAATATTTGCAATTCCATAGCGATTAAGATAGCTTACAATGACAGCGATGGTGTGTGCCGAGTGTCGGCGCGCGCACTCAGGCGAGGTAGTCATTTGAACCGTATTGAGTCGGTCGATGCTCTTAGAAAAAAGATCGATCAAGTCGATGAAAAAATAGTAAGGCTGCTGAACGACAGGGCTCTTCTGGCGCAAAGAATTGGCCACCACAAAGGTTTAACCAACCAACAAATCTATGTCCCCAGCCGTGAGCAGGAAGTTCTCCAGCGAGTTTCCGAACTAGGCCGCGGTCCATTACCGGCATCAGCCGTTCAATCCGTTTATCGCGAAGTCATTGCGGCTTGCCGTAATCTCGAAGCACCGTTAAGGGTCGCGTTCTTCGGGGCGGAGGCAAGCTATTCTCACCTTGCCGCACGACAAAGATTCGGCTCTACAGCGAACCTGTTGCCCACTGCCAGTATCGCGGAAGTCTTTCAAGAGGTCACGCAGGGGCGGGTTTCTTTTGGCGTCGTGCCCATTGAGAACTCAACCGAGGGAGTGGTGGCCTATACGCTGGATTTGCTGGTGGATTCGAGATTGCAAATTTGCGCCGAAAGTTTTCTGAATATCCATCACAATCTGCTGTCGCGCGGTGGCCGAGCTGATGAAATTAAAAAAATCGTCTCCCATCCACAGGCGTTGGCGCAATGCCGCGGTTGGCTCAGCCGCCATTTCCCTAAAATAGAGGTGGAAGAGGTGCCGAGCACATCCCATGCTGCGTCGGCGGCGGCGCAAAACAGTTCGATCGGGGCGGTTTCCAGTAGCTTGGCGGCGGAGATTTACAATCTAAAAATCGTCGCGACCAACATCGAAGACCAGAGCCATAATATCACGCGGTTTTTCGTGATCGGCGACCAAGAAGCAAAGCCGTCCCGGCATGATAAGACTTCGCTGGCCTTTTCCGTGAAAGACGAACCGGGGATTTTGCACCGCATGTTGCGTCCCTTTGCCAGCCGCCGCATCAATTTGAGCAAGATCGAGTCGCGGCCGATCAAGAACAAGCCCTGGGAGTACATGTTTTTTCTCGACCTGAAGGGACATCGGGATGAATCTCGGGTGAAAAGTGCGATTGGCCAACTGGAGCGGCACTGTGTATTTTTCAAAATACTGGGATCTTATCCGAGTGGAGCATGAAACCGATCGACCACGTACCTGAATATATCCGCACGCTCATTCCCTACGCGCCGGGCAAGCCAATCGAAGAAGTGGAGCGGGAATACGGCATCGCGAATTCGGTCAAGCTGGCCTCCAATGAAAATCCTCTCGGACCGGCGCCGAAGGCGCTCGAAGCGATCCGCGCCAAGCTCGAACAGCTGCATCTATACCCGGATGGCGACTGTTTCTACTTAAAGCAGGGTGTGGCAAAAAAACTCGGCGTGGCACCGGACGAGATTATCTTCGGCAACGGCTCTAACGAAATCATCGAGTTGGCGGCGCGGACGTTTATGCGCGTGGGCGATGAAGCGGTGATGGCCCGCCAGGCTTTTATCGTCTATAAGCTCATCGTTCAAGCGGTGGGCGGGGTGGCTAGAGAAATTCCACTAAGGGAATTTACCCATGACTTGGATGCCATCGCGAACGCGGTGTCGTCCAAGACCAGAATGGTTTTCCTCGCCAACCCCAACAATCCGACCGGCACCATATATCGCCGCGCCGCGTGGGAACGATTGCTGGAGCGGCTGCCAGAAGAAGTATTAATCATCGCCGACGAGGCCTATTTTGAATATGTCAGAGATCCAGAATATCCCAACTCGCTCAGCTACCATGACAGGGGCAAGACGATTCTCACGCTCAGGACGTTTTCCAAGCTCTACGGCTTGGCCGCATTGCGCATCGGCTATGGGGTGGCGCCGAAAGAAGTCGTTGCCTTGATGCAGCGCGTGCGCCAGCCGTTTAACGTCAACGCCGTGGCCCAGTGGGCGGCGCTCGCGGCGCTGGATGACGAAGTGCATGTGCGAAGAAGTCTAGAAACCAATCGCCATGGCATGGAGTTTCTTAACGCGGAGTTCGACAAGCTTGGTGTGCCCTATGTGCGGAGCCAAGGCAATTTTATTCTCGTGCGCGTCGGTAACGGCAACGAAGTGTTCCAGCGTTTGCTCACCCAGGGCGTAATCGTACGGCCGGTGGACGCTTATGAGTTTCCTGAATACATACGAGTTACCGTCGGGACGATGGATGAGAACCGCCGCTTCATCGAAGCATTGGGCCGGATTATAAAGACGGCATGAGGACATACGGTTCAAAGTTTAACGTTCAACGTTTAATTCGGAATCCGAAGTTCGACAACCATGAACATTGAACCTTTGAACCTTGAACGGAAGTTACTTTACCGAGGAGTTTTTAAATTGGTTATGTTTCAAAAAATGGTCGTGGCGGGTGTGGGGCTGATCGGTGGTTCCCTGGCGCTGGACATGCGCCGGCGCGGTCTGGTCAAAGAAATTATCGGCTATGGCCGCACCGAAGCTAACTTAAAGATCGCCAGACGAAAGGGCATTATCGACGGCTACTTCGTGAGCGAAGAAGAAATTCCGAGCGATACCGACTTTCTCATGCTGGGGACGCCCGTGCAAACCATCGTGCCACTGACCAAGGCGTTCTTGCCGCGGCTCAAACGCGGCTGCATCGTGAGCGACGTCGGCAGCGTGAAAGGGGAAATCGTGCGCGGTATGGAGCGAATTTTACCCGCTGGCATTCACTTCGTTGGCTCCCATCCGATCGCGGGCAGCGAGCAGTGGGGCGCCGAAGCCGCCCGCGAAAATCTTTTCATGGGCCGGCTTTGTGTCTTAACGCCGACGCGAAAAACCAACCGCGCGGCATTGAAAAAAATGGAGCTGCTTTGGCGTCGCGTCGGCTCCTACGTGGAAATCATCAATGCCAACCGGCATGACCATATCCTGGGTGTGGTCAGCCATCTGCCCCATATGGCGGCTTTCGCGTTGGTTAACGCCCTCAATCAGACCAAATTGGATGGAGTTGATTTGAAACGTTATTGCGCCGGCGGTTTCAAAGACATTACCCGGATTGCGTCGAGCCGGCCGGAGCTTTGGCGCGACATCTGTTTGCTTAACCGCCGCGCCGTATCCAGATCGCTGGGGACTTATATCCGCAGTCTCGAACGGATGAAACGCTGGGTCGATGGCGGCAATGGGCGCGCCCTTGACCGGGAATTCGCCAACGCCAATGAAGTACGAGAGCAACTCGGATGAAATCGAAGAGTTCAAATCGTTCAAGCCGTTCAAAACGTTTGGAACGCTTTGAACCCGGTTCAAGCGAGTTTACTGCGCAGTTCGTTTGTCGCCTTCACCGGACAATGAACAGTTAACATGGTCGTATGAGACGGATTGAACCTGCTAAGAAACCGCTCCGTGGAGAAATCGCCGTTCCCGGAGACAAGTCCATCGCCCACCGCGCGGTGATACTGGCGAGCGTCGCGCGGGGCCAGAGCCGTATTTTCAATCTTTCCGGTGGCGACGACAACTCGCGTACCGTCAGGGCGTTGCGCCAGCTAGGCGTGGAAATTTTTCGTTCAGGTGAGGCGCTTTGCGTCGAAGGCAAGGGATGGGACGGACTTCAAGCGCCGGCGGCGGTCGTCGACTGCGGCAACTCCGGCACCACCATGCGACTGATGTCCGGCCTGTTGGCCGGCCGGCCGTTTGTCAGCAGGCTCGACGGCGACGGCTCGTTGCGCCGCCGGCCAATGCAAAGAATTATCGATCCGTTGAGTCTGATGGGCGCAAAAATCGCCAGTGCGGCGGGCAATGGTTTGGCGCCGCTCGAAATCCACGGCGGCAGGCTCCATGGCATTCACTACCCGATGCCCATCGCCAGCGCCCAGGTAAAGTCGGCGATCCTGCTGGCGGCGCTTCAAGCCGAGGGCAAAACGACTCTGGAAGAACCGGTCAAATCCCGCGACCACACCGAAGTGATGCTCGCCGGCTTCGGCTGCCGCGTCAGCGCGCAGGGAAACGTCGTCACCTTGGCAGGAGGACAGAGCCTCGTGGCCCAAAACGTGCGCATTCCCGGCGACCTTTCATCGGCGGCATTTTTCCTGGTGGCCGCCGCGACTGTACCGGGTTCCGATATCGCGATTCGCAACGTGGGTTGCAATCCGACGCGTGATGGAATCATAGAAGTTCTAAGACGTATGGGCGCTGCCATCGAGTTCATGAATGTGCGCAGCGAAGCGGGCGAAAGGGTGGCTGATCTGAGAGTGCGCGGCAGCGCGCTGCGCGGCATCGAGGTGGAGCCGGAGCTGGCGGCCAGGACCATCGATGAATATCCCATCTTGTCAGTCGCGGCCGCCTTGGCTAGCGGGGTGACGACGTTTTCAGGCGTCAAGGAACTGCGCTATAAGGAGTCGGACCGCATCGCCGCCATGACCGAGGGGCTGCGGCGTCTTGGCGCTAAGGTAGAGGAACGGGAAGACGGCATGACCATTTACGGCGGCGGCGGTTTGCGCCGCGCCGCGGTACGTAGTTTCGCGGATCACCGGGTGGCCATGTCGTTCGCCGTCGCGGCTCTTTCCAGCGACGGCGGTATCGAGATCGACGACGCCGGCTGCGCCGATATTTCGTTCCCGACGTTCTTTGACTTAATGGATAAAATGCGGTTGCAATGAGAGTCAAGACAGAGGATAGTCGCTGCACTAAGGGTACAGTTTGGGATGAACGATGTGATTGTCGCGATTGACGGACCGTCTGGAGCAGGAAAGAGCACGCTGGCGAAACGGTTGGCCAAAGAACTTGGGTTTACCTATTTAGACACCGGTGCCATGTACCGCGCGCTGGCATTGAAAGTATTACGGCAAGGGATAGACCTGGGTGACGAAAGACGGCTGGCGGCACTGGTGTGCGACACCGACATTGGGCTGCAGGAAAGCGACGGTCGGTTGAAGGTGATGCTCGACGGCGTGGATGTCGCGGACTTGATTCGCACGCCCGAAGTAAGCCAGATGGCGTCCAAGGTCTCGGCGCAAAAGATCGTGCGCCAGAGACTGCTGGAGCTGCAACGCGCGGCTGCTGAAAAAGGCGATATCGTCGCCGAAGGGCGCGACATCGGTACGGTGATTTTTCCCGACGCGGAATTCAAAATCTATCTCGACGCATCGATCGAGGAGCGGGCGCGACGGCGCTACGAGGAATTGCGCGCCGGCGGGCGGCGAGTCTCATTAGAAGCGACGGTGCGCGAGCTCAAGGAGCGCGACCAGCGCGACAGCGAGCGCGACCTGGCGCCGCTTTGCAAGGCGGCGGATGCAGTGGCGATCGACTCCTCCGGGCTCGCGGCGAATGCCGTGGCGGAGCGCGTCATTGAATTGATACGATCAGAATTGAACAAGGATTCACAAACCAAGTAGATCGGAGCTAGGGTTTCATGGCCGAACATGATGTAAACAAAGGCGCCGACGCGGGCGGCCCTACCGAGTTTGAAGCGCTATTCGAGGAAAGCCTGCGCACGGTAAAACCGGGAGGTATCGTCAAGGGACGGGTGGTGGGGGTCACGGCGACCCATGTCTTGATAGACGTCGGCTACAAGTCCGAAGGCCAAATTCCGATTCAGGAGTTCACCGATCGGCAGGGGAAACTTCAGGTTAAAGTGGGCGATGAAGTCGACGTTTATTTCGCTTCGTCCGAAGGGGAAAACGGCGGTATTGTCTTGTCGCGACAACGCGCCGAAAGCATAAAAATCTGGGAGGAGCTGGAGAAGGCCTTCAACGAGGGGCGCGCCGTCGAGGGAGCGATTGTCGGCAAGGTCAAGGGCGGCTTCAAAGTCGATGTCGGCGTGCCTGCGTTTCTGCCGGGGTCCCATGTGGAAATCCGGCCAAGCCGGAACCTGGATAAGTTTATCGGTACTACGGACCGATTCGAAGTGGTGAAGTTCAATCGCGCGCGCGGCAACGTGGTGGTCTCGCGCCGCACGCTCCTGGAAAAAGAACGGGATGTTCTCAAGCACGAAGTTCTTAAAGTGATCGAAGAGGGCGTGATCCTTGAAGGCACGGTAAAAAACATCACGGGATACGGCGCGTTCGTCGACCTAGGAGGCATTGACGGCATTCTGCATATCAGCGACATGTCCTGGGGCCGGATCGCCCATCCGTCGGAGATCGTCCAGGTCGGTGATAAGATCAAGGTCGTGGTGCTGAAATTCGACAGCGAAAAGGAAAGAATCTCCCTTGGCATGAAACAGTTGACTCCCGATCCCTGGCATACGGTGACCGAAAAATACCCGGTGGGCGCCCGTGTTCAGGGTAAGGTGATCAGTCTAATGGACTACGGTGCTTTCGTCGAGCTTGAAAGCGGCATCGAGGGACTCATTCATATCTCCGAGATGTCGTGGACGAGAAAAATTGCCCACCCGTCCAAGCTGCTTCAGATTGGACAGGGCGTCGAAGTCGTGGTGCTCAATATCGACCCCGCGCATCGGCGCATCTCGCTCGGGCTCAAACAAGTCATGGCCAATCCGTGGGAAGAAGCCAAGGCAAAGTACCCGGTGGGGAGCGTTGTGAAAGGCCCGGTGCGAAATGTGACCGACTTCGGTATATTCGTCGGGATCGAAGAGGGCATCGACGGGCTGGTCCATATCTCGGATATCCACTGGACCAAGAAAATCAAACATCCTTCGGAGCTTTATAAAAAGGGCGACGTGGTTGAGGCCAAAGTCCTGGGCGTCAATGTCGAAACCTCAAGATTCTCTCTCGGGATTAAACAGATGAACCCCGATCCCTGGCAAGTCGTCGCCCAACGCCACCCCGTGGGATCGCGCATCAAGGGACAGGTGACCAGCGTCCCCGATTTCGGCGTTTTTGTGCGCATCGAAGAGGGAATTGAAGGATTGATTCACGTATCCCAGCTCAGCACCGAGCGGATAGACAAGCCATCGAGCTTGTATAAACCGGGAGACGAGATTGAGGCGGAAGTCATCAATATCGATACCCAGGAGAAGAAGATCGGACTGAGCGTCAAGGCTTTGCGGCGATCGGAAGAGCGCCAGGAGATGGAGAACTATCTCAAGAAAGAAAAAGAAGGCGGTAGGTTCTCCTTCGAGTCGCTATTGAGCGATGAGTTGCGGTTGGACCGGGACGAGGAAGGGACCGCCCGCCGCAAGGACAAGTGAGAAAGCTGTGACGGGAACGACCCGCGCGAGGGGCACTCATGTCTAGCCGCCATCCGATCTTGAAGGGATTAGGACTGCTCGGAGTCTTTATTCTGGTGGTCTTCGCCGCCGCGTTTTTCTTTGCTTACATGACCGGCGGGGAGTCCAAAGTCTTATCGATGCTGTCCGAAGACGGCGTCGGCGTAGTGCTCATCGACGGCGCTATCGATGATTCTCGCCCGGTGGTGGGCGAGCTCAAACGATTCAAAGACGCGCCGTGGATCAAAGCCTTGGTCGTGCGCATCGACTCGCCGGGCGGCGCCGTGGCGCCGACCCAGGAAATTTTCGCGGAAATCCGCAAAGCCAAAGCGGGCAAGCCGATCATCGCTTCCATGGGCGGCATGGCGACTTCAGGCGGTTATTATATTGCCAGTGCCTGCGACAAGATCGTCGCCAATCCCGGTACCCTGACCGGCTCCATCGGCGTGATCATGCAGCTCAGCAACGTCGAAGATCTGATGAAAAAGATCGGTGTTAAGGGTTACAATGTGAAAAGCGGCGCCAACAAGGATATAGGCTCGCCGTTTCAACCGTTGTCGACGGAGGGGCGAGATATCTTGCAGGCGCTGGTGGACAATGTCCACGGCCAATTCGTCAGCGCGGTGGCCAAGGGCCGGGACATGGATGAGGCGGCGGTCCGCAAGCTATCCGATGGGCGCGTTTATTCCGGGGCCCAGGCAAAAGAACTCGGATTGGTCGATCAGTTCGGCACCTTGGAGGATGCCATCGACCTCGCCGCCAAGCAGGCCGGAATCAAGACAGAGCCGGCGGTCTATTATTCGCGCACCGAACGGGAGAATTGGTGGGATAGAGTGTTCTTTGGAGCATTTGGCGTTAGAATACCGCGCCGGGAAACCAGCTGGCTGCGCTATGAATGGTCGCCGTCGTTGCTCCAATAACCAATTAACAGACGAAGTGCACGCGGCTCGCCGGCAGAAAGTCTAATTGCCTTTTTGGGGCGTGAGGGGGATGCCATGACAAAAAGAGACTTGATCGACGAAGTGAACAAACGCTTTCCGCATCTCTCGCGAAGAGATTCGGAAGTGATCATCAACGCCATCTTTGATTCCATGGTGGAGTCGCTGGCGCAAGGCGACCGCATAGAGATTCGTGGCTTTGGCAGTTTCGTGGTAAAGCACCGCCGCGCGCGCCAGGGGCGCAACCCCAAGAGCGGCGAGCTAGTATCGGTGGCGGCCAAGCGCGTGCCGTTTTTCAAAGTCGGTAAGGAGCTACGCCTGCGGGTCGATGGCAAACCCTACGATCCCGAAGACATGGATGACGACGGAGCGGACGCGTGAAACAACTCTGGGCCCCCTGGAGAATGGTCTATATCGACCAGGGCGCCAACGACGACGGTTGCATTTTTTGTGCAAAAAGCCTGCAAAAAGACCCACGCGAGGCGTTGGTCTTGACCCAAACGAAACATTCGGTGGTCATGCTCAATAAATACCCTTACAACAACGGCCATCTTCTGCTGGCGCCCAAGCGACATGAAAAAAAGCTCGATGATTTACCCCAGGACGAGCATGCTGACCTTCAGGAAACGCTGCGCTGTTCTGTCGCTATCGTCCGTGCCGTTCTCAGTCCGGGCGGCATCAACCTCGGCATGAATCTAGGCAAGTGCGCCGGGGCCGGAGTGGAGGATCATTTGCATTGGCACTTGGTGCCGCGTTGGGAAGGGGACACGAACTTCATGCCGGTCATAGGCGAGACGCGCGTCATGCCGCAACATTTGCTCGACAGCTACGACCGCTTGAAACCGCATTTTGAGAGCCTGGCGGGATGAGAAGTAGACTCGAGCAGATACGATTGGCGCAAAGCGTGTCTGGGCAAAGTCGAAGGGACGCGAAAATTATTTATTAAAGCGGTTCTGTTGAAGATTTAAAAGGTTATAATCTAAGGGAGGCCGAATCACGTGAGCGAAGTAAAAACATTGGGGGAACTCAAAAAAAGCGGCGTCGCAGTCTTACCCGTGCGCGACGAGATGCGGAAAAATCTGGTGCATTACTTGGAGACGGGCAAACGGATACTGCCGGGCATCGTCGGCTACGACGAGACGGTCATTCCGGAAATTGAAAATGCGATTCTTTCCGGCCATCACATGGTATTCCTCGGCGAGCGCGGCCAGGGCAAGTCGCGCATCATTCGCGGGCTTGTCAGTCTTTTGGACGAGCGGATTCCGATCGTGCTGGGCTGCGAAATCAACGACAACCCCTACCACCCGATCTGCCGCGGCTGCCGCAAAAAGGCCGAAGAGATGGGCGATGATTTGCCCCTCGAGTGGATCGACCGCGACGCCCGCTATGGCGAAAAGCTCGCCACCCCGGATGTTTCCATCGCCGATCTCGTCGGCGAGATCGATCCCATCAAAGTCGCCGAGGGACGCTATCTCGCGGACGAAGAAACGATCCATTACGGTCTTGTGCCGCGCACCAACCGTGGCGTGTTCGCCATTAACGAGCTGCCCGACCTGACGGAAAAAGTGCAGGTCGGGTTATTCAACCTAATGGAGGAGAAAGACGTCCAGATAAAAGGCTACAAGATCCGCCTGCCCCTGGATGTGGTCATCGTGGCGAGCGCCAACCCGGAGGATTACACCAGTCGGGGCCGGATCATCACGCCGCTCAAGGACCGCTTCGACATGCAGATCCGCACGCATTACCCGAAAAACATCGGCGACGAGCTGGCGATCATGGAACAGGAAGCCAGCTCCACGGCAAAGCGCAGCCGGAAAGTCGAAGTACCGGCCTTCATGAAGGAGATTCTCGGCTATCTGACCTTCGAGGCGCGCAAGTCCAACGAGATCAACCAGTCATCCGGCGTCAGCGTTCGTGTCACGATCAACAACTACGAAAGCTTGATCAGCAACGCGGAAAAGCGCGCGCTGCGCTTAAAGGAAAACGACATCGTGCCGCGCATTAGCGATCTCCACGCCCTGCTGGCCTCCACGACGGGCAAAATCGAGATCGAATATGTCGGGGAGGACAAGAAGGAGGGCGAGTTGGTGGAAAAACTCCTCAACCGCTCCATCGTGAAGGTCTTCGATCAGCGCTTCAGCTTAAATTCGCTGCAAAAAGTCGTGGATTACTTCAACGCCGGCTGGGGCGTCGAAGTGTCGGACCAAATGGCCTCACAGGACTACTTGGAAGGGATTAAGGAAATTCCCGGTCTCAAGGAGGCGATCCGCACGCTCGGCATTCAAGAATCGCCGGCGCTGATGGCGTCCGCTACCGAATTCGTCCTTGAGGGGCTCCATCTGCACCAGAAGTTGAATAAAGACGTGGAAGGCGGGCGGGCCACCTACGGCAAATAGTTGAGTGAGCCAGGCGCCAAATATCGGTTTTCACGATGCATATTCGATACAGC
Source organism: Binatia bacterium (assembly GCA_036555515.1). GTDB lineage: Bacteria > Desulfobacterota > Binatia > UBA9968 > UBA9968 > DATACQ01. Next base: position 64,530 of record DATBLC010000023.1, read on the forward strand.
CGTTGGGACGCCAGCCTCCGAGACGGACTCGATCCTGACTCGGTATTCGACCAGCTCAACGACTACATGAATGACACGGGCGATCTGCAGCAGGCGATGCGCCGTTTGATGCAAAAAGGCATCAAACAGGGAGAGAAACAGACCAAGGGAATCGACGATCTCCTGTCGCAAATCGCCAAGGAGATGCGCAAGCTCTACGACGAGTACCGGCTCCAGTCGGCCATGGACGAAGCGCAGCAACAGCTGGAGTCCATCGTCGATCAGGAGCGACGGACCCTCGACGAGCTCAGCGAAGCCGGCCAGGACACTCAATCCAAGCAGCAGTTTTTGAATGACCTTCCCGGCAAAGTCAGCGATGCGGTGGAAAAACTGACATCCTACCGCTTTGAAAACGCCGACGCCGCCAAGGAATTTGAGCAGCTTTTGATGCAGCTGGAGCAGATTCGCAAGCTGGAAAACTGGCTGCGCCGTGAAGGCAGTCTGTTTCGCGGCCAGACCCCGGTTCCCTTTGAAAAATCCGGCGAGCTCATGGAGCACATGGAAGATCTGCGCCGCTTGGAAGGGCAGCTCTCCAGCATGCAACTCAAGGACGTTGATAAAGAGCTGCTGGAAAAACTTCTTGGCGGCGATCCCAAGCAAGACTTCGAAGGGGTGATGCGCATGCAGTCCCTGCTCGAAGAAGGCGGCTACATCTTGGAGCAGGGCGAACGCTTCGAGCTCAGCCCCAAAGGGGTCCGGCGCGTTGGCCAGCTAGCGCTGCGGGATATTTACCAGCAGCTCAGGCGCGACGGCATGGGGCGCCATTCGACGCGCAACCGCGGCACCCAGGAGTTTCTCACCGAACACAGCCGGCCCTACACTCAGGGAGATCCCTTCCGCATCAATATGATCCAGACGCTGAAAAACGCCCTGCTGCGCGGCGGTGGCGTGCCGGTGCGTATCGGACCGAAGGACTTTGCGGTCTATGAGTCCGAGCACACCACCAGGGCGGCCACGGTGCTGCTTTTGGATATGAGCTGGTCGATGAGCTGGGAAGGGCGCTTCGCCGCGGCCAAAAAAGTGGCTCTCGCCATGGAAAGCCTGGTGCGCTCGCTGCACCCGCGTGACTATTTCGGCATCGTCGGATTTTTTACCCGGGCGGTGGAATTAAAGGCTAAAGACCTGCCGCAGGCGACCTGGAACATGGGCGATCCTTTCACCAACTTGCAGGACGGGTTGCATCTGGCTGCACAAATGCTCGAGCGGCGTCCCAGCCAGAACCAGCAGATGATCGTGATCACCGACGGCCAGCCAACCGCTTACTGCCGCCAGGGACGGCTGTACTGCGAATGGCCTTTAAGCTTCGGAGGCATCAGCCAGCGTGCCGCCGAAGAAACTTTAAAGGAAGCCGAGCGGATCACGCGCAAAGGCATAACCATCAATACCTTCATGCTCGATGATAGCCCAGTGCTGCGCGGCTTCGTCGACGATCTCACCCGCATCAACAAGGGACGCGCCTTCTACACCCGCCCCGACCGGCTGGGAGAGTATCTCCTGGTCGATTACCTGTCGCATCAAAGAAAGAAGGTTTAATGCGCGCCGCGCATTAAACCCGTTCCAAAAATTCCAAATCGTTCCAATAGTCGATCGTCAGCCGTTCCGTCATTCAATACTCAATATTTTGGAGTAGTTGAGAACTCATGCCGTTAAACAGCTTTAGTTTTAACGGTTTGAACGTTTTGAACGGCTTGAACCAGCGCGGTTGGCCGCGCCCTTGACACCTGAAATTAATTTCAGTATACCGTTCTCATGCTGCCCACATTGACTGCCAGGCAAAAAGAGATCTACGACTTCCTGCTGCGCGTGATCCGGGAGAAGGGCTATGCGCCGTCGATTCCCGAGATCGGCGCCAAGTTTAAGATTGCTTCCACCAACGGCGTCGCCGATCATCTGAAAGCGCTCGAAAGGAAAGGTTATATCCGCCGGATCGGCAAACGCGCCTTTGAGGTGGCCAACGCTTTGGGTAAAGCAGCCTTGGCGACTACCCGCGAGGTGCCGGTTTTGGGACGGGTCCCCGCCGGCAAACCCTTTCTCAGCGAAGAAAATATCGAAGGGCTTTTGACACTACCGAGCGATATGGGATCGGGCAAGCTTTTCGCGCTCCAGGTCAAAGGCGACAGCATGACCGGCGCCGGCATCCTGGACGGCGACCGGGTGATCATCAAGCAGCAGGGCACGGCGGAAAACGGCGAGATCATCTGCGCTTTGATCGAAGGCGAAGCGACCCTTAAGCGGTTCTATAAAAAAGGGGGCGTCGTCACGCTTAAAGCGGAGAATGAGAAATATGCTCCAATTACTCTTTCTACTGGGGAGTTCCGCATTATGGGTAAAATAGTGGGACTGCTACGGAAATTCTGAAGACAGTTCAAATCGTTCAAGTCGTTCAAAACGTTCAAGTCGTTTAGGAGGAAAAATGCAGGTGGAAAACTTTGAAGATTTGGAAATCTGGAAAGATGCCCGAGCTTTAACGCGGGCAATCTATCAACTGACAAGAGATCCGAAATTCTCAAAGGATTTTGGACTGCGAGATCAAATTCGGCGGGCAGCGGTATCGATAATGTCAAACATCGCTGAGGGATTCGAACGTGAAGGCAATCAAGAGTTTATCCAGTTTCTTTACATTGCGAAAGCATCGTGCGGGGAAGTGCGCTCGCATCTTTACGTGGCAGTCGATCAATCCTATATAGCGCAAAAAGATTGCGAAGAACTGACAAAATCTTTCAGACGCCTGTCGATTATGATCAGCAACTTGATTGACTATCTAAAACACAGCGGAATGAAAGGGGCAAAATTCAATAGTTCAAGTAATAGTTTAAATCGTTCAAGTAGTTCAAGCCGTCCCGAGGCGGTTTAAGTTTTAACTGTTAAACGAAGTTTGAAACTGAACGTCTCGAACGATTAGAACGATTCCCTTTTTAACCTCCGAAACGTTTTGAACGGCTTGAACGTTTTGAACGCTTTGAACGACAGTCAGATATGAATGTTTCTCCCGCGCAAAAATTCAGACACGATATTGCCCAGCCGTCCCTGTGGACTCTCTCGGAGGTCGCCGGCCGCTTCGTGGAGATTTCGGCGGCGTCGGCCGCGGCCTCGCTGACACTGGCCTTCGGCCTGGTGCGGCAAGCTCAGGAGCGAGGCGAGCCGGTGGGCTGGGTCACCGGAATGGAGAGCGCTTTTTATCCGCCCGATGCGGCCCAGGGTGGAACCGATCTGGCGGCGCTGGTGGTGGTCCGGCTCGGCGCCGCAGAAAATATCGCCCGCGCCGGCGAAAAGCTTTTGCGCTCTGGCGGCTTCGGCTTGATCGTGCTCGATCTCGGCGGCGCCGATATTCCCATGCCGCTGCAGAGTCGCTTGACCGGGCTCGCGCATCATCATCATACGGCGCTGGTTTGCCTGACGGAAAAAGAACGGAAAGCTTTTTCGCTCGGCTCGCTGGTCTCGCTCAGGGCCCATGCGGAAAAAAAACGGGCCTTGGAAAATCGCTTCGCCTGCACGCTTCAGGTGCTCAAAGATAAACGGCGGGGGCCGACGTGGAAACATGAAGAACTCTACTTCGGGCCGGCTGGCCTGTGTTGATTTGCCGGCCTTTCCGCTGCAGCTTCTGCTCAAACGCCATCCCGAATGGACCGCCCAGCCCGCGGCCGTAGTCGCCGAGGATAAGCCGCAGGGGGTGGTTCTCTGGGTCAATGAGCGAGCGCGGCAATCGGGCGTGCTGCCGGGCCTGCGCTATGCCGCGGCGCTTTCTCTGACTTCCGGGCTGCGTGCCGGTGAAATTGCGCCCAAAGAAATCGCGCAATCGGTCACTGAGCTGACCCGCCGGCTCATGGGCTTTTCGCCCGAAGTCGAGCCTTGCGCCAGCGAGCCCGGAGTCTTCTGGCTCAACGGTGCGGGGTTGAGTCGTCTCTACTCTTCGCCGCGCCATTGGGCTCATGCCATTCGTCGAGAGATAGAAACGCAGAGCCTCGCGGCCAGCGTCGTCGTCGGTTTCACCCGCTTCGGCACCTATGCCACGGCCAAAGTCCAAAGGGATATCACGATTTTTTGCGATCCCGCCGAGGAACGGAGCGCCGCGGAAAAAATCCCGCTGGTCCGCTTGCATATCGATCCGCGTTTTCGCGACGCGCTTTTCAAGCTCGGCATCAAAACCGTCGGTGCCTTGCTTTCTTTGCCGCCGGGGGGATTGCGCGAGCGCTTCGGCGCCGAGGCTTATCGCCTGCATCAAATGGCCGCCGGCGAGCTGTGGGCGCCCCTCGATCCACGTAAGTTCGAAGAACCGGTAGCGCAAAGGCGCATCCTCGACGATCCGGAAAGCGATGCTACACGGCTGCTTTTTCTGATTAAGCAAATGCTCCATCCGATGCTGGCGGCGCTCGCCGCTCGCGCTCAAGCACTGGCGGCGCTTTGGCTTTCGTTTCTTATCGACAAGAATGGCTGGCTCAAAGAGCAGGTTCGTCCGGCAACGCCGACCTTGGCGGAAGCGCAAATCATCGACCTAGTGCGCCTGCGCCTGGAGTCGCTGAAATTTTCCGCCGGTGCCATGGAGATTGAGTTAAAAGCAGAGGCCTGCGTTGCGACCCGGGAACAGCTGCGCCTGTTTAACGAAGGGCCAGCACGCGATCTCGACGCCGCCAACCGCGCGCTGGCGCGCCTGCGCGCCGAGTTCGGCGACCAAGCCGTCGTGCGCGCAACGCTGAAAGACGGCCATCTGCCCGAAGCACGCTTCGCCTGGGAGCCTCTCGACCGCATCAAGCTCCCCCGCAACGATTTGAACAACTTGAACGGCTTGAACGATTTGAACCGCCCGGCTGCTAAAGTGTTGGTGCGCCGGATTGCCGCCAAACCGATTTTGCTCCCCGGCGGACCCTATCACACGCACGAGGACGGCTGGCTCATTTTGGGTCCCAAGTACGGCACCGTCGACCGGCTAACCGGCCCCTATGTTTTCTCTGGCGGCTGGTGGCGCAAAGAAATCCAGCGCGAATACTACTACGCCGAAACCCGCCGCGGCGATATTTTGTGGCTCTACTACGACCGGATGAGAAGAAGATGGTTTCTTCAAGGCGCCGTCGAATGACGGCGCCGTTCAAAAGTTCAACCGTTCAAGGTTCAACGAATGTAACGTATTCAATGTTTTCATTTTCAACGAGCACCAAATAAACACAACTGGAGGTCAATCATGCCTGTGAAACAATTTGAGGATCTAGAGGTTTGGAGAGACGCTCGCCGGTTAACTCAAGCCATCTACCGTCTCACTAAAGCAGAGAAATTCTCGAAGGATTATGCTCTTCGGGATCAAATTCAACGAGCCACGATCTCCATTATGTCCAACATCGCAGAGGGTTTCGAACGCGGCGGCAATCAAGAGTTCTGCCAGTTTCTTTATATCGCCAAGGGCTCGTGTGGTGAAGTACGCTCGCAGCTTTACATAGCTCTCGATCAGAGCTACGTATCGCGCAATGAACTCGACCAGCTAACGGACTCTTATAAACGTCTATCGAGCATGATCAGCAATTTCATTGCTTATCTGAAGAATAGCGGCATGAAAGGTGAAAAATTCAAAAAACCAGAATGATCGTATTTGCACAGCTACGCACGATGACGTGAGCGCGATTTTGACCAATGACTTCGAATCGTTGAACCGTGCGGTTTTTCTTCGAACGTTGAACGTTGAACGGTTGAACCGTTGAACACAGGTTTTCGTGCAAGTCTCGCCGCGACGCATCTACGAGATCGTTCAAGGCCAACGCCCCATTACCCAGGAACTTGCGCTCCGTCTCGCGCATTACTTTGGTGTGTCAAAACGTTTCTGGCTCGATCTGCAAGCGCGGTACGATGTGCAGCTCGAGCAAGAGACAAAGTCCGCCAAGGTAATCGATCTGGCCAGAACGAAAAAGTCTAAAGTCTCGCCTTCACTGGTTTGAAGGAGTGAGTGTTTTGAACCGACGAAACCATGCAACTTCATTGAAACTTGACCGTTGCGATTAAGTTTGGCTAAACCTACGCGATGAAGTCCTACACGATTAGAACAGTTGGACCTATTGAAACGGCTGCAACGATCTTTCGTTAGACCTTGAACGGTGTTGACAACGGGAGGAAACAACATGGAAAGCGCCAAAATATATCCACTGAACAGAAATCGCTTCGAGGGCAAGGCAGCGGCCAATGCTCCGGCAACGCCTCCGAAACCCAAGCTGCTCGATCAAGTCCGCCAGGCGATCCGCGCACGCCAGTACAGCCCAAGGACTGAGGAAGCCTATGTCCACTGGATCAAACGTTTCATCTTCTTCCACAACAAACGTCACCCGGCTGAGATGAGTGAGGTGGAGATTGCCGCGTTTTTGTCCAGCTTGGCGTCTGAGTCTCGTGTCAGCGCTTCAACTCAGAACCAGGCCTTCAATGCCTTGCTGTTTCTTTACCAGCAAGTGCTGCAGAAAAAGATTGGTCTGATCGAAGGAGTCGTTCGGGCCAAAAGACCCAGCCGCTTACCGGTTGTGCTTACAAAAGATGAAGTGGGGCGGTTGCTGGATCATCTGAAGGGTGCTCCATGGCTAATGGCGATGCTTTTGTATGGTGCTGGGCTCAGGCTCATGGAATGTTGCCGCTTGAGAGTCAAGGACATTGACTTCAGTAAAAATCAAATTGTCGTTCGGGCCGGCAAAGGCAACAAGGATCGCTACACAATGCTCCCGACTGCTGCGAAGGACCCACTCCTCCGACACTTCCAGGCCGTCAAGCGCCAGCATGAGGAGGACTTGAGGCAGGGCTTGGGTCACGTCAGCCTGCCGCACGCCTTGGAGCGCAAGTATCCGAATGCCAGCAAAGAGTGGGGATGGCAGTGGGTGTTCCCGGCAACCAGCCATTACACCGACAGGGTAACAGGAGAAAAACGCAGGCATCATCTCCACGAATCGGTTCTTCAGAAGGCCGTCAAAGATGCAAGGCTAAAGGCTGGCATCGCGAAGCCAGCCGGCCCGCACACCATGCGTCATTCTTTTGCAACCCATTTACTGGAAGACGGCTACGATATCCGCACGGTTCAGGAGTTGCTCGGACACACCGACGTCACGACAACCATGATTTACACCCACGTCTTGAACCGTGGCGGGAGAGGAGTCCGAAGCCCGGTGGACGGACTCGCCATCAGCGTCCCTCCTGGTCGGCCATAATGGAATCATACAGGTCAGCCATAATGGGATTAGGCCGACCATACGGTCGGCCTTTTGCAGCGGCAAACGATATTTAAAATCCTTGACACCTGCTTGGAAAGCGGAGAGAATCCGCGCAATCGGGTCGCAACCTGAGGACCGTGATATGCTGGTCAGTATACTCAATGGTTAGGCGTAAAGGAGGAATGTATGCGAAAAGAGTTTCTGATGCTCACCTTCATGCCAATCGTGGGGCTCGCACTGGCAGCGATGGTGACGCCAGCCGCGACCGACGTGGCGACGGCACAGGGCGGCAACATCGATCAGGCAACCCTGGTGGAGCCGAACCCGAAAACTCTGCAAGTTAGCACGGAGGAACTTCGGCGCATCCTGGCCGACGGCAGCGCTATCGTCCTGGATACCCGGAGCCGCGCGCAATTCGTGGCCGGCCACATTCCGGGCGCGCGGAACATTGACGCTCCACCGTCCGAGTCTGTCGCCGCGGTCGAGCGTTTGGTGAGCGGGGACAAGAGCAAGCCGCTGGTGCTCTACTGCAACGGTCCATTCTGCCAAGCTAGCAGGCAGCTTGGTGAGCAACTTGTCAGCGCCGGGTTCGCCAACGTGCGCCGATACCAACTTGGTATTCCCATTTGGCGTGCACTCGGTGGGCCGACCGAGATCGAGTTGGAAGGGATACTCCGCATCTTCAAGGTCGACCAGACGGCCGTATTCTTCGATGCTCGGTCCGCCGAGGAATTCTCTAAGGGAAGTCTTCCGGGGACACACAACGTCCCGACCGACAAACTCGCATCGGGCGGGCTATCGAAAGCGGCTGCGGGACTACTGCCAACAAAGGATTTTAATACACGCATCGTGCTGTTTGGACGCGATTTTGCTCAAGCGCGCGCTCTCGCCGACGCGTTCAGCAAGAGTCCCTGGCACAACGTCAATTACTTCCCCGGCACCTTCGAGACTCTGAGGGCAGCGATCAAATAAGAGAAGTTCGTGAACAGCATTGTACAAAAAACAGGGCCGTATGTTGTCACGCCTAACAATTGGGTTGAGAAGGACGCGGCGGCCCGCGCCTCTCACCCAAAACGTTAACCCTACGATGGAACTGATTCTCCTTCTGATCGATCCGAAATAACTGCCACCATCTGCTGGCCGCTTCTAGTCTTCTTGTTGAGCGGCGTACGATTCATTGTCCCCTCGGACGCATTAATTTTGGGTAAACACCTCGTGCCGAACCCTAGTTGGACAAAAGCTTTGACATAAAGCAGCAAAGCAAGTTGTAAGACCCGTTTGACAGAATGTCCTTAAGAGGGATACTGCTGAGTCAAACGTGTTCTCCCTGTGAACGATATTAGTGGATCAACCGGGCTGTTTAAACGCGGTATAGACTGATCTCAAGAACGCCTGCGCAAAAAGGCCCCTCTGCTCGCCACGGCGTAGCGGCGGAGCGTTGAACGGGCTATCCGTCGGAACGTGAACAACCGTGCGAGACATCTTTCGCCGATTTCGTCTGTGCCTGATGCGATGGGGTCAGAAGGAATCGGCAAAATACCCCCGCTCCTGTTTGGTCTGTTCATAGTGACAGGTGTATGGGCGGCTTGGCTTTCGCCAGATAATTCCTTCGCTGCCGCATTTTGTGACCCATGGATTGCGAAAATGGTTTCGGTCCAAGGGCACGTGGAAGTACGCCGAGCCGGGCAAATTCAGTCACAGCCGGCTCGGTTAAATGATAACTACTGCCCCGGGGATAGGATTTCTGTCGGTGAGCGCAGCCGGGCTGATGTAGCACTGGTGAATGAACCCATCATTCGCCTCGATCAAAACACGACTCTCATACTCGGGGGAGTGAAAGAAGAAAAATCGTTTATTCAGCTCCTTCAGGGCGTGATCTTTTTTTTTAGCCGGTTGCCACGCAATCTCGAGATCAATACACCTTTTGTCAATTGCGGCGTTGAAGCGACTGAGGGATTAGTTGCGGTCGAAGCCGACCGGACAATGATGTCCATCTTCGAAGGCGGAGTCTTGGCGGCCAACCAGTTCGGCAGTGTAGGAATTGAGGGTGGCCAGACCGGAGTAGCTGAGAAGGGGAGACCGCCTATATTGACGGTCGTTGTGCGTCCCCGCGATGCTGTGCGGTGGGCTCTCTACTACGTTCCGACGCTCTATTTTCAGCCGGCGGCTTTTCCCCCTGGACCGGACTGGCAGGGAATGGTCAGAAACTCAATCGAGGCGTTGAACAGAGGGGAACATCAAACGGCTTTTGAAGCCATTAGAAATGTGCCTGCAACGCTCAATGAGCCGACTTTTTTTGCTTATCGCGCAGCCCTGCTGCTTACTGTCGGCCGGTACGAGGAAGCGAGCCGCGACCTTGAGCGAGCGCTGACTTTAACCCCGAACTACAGTGAGGCATTGGCGCTGCAAGCCATCGTTTCATTGGTCCAGAACGAAAAGGAGCGGGCGCTGGAATTGAGCAAACGAGCAGTTACAGCCGACCCCCAGTCGGCCGCAGCGTTGATTTCACTTTCTTATGCCCAGCAGGCAAATTTTGATCTCGAAGCGGCACGTGTCAGTCTTCAACAGGCCGTGCAGGTAAGTCCCGACAATACGTTAGCCTGGGCGCGGCTGGCTGAGTTGTGGTTAATGTTTGGCCAACTGTATGACGCACTTGATGCCGCTCAGAAAGCAGTCTCATTGGATCCGGGTCTCGCAAGGGCTCAAACTGTCTTGGGCTTTGCTTATCTTACCCAAGTCAATACAAACGAAGCGCGGCGAGCCTTTGAAAGAGCGATCGAGCTCGATCAGGCCGACCCGATCCCACGACTTGGCCTAGGAATCGCGAAGATAAGAGATGGCGAGCTAATCGAGGGAAGAAAAGAAATCGACATCGGTGTTAGCCTTGATCCCGACAACGCGCTCGTTCGGAGTTATCTCGGCAAGGCCTATTTTGACGAGAAAATGGACAAGCAGGCGAGAGATCAATATGAAATGTCCAAGCTGCTCGATCCTAAAGATCCGACGCCGTATTTCTACGATGCGATTCGCAAGCAGACAACCAACCGTCCGGTGGAGGCTCTACAGGACCTGCAAACGGCAATTGAGTTAAACGACAATCGTGCCGTTTATCGTTCAAGATTACTGCTCGATTCTGATCTCGCGGCGCGCAGCGCGGCCTTGGGTAGAATTTATAGCGATTTAGGATTTCAACAGCTTGCGTTAGTAGAGGGATGGAAATCCGTCAATACCGATCCGAGCAATTTCTCTGCGCACCGACTCCTAGCCGATTCATACTCCATTTTGCCGCGTCACGAAATTGCCAGAGTGAGCGAGCTCCTTCGATCGCAGTTGCTTCAGCCTATCAACACTACGCCCATCCCGCCGAGTCTTGCCGAAAGCAATCTTTTCCTAATCAGCGCCGGAGGTCCGGCGGGTCTGTCCTTCAACGAGTTCCATCCGCTGTTCAACCGTGACGGGATTAATTTTCAACCGACCGGGCTTGCTGGAGAAAACAATACATATGCCGGAGAAGGCGTCCTCTCCGGAATTTATAAGAAGGCATCTTTCAGTGTTGGCGGCTTCCGCTTTCAGACGGACGGCTGGCGAAAAAACGCTGATCAGAGGGCGAACATCGGCAATGGTTTTTTACAATTCGAGCTCTCTCCTAGGACGAGCATTCAAGGGGAGTATCGGTACAGAGGTACTACTCAGGGAGATCTTCAACTCAATTTCTTCCCTGACGAATTTAATCCTAACCGCAGAGAGAAAGAGGATACCCACACATACCGGATTGGATTGCGGCACTCCTTGTCCCCAGATTCTATTATACTCGGATCGTTCATGTATCAAAAACAGGATCCAAGTCTCCGTGATCGTCCTAATGACTTTTTCACAATCGATTTAAAAGATCCTAGCAAGGCTTTCGGCTCTGAGCTGCAACATTTGTTTCGATCCCAATATGTCAGCATCAACAGCGGCATAGGACATTTCAATGTTGATAGAGATCTCAGATTTAGAATTCTTCTAAATTTTCTCGGATTGCCTTCCTTCGAGTTTAGAAGAGATCTAGACGCAAGGCACACAAACGCTTATGTCTACTCTTATATCAACCCTTCAAATAGGGTGACGTTCACGCTTGGCGCTAGTGGCGATGTTTTTAAAACGGATGACACGGAATCCGACTCAAGAAGCCAGTTTAATCCGAAGTTCGGCGTCGCCTGGAACATTGTTCCGAACACGACAGTTCGCGCGGCAGCGTTCAGAGTTTTGAAAAAAACGCTTATTACAAATCAGACGCTGGAACCGACCGAGGTTGCCGGTTTCAATCAATTCTTTGATGACATCGTGTCGACAGAGTCGTGGCGCTACGGAATAGGCATCGATCAGAAATTTTCTGAAAGGGTATTTGGAGGGATGGAAGTCTCTAGGCGCGACTTAAAGGTTCCGATTGCAGTGATCGAAGCTCCACAGTTTGAGACTAGAGTCAGACGCGAGAATACGAGTGAATACCTGGGTCGTGTACATCTTTTCTGGGCACCCCATCCATGGCTAGCGCTCAGCGCGGAATATCTGTATGAGCGATTCAGGAACGATGACGCCATCGCTTTCTTTTTCAAGAAGGTGAATACACATCGAGTTCCTTTGGGATTCAGGTTATTCCATCCTTCGGGGTTTAGCGCGTCGTTGAGGGCGACTTTCTTCCATCAAACCGGTGATTTCCGGCGACAGTCAACTGGCACTTTTACATCTGGTAGAGATGACTTTTGGGTAGCCGACGCCGCAATCAGTTATCGACTACCGAGACGCTATGGTTTCATCACCTTCGGCATAACAAATCTATTTGACCGCCGATTCAAATATCAGCAGACAGACCTCTCTGCGGCAAATAATGTGTCGGTAGGGCCTGTATCTTTCACCACAACTAGCGGAAGTACGACCATTCAACCTGACAGGACGGTGTTTGTGCGGGTCACCCTGGCCTTTCCGTAATGGAAATGGTTCAGGGCAGATTGCCGTCCAGAGCGTGACAGAGATAAGTTTAGCGACGACTTGAGGAGCACGTAAATCAACGTTTTTAGTTTCTCGAATTGAACTGAATTCTCCGCCAGTACATTAGCGGTCTGATCCTGTCGTATCTTGCTCTCCAAAACCCAATGGAGAGGAGAATTGCTATGCGACAGGTCATTAGACGATTTCTAAAGCATCTCGACGCGGAGAAAAACGCAAGTGCATCCACGATAGGTACGTATCGCTACGATCTCAATAAATTTGACGATTATCTGGCTCATCGACTGGGAAGCAGGTTCCTACCAGGTGACGTTTCCCGCGACCACATACGAGATTACCTCATGTGGCTCTCAGAAGTCGGTCATCAAAAGCCAAACGGGCCATCCGCTCGTGCACGGGCTTTGGCAGCGATACGATCGTTTTTCAAGTATGCTCATCGAGCAGGGCTTCTGAGGGATAATCCGGCTGGAGATATCCCCCTTCCAAAAATCCGGATGGGTGAAATCCGCGCATTGTCCCAAGATGAATGTGGCCGCCTCATTAAAGTCGTGGAAATGAATCGGAGTCCATTTAGAAAACTCAGGGACAGGGCAATAATTGTGACATTTCTCTTAACAGGCGCGCGATTGCGTGAAATTGTGCAGCTGGACAAAGCCGACATCGACCTTCATCAATCGACGATACGGTTGCATCGCAAAGGTGGAGACATTAACATTCTGCCGCTGGCCGACTCTGCAAAAACAGAGATCAAGGCGTATCTAAAGCAGAGGCGGAAAAGGAGCCGGGCAAGGGCACTATTTATTTCTGGCCGGAATCGAAGAATCTCGCGTGGGACGGTCTGGTATTTGGTTAAGAAATATTTCAAGAAATCTCGGATAAGAACAAGCGGAATGGGACCGCACGTTTTGCGGCATACTTTTGCGACACTGCTTTTAAGCCAGGGAGAAAATCTCAGAGTTATTCAGAGTCTAATGAACCACAAGAGCCTTGCTACAACAGCTCGATATCTGCATTCGCGCAGCCAAGAACTCGTAAAAGCCGTAAACGGTCTGAAGCTGCTGGGCGGCTAAGATGAGGCGTCGTTCGATTCAATCCTAGTGCTTAAATAACCTTGACGGTAGTGCTCAGACGAAATAGGCTCGGGCTTGTCCCAAGAGAATATTCAAACTCGAAAAGGAAATCAGCTGTGAACGATTTCACAAAAGCTCAATCGATGATCGAGCTTTTCAATAGCTACATTCCAACTCGTGTCATCTACGTGGCCGCCAAGCTCGGTCTTGCGGATCATATCGGCGACGACGGAGCGCTGGCTCAAGATCTCGCGGCAGAATTGAATGTTCATCCGGATGCTCTTTATCGGCTTATGCGCGTGCTCGCCGGTTTGGGTATTCTGCGCCAGCACGATCATGACCGTTTTTTCGTTACGCCGTTCGGCGACACGCTGCGCAAGGACTCGCCTCAGTCTGTGCGTGATTATGCCATCTATAGCCATGAGAGTACCTATGAAAGGGTCGGCAAAATGTTGGATAGCATTCGCACCGGCGAGCCCGCGGTGGAAAATTACTTCGCGGGGTTGCGCGCTGAGCCGGAAGAACAAGCGAAGTTTTTCGCCGGCAGCGGCAACAAATCGCGTGTCGAAACCGGGGCTATTATCGCCGCGTATGATTTTTCTCGATGTGGCCGGATCGTTGATGTTGGTGGGGGCAATGGCTCATTTTTATCCCGTGTACTTAACGCCTGGGAGCAGGTCTACGGGGTACTTTTCGATCAAAGCGCGGCGATCGAAGCGGCCAAGGCGGGTCGCGGTGGGCCGTTGCCGCGATGTGAATTTGTCTCGGGAAACTTTTTTGACGCCGTGCCATCGGGCGGGGATACGTATATTTTAAAGCGCATTTTGGATGATTGGTCGGACGAGAAAGTGCTGCAGATCATCCGGAATTGTCACGGGGCAATGCACAGCGATTGCCGCCTGTTGATTATCGAGCCGTTGATGGGTCCTCCGAACCAACTGTGCCCAGGGCACCTGGCCGATATGAATTTTCTCGTAACATTTAGAGGCGGCAGGATTCGCACGGAAAAAGAACATGGAGACCTCTTGAAGAAAGCGGGCTTTGCTCTAACGAGGATAGTACCGACTCAGTCCGAAGTGAGCGTGATCGAGGCGGTGCCTGCATAAAATCGTTCGTCCTAACTTTGCGCTTCAGCCCGATCGCCGGCTGAGCGTTGCGTTAACCCTAGAATTGAACTGATTTCTCCGCCAGTACGTTAACGTCTAATCCTGTCGTATCTTGCTCTCCAAAACCAATGGAGAGGAGAATTGTCATGCGACAGGTCATTATACGATTTCTTAAACATCTCAACGCGGAGAAAAACGCGAGTTCTACCACGATCGTTACGTATCGTTACGATCTCATCAAATTCAATGATTATCTGGCGCATCGAGTGGGAAGCAGGTTCCTACCAGGTGATGTTTCTCGCGATCACATACGGGATTACCTCGCGTGGCTCTCAGATGTTGGTCACCAAAAGCCGAACGGCCCAGCCGCTCGGGCGCGAGCTTTGGCAGCCATACGGTCATTCTTCAAGTATGCCCACCGGGCAGGACTGCTAAGGGATAATCCCGCTGCGGATGTTGCCCTTCCCAAAACCAGGATGGGCGAAATTCGAGCATTATCTCAGGTTGATTGTGGCCGGCTCCTGCGGGTTATCGATACCAACTCAAGTCCTTTTAGAAAAATCAGGGATAGAGCAATAATTGTGACGTTTCTCTTAACCGGAGCAAGGCTGCGGGAATTGGTGGAGCTCGACAAATCTGATATCGACCTTGATCAATCGACGATACGGTTGCATCGCAAAGCTGGGGACATTAACATCCTGCCGTTGGCCGATTCTGCCAAGCTGGAACTGAAGGCTTATCTCAAGCAGAGCCGGAAGCGGAGCCGCACAACGGCACTATTTGTATCGTGTCGAAATCAACGAATTTCACGTGGCACTGTTTGGTATTTGGTGAAGAAATATTTCAAGAAATCCCGGATCAAGACGAGCGGAATGGGGCCACACGTTTTGCGGCACACATTTGCTACGTTGCTCTTGAGCCAAGGAGAAAATCTCAGGGTTATTCAGACTCTCATGAACCACAAGAGTCTGGCTACGACGGCTCGATACCTACATTCGCGCAGCCAAGAACTGGTACAAGCCGTCAATGGTTTGAACCTGGTGGGCAGCTAAGATGTCGCGTCGATCAATTCAATCCTGCGGGCTTTTTGCGGCAGCCTAGACGGAGATAGGCCGCGGATCGTTAGGGAGATAGGCCGCGGCGGCGGTCGGCTTTTCACGGAAAATTTAAGGTTGACAGATTGATGTAGCTGGCGGATATTGCAACCGATTTGAAAGAGGTCTGTCGAGCCGCATAAGGAGATAGGCCGACCGGCATTTTTCGCCGCCTAATGCGGGTCACTTAATAGTTAGACAAAAGAGCATCGGGCCGGGGCTTATATGGTCATTAGAATCGACAATCCCAAAGAGGATGGTGAGTGATTTTGGCCTCTTCTCTTTTTGATATCTCCGGGCGGGTAGCCCTCGTTACGGGAGCCTCTCGCGGCATAGGCCGTGAGATCGCTCAAGGTCTCGCAGAGGCGGGCGCAAGCATTGCGCTCTCAAGTCGTACACAGTCTGATCTTCTTAAGATCGCCGATGAGATCCGTGCATTGGGGGTTCAAGCAGAAACTTTTCCCGCCGATGTCGCCCGCGTGACAGAGATCCACGCGCTCGTGCATGATGTGCTCGTCCGCATGGGACAGATCGATATTTTGGTGAACGTTGCAGGGGTCAACCGGCGCGTGTCCTCAACGGCAATCACCGAAGAAGATTGGGATGCCGTGCTTGATGTGAATCTGAAAGGCGTGTTTTTCACCTCGCAGGCCGTCGGCCGATATTGGATCGAAAGCCGCCGGTTCGCGGCCGAGCATAGTCGAGGAAAGGGTAAGATCATTAACATCGGCAGCATCGCTGGAGACATGGGCTCTCGCCGCCGCGCGCCTTATACGGCGAGCAAAAGCGGCGTGCCCGGACTAACTCGCACCCTGGCTGTGGAGTGGGCGGCAGAAGGCATCTGTGTGAACTGCCTCGCTCCGGGGTATATTGAAACGGAGCTGACTAAGGTGCTGTTCGATGACCCTACTTTCTCCGCTTCGTTCCACAACCGTGTGCCGATGGGCCGACGCGGTTACCCAGCTGACCTTGTTGGACCAGCGATTTTCCTTGCCGCGCCAGCAAGCGATTACCTCACTGGGCAGACAATCGTCGTCGACGGCGGTTTTCGGATTACGTGAACTCCGATGCGGCGCCCAATGGCAGGCGGTAGAACAAAATCACTCGCGAGCGTTTTGCATCGTTGTCTAACTTGTCGCTTCAGACCGATCGCTAATCGCGACGGCTGAGCGTTGCGGTAGGCCTCAAAGACGGGGAACCCGCCCGTCGATCAAAAGGAGGGGCATGTTCGAAGTCGCAAAGGCATACGAACAGCGAATGGGAAGCTGGAGCAAGCTCTTGGCCCCCTTATTTATCGAGGTTGTCGGTGTTCAGGGTGAAGTGCTCGATGTGGGCTGTGGCACGGGCTCACTGACTTTTGCCGTGGCGAAAAACAAAAACGTCTCTAGGATTGTCGGCCTCGACGCCTCCACAGGATTTATCGAGTACGCGCGCTCACTTAATATAGACCCTCGAGTGAGCTTCGAGGTTGGCAATGCTACAAACCTTCCTTTTCCAGATGCCTCCTTTGATCGGTGTTTATCGTCATTAGTCGTAAGCTTCATCCCAGATGCGCCTCAAGCTGTAAGGGAGATGCGGCGAGTTACCAGACCGGGCGGCGTCGTGGCAACGTGCATGTGGGACAACCGTGGCGGAATGGAAGGTTTTCAAGTGATCTGGGATGCAGCGATTGCGCTCGATCGAGGAGCGGAAAGGTTTCGGGAAAAACATCTACCCTTCGGATCGCCTGACGAGCTTTCGAACCTGTGGCACGGCAGTGGCATTCGTGACCTGGAAATCAGAGAGCTAGTGATTCCGTTGAATTTCACGTCTTTCAATGATCTGTGGGGTCCGAGTCTCGAAGGCCAAGGACCTATGGGAGCGTATCTAGGCGGTCTGCTCACGAACAATCAAGAGATGTTGAAAACCAAACTTCAGCAGAACATCCTTGGCGACGGGCCTGATCGGCCATTTACGCTCAAAGCCAAAGCTTGGGCGATCCATGGAACGGTGCCGTGAGCTGTGGCACAAAAAAGGGTTGGCCTAACCATGGGCTTGAGTCGGATCTTCGGACCCGCTCGCTTCACTCGCCGGCCTCGTCCGCTCAGCCCGATACGTTCGGCAACTGAAAAGAGAAGCAGTATTGTTCCGTTCCCCAATAACCGCATAGCGGGAGCATCGCATGACCAAGAAAGACCTGCTCAATTTGTCGGTCGACGCTGCTCAGCACTATGAACACCAGACCGTGCCAACAGTGATGCGCTCGCATACGGAAGCGCTCCTCCAGCAGATTGCCCTGCACTCAGGAGAACGCATCCTCGATCTTGCCTGTGGCACAGGACTGGTCACACGGCTGCTGGTCACCAAGTTTCCCACCGTCGCAAGTGTGACAGGGGTGGATATTAACCCGGCGATGCTGGCGCTTGCCCGCAGACTGATGCCTGCGACGTCGATCCCGATCACCTGGCAGGAAAGTGATGCCTGTACCCTACCTTTTCCCCCTGCCAGTTTTGAGGTGGTGGTGTGCCAGCAGGGCTTACAATTCATTCCCGATAAACTCGCGGCTCTGCAAGAGATGAAACGGGTCCTGGTCCCAGGGGGACGCTTAGCCCTCACTGTCTGGAGTGCTCCGCATCGCAACACGGCTGCGATCGCCGAATTGTTGCGCCGTCATGTCCATGAGGTAGCCGCAACCCAGGCGCTCCTCCCCTTTGCCTGGCATGATGCCGAGGTTCTGCGGCAGTGTGTCGAGGAGGCAGGCTTTCATGAGATCCGTCTGACAGTGCTCACAAGCAATACACGTCTTTCTGCCTCTCCTGAAGCCATCCTGGCATTTATCGATCAAGTTGCGTCGCGCTCTGACTTTCGCACAGAGATTGAAGCAGTTCGTTCAGTCCTTGCCCAAGAAGTCACAGAGGCGTTGCACGTCTATCGTGAGGAGGAGGCGTTTGTCATGCCTTCGACAGCACATCTGGTACAAGCACGCGCGGCCTGAGGGTGTAAGCTTGTCAAAGAGGGATCGAGTTATTCTTGGGGTGTCCTGGCCGCTTGAAGCAAGAGGGCCGAACAACGCACTGCACCTGACTGCCTCCAGCGTCCGCTCGTACCTCGCTCCCGCTTCCGGCAGCAGGTGAGCGCCAGCGTTAGGGCGCTCATGGAGCCAAGGGAGGTCGTACGCGCTTGGGTCGACGCATTTAATCGCGCCGATGTGGAGATGTTGGCCGGCATGTACAGCGAAGATGCAATCAATCACCAGGTCGCCGAAGACCCGGTAGTTGGTCAGGCAGCCATTCGCGGCATGTTCGTCAACGAGTTCGCCAGAGCGAAGATGGTGTGCATCGTTGAGAACATCTTTCAGGACGGCGAATGGGGCATTCTGGAGTGGCGAGATCCGCTTGGCCTGCGAGGCTGCGGGTTCTTCCATATTGTCACTGACAAGATCGTGTTTCAGCGAGGCTACTGGGACAGACTCACCTTTCTGCGGATGCACGGGTTGCCAGTCCCGCAGCGCTAGGGCGTAAGCACGGTGTTCGTGTTACTTGTTGGCCCAAAGGGCAGCGGCAAGAGCCACATTGGCCGCACGTTGGAACGTAGGCTGGGAGTCTTGTTCTTTCACGTAGAGCCGCTATGGATGAAGTACTACGCCGAATGCAAAGCTTCAAGCCGTGAGCCCAGCATTGCGGAGGGCATTGCCCGGGTACACCCACGAATAGCGGCGGCGCTTGAAGAACATGAGCACATTTGCGTAGAAACCACGGGCGCCTCCCCCGAGATCCTGAACGATCTGCTGTCCATCACTGAAGCGTCGAAGACCCTTGTGGCACGGATGGCTGCTCCATTGGACTTGTGCCTGCAGCGCATCGCCACGCGAGATCAAGAGAATCAGATTCCCATGGACGTCGAAATGATCCGCAAGGTGTACGCGCTCAGCATTGCAGTGCCACTGCAACCCGATCTCAACCTTGAAAATACGGCGCTCTCCGAGGCAGACATCGTGTCCGCATTTGAGAGCACCCTAACCTCATTGCAGCCGACGCCCGCGAGCGGGCGCGGCTGAATGAGAACGTTAGGCAAGGTGGAACTTTTGATGAAAGAATGATTTTATGCGGGCTCGATGGATTTTGAACTCGTCGGTCCGATCAGACATACTCTGCCGATCGCGGCTGGCCACGCCATCCGTGGGCTGGCGCGCCTTCGCAAACGCTATGGCGGCCGCCGGCGAAAATTGAAGGGGGTTGCCAGGGTTCGCTTGATAGATGGCACGATTCATATCACAGAGATACACTGGTATGAGGCGCACGGAATTGGACGAAAAGAACTGAAGATAAAATTTCCTTTGCTGGATTAGCTATGAAGAAACGAGCCAAACAAGCAGTATGTTTTGCGGTCTGTATCAACAACAAGTGATACGAGGCTTCTCTGGAGGCAGGAAAACTCTATCGGGTAATTCCTGACGAAGACGCGGAATCACACGGATACCTACGTGTGGTTGATGAAAGTGATGAGGACTATGGGTATTCGGCTGACCGCTTTTTTCGCCTCGAAGTGCCCCGCCCGCTCGAGCGAGCCCTGCTAAGGGCGTCATCATGACGGCGCCCCTTGCCTAACCAACGGCTTGAGAAAGCCGCTTCGCGCTTCTCAGCCTTCGCGTTAGACTTCAATCGCAGCGCAACACGCTTACGGAGGTGGCTATGGAACCCAACCTGCACACCGATGCCGATAAGTATCAGGCCGGAATGGGAAGCTGGAGTAAAACCCTTGCTCCTCTCTTCCTCGAGTTTATAGACGGTATCAAAGAAGGGGATCGGGTATTAGACGTAGGGTGTGGTACGGGTTCACTTACATTCACCATCGCTGATACAACAAAAGCCTCAACTGTTGTCGGCATTACCCCTCAGTTGGCTACTTAGAATACGCTCGTGCACAGAATTCACATCCGCATGTTGCTTTTGATATCGGGGATGCTCAGAAACTTCCTTATGACGATGGTTCTTTCGACTGCTGCGTATCATCATTGATGGTCCAGTTTGTCTCGGATGCGCACCTGGCAGCAAAAGAAATGAGGCGCGTCACAAAAAAGGGAAGAAGTGTTGCAACTTGTGCATGGGACAACAGTGGAGGCATGGAGTTACACGGGCGCGGAATCGAAGCTACGTGCGAGCATATCGAGCGGGCTGGTATCAATTCGAGCATGCATGTGTTGGACCTGGGGTGGGGCGTCGGCGGTTGCTCGCGTGTCATTGCCGCGACATGTGGCTGCCGCGTTACCGCCATTGACCTTACGCCACAGTTCCTCGAGGTTGCTCGTGAGCTGACCCGCCGATGCGGGATGGCCGACTGCATCGAATTCCGGCAGGCCGACGCCCTCGACTTACCGTTCGCTGAAGGTACGTTCGATCATGTTTGGTGCCACAACGTCACTATGAACATTCAGGACAAGAGAAAGCTGGCCTCAGAAGTAGCGCGAGTGCTCAAACGTGGCGGTCGCTTCTCCTGCTGCGAGGTTGGGCAAGGAACTGGCGGCCCCCTTATCTTCCCTTTGCCTTGGGCAACCGACGAATCGGCTAGCTTCCTTGTTACGCCAGCAATGATGCGCCAGGCACTCGAGGAGGGTGGCCTTCGGATCAGCGAAGAGATCGATCTCACCGACGCATGGATCGCTTTCCTAAGGGAGATGCGTGCTCGTGCCGAGCGCAACGATCCACCGCTCGCCGCGAATCACGTGATTATGGGTGACGATATCGGCGAGCGCGTCAAGAACGCTGGCAGGTGTGCAATGGAAAAACGCACGGTTGAGCACTTCATCCTGGCGGAGAAACCCTGAATTATAACGTGTGTTGATCAGGCAGACTGAATATAGCCGGTGGATGGCGGTTATCTTATATGCGACCGCCGTAAATCGGAGGTGAAATTGCCGCTTAACCATTGGGTGGAGACGGCCGCTCTGAGCGCCGTTCACCCAAACCGTTAGGCGTCTTAAAAACGTAGTTCCAGTGCCAATAACTTAGAGGAGGCATGCTCTCATGAACCTAGAGGCTCGATTCAAAGAGGTCATAAAGTCAGAGAGTGAAGTACGAGCCATTCTCGGCTCGCCAGGGAAAATCGCCGTCAAGAAAGCCCTGCCGCATATGAACGAGCACCATCAAGCAATGATAAGACGCTCACCATTCATTCTAATCGCTACTTACGATGCAACAGGAATGATGGACATATCACCCAAGGGAGATCCGGAAGGGTTTGTAACCATTCTCGATTCAACAACTATAGCGATCCCCGATCGCCCAGGTAATCGTCGAGCTGACACCATCACGAACTTGCTCACGAACGATCGAATCGCTGTGCTCTTCCTTATTCCGGGTAAGGGCGAAAGCCTACGCATAAGTGGCCGCGCAATCGTTGTCCGCGACATCCAACTTCGCGACGCCATGAAGGTTCAAGGTAAGACCCCGGAACTCGCAATAGTTGTTGAAGCAGAGGAGGCATTCTCCCATTGCGCCAGATGCGTAATTCGTTCGAACCTATGGTCACCCGAG
>DATBLC010000024.1:0-38824 GCA_036555515.1 Binatia bacterium
CACCGCGTCGAGCACAGGCAACGCGGGTCAGATTAATGTTGCCACGCCAACGTTGACGATGGCAGAGAGTGGGACAATCTCAGTGGCCACGGAGGGAGCGGGCAGTGCTGGTAACATCGCCCTGAACGTCAATAACCTTACGCAGACAGGCGGGGCTCAACTCGCCAGTAGCACGACAGGAGCCGGCGCTGGAGGAAATCTGACCATCACGGCGAGCGAGTCGGCGTCATTCTCCGGCTTGGGAAGCGGACTGTTCAGCACGGCTTCGAGCACGGGAGCTGCGGGTCAGATCACTCTTTCCACACCGACGTTAACCATGGCTGATGGGGGAGCGATCTCAGTTGCAACGGAAGGAGTGGGTGCCGCCGGCAATATCTCACTGAGCGTAAACAATCTTAATCTCGCGAGCGGCTCGCAGGTTCTAAGCAGCACGACTGGTGATGGCGCCGGTGGGACAGTGGCGGTGACGGCCGGTGAGTCGATTTCCATTTCCGGTCCAGGGAGTGGATTATTCAGTACGGCAGCGAGCACTGGGAATGCTGGGGAGATTACCGTATCTGCGCCGGCGTTAACGCCCGTGCCGACATTAACGATGGCGGACGGTGGCACGATATCGGTTGCGACATCGGGAGCGGGCAGTGCTGGGAGCATTTTGTTGAATGCCAACGCTGTTAGCCTCACAGGCGGGGCGCAGGTTGTGAGCAGCACGAGCGGCGCTGGACAAGGTGGCAGTGTGACGGCGACGGCGACCGAGTCCATGTCCATTTTCGGAAGTGGAAGTATGCCGAGTGGATTATTCAGCACGGCCTCTAGTACGGGGAATGCGGGCGAGGTCAATGTATCCACGCCGACCTTGACTATGAGCATTGGCGGTATGATCTCCGTGGCCACTTCTGGCGAGGGGAATGCCGGCAACGCGCTGCTGAACGTCAGCAATCTTACACAGACAGGCGGGGCTCAAGTTGTTAGTAGCACGATGGGGGCCGGCGCTGGAGGAAATCTGACCATCACGGCGAGCGAATCGGCGTCATTCGCCGGCTTGGGAAGCGGACTGTTCAGCACGGCGTCAGGCACGGGAGCTGCGGGTCTGATCACTCTTTCCACACCGACGTTAACCATGGCTGATGGGGGAGCGATCTCAGTTGCAACGGAAGGAGTGGGTGCTGCGGGCAATATCTCACTGAGCGTAAACAATCTTAATCTCGCAGGCGGCTCGCAGGTTCTAAGCAGCACGACTGGTGATGGCGCCGGTGGGACGGTGGCGGTGACGGCCGGCGGACTGGTATCCATCACTGGCTCAGGGAGTGGATTATTCAGCACGGCCTCTAGTACGGGGAATGCCGGTCAGATTACTGCTTCCACGCCGACATTGACGATTGTGGACGGCGGTGCGATCTCAGTGGCCACGTCCGGCGCGGGCAATGCCGGCAACGGGCTGCTGAACGTAAGCAATCTTAGTCTTTCAGGCGGGGCGCAAATTGTGAGCAGCACGAGCGGAGCGGGTCAGGGTGGAAGCGTTTCGGCCAAGGCCACGGACTCGGTCTCGATCTCCGGGCCGGGCACCGGTTTATTTAGCACTGCCTCTGGGACTGGCCCTGGCGGCACTATCAATATCCAAACCGCTCAACTCCAAATTACCGATGCTGCAGTTGTTTCAGCCAACAGTACTGGAAGCGTTAGCGCCACCGCGGGGAATATCAATGTAGTTTTTGGCAACACGCTGCGCATGGAAAACAGCAGTATTACGACGGAGGCCCTCGTCGCCGACGGCGGCAATATTTCGATCACGAGCGCGGCGTCACTCCTACATATGACGAATAGCCAAGTTACCACGAGTGTTCAGAGCGGGCTCGGTCAAGGGGGCAATATCTCGATCGGCTCCGGGCTTCATCCCCTTGACTTTATCCTCCTGAACAACAGCGGCATCCACGCCAACGCATTTGGCGGGTCGGGTGGCAACATTAATATCTTTGCCGACACCTTTTTGAGCAGTCTTCCTATCACAACTGCGGTGACCGCTTCATCAAACTTGAGCACCTCAGGCACCATCGATATTCAAGCCAGCATCGTCGATGTGAGCGGGGAAATCTCGCAACTACCGGAGGCGCCGCTTCAGGCAACGGAACTTCTGCGGGCGACGTGTGCGGCGCGTCTCGCCGCGGGCAAATCGAGTAGTTTAGTGCTTGGCGGGCGCGGCGGGCTCCCGCTCGAGCCCGGCGGCTTGTTGCCCAGCCCTCTCTACGTGGCCGCGGCCTCTGCGATCAGCTCCGGGAGTCGCCTTCTTAGCGGAGGACAAACCGCTTCTGCTTCTGTCCTCGGATCGGGCAACGAGCAAGGACAATTAAGGACGGGATGGAACCAGTTTCAATTGGCCAAGATCGCCTTGGGGCTTGGCTGCTCCCAGTAGCCGGCTCGGCTGTGGAGCTTACAAAGTTCCGATGGTCGAGAAACTGTCTCAGCCGGTTCCTCGTCCTTTGGCCCGTCTTGCTTTTAAACCTCCTGGTCAGCGCTTCGCCGCACGCACAAGCCGCTGTGCCGACTCCCCCTGTCATTGACCCTACGGGTCGCTCCGGTGAGCCTCCACGCCCGCGGGAGCAAGAGCTTGAACCACCAAGGATTGCTCCCGGAATTGTCTTGCCTCCCGCGCCCCTGCCTCCAAAAGAGAAAGCCGGGATTCCCACATTGCGGGTATTTGTGCGCGAGATCCGAATAACGGGAAGCACGGTCTTTTCCGCCGAGGAACTCGCCTTCGTTACGGCTCCGTATCTGAATCGCGAACTAGCCTCGGAGGACTTAGAGGCGCTGCGGATTGCGCTGACTCTTTTCTACATCAACAGGGGATATGTTAATTCAGGGGCGGTTCTGCCGGACCAGACGATTACCGAAGGGGTGGTGACGTTTCGCATTATTGAAGGCGAATTGACGCGCATCGAGTTGGAAGGCAATAGGTGGTTTCGTTCCAGCTATCTCGAAAAGCGTTTTGCGCTCGCCGCCGGTCCGCCCCTTAACGTCAACTCCTTGCAGCAGCGTCTGCAACTGTTCCTCGAGGATCCGCGCATCCAGCGGTTGAATGCCGAGCTGAAGCCGGGTTTGAAAGCCGGCGAAGGTATTTTGGATGTCCGGGTTGAGGAAAGGACTCCGTACAAACTCTCGTTCGAGTACGATAACTATCAGTCGCCCTCTGTGGGAGAGAGCCGCGGCCTCGTTACCTTTGAACACCAAAATCTCACCGGCAACGGTGATATAGCGAGGGCGCAGTACGGGAGATCGAAAGGTCTTAATCCGCTCCTCGATTTCAGCTACTCTTTGCCGTTCACGGCTTATGATACCACTTTGAGTTACCAGTACCGCCAAAATTCTTTCGCTTTCATCGAGCAACCCTTCCAAGATCTGGCCATTGATAGTAGATCGGACATCTACACCATCACGTTGAGACAGCCGGTTTATCGTACACTCAATAGCGAGTTCGCTCTCGAGCTGATTGGTGAGCGTCTCTCGCTTGAAACCTCTCTGCTGGGAGAACCGTTCTCGTTGGAGCCAGGGGCTCATAACGGACGATCAGCAGTCACAGCGTTGCGGACGGCTCAGGAATTCGTCTATCGAGCCCAAAACCAAGTTGTCGCTGCTCGGTCGCGATTTTCTTTTGGTTTGCACGCGCTAGGCGCGACTAGTAACAAGAACGATATTCCCGACGGAAAGTTTTTCGCCTGGTTGGCCCAGTTTCAGTGGGTTCGGCGTCTTGGGTTGCTGGATAGCTATGCAATTTTTCGGTCGGATCTCCAACTCTCGGATGATGCTCTCTTATCGCTGGAGCAGATCTCCATTGGTGGCCGATACAGCGTTAGGGGGTATCGGGAGACCACGCTCCTCAGGGACAGGGCGGTTATCTCTTCCCTGGAGCTGCGCATGCCGCTGCTTCAAAACACTTTTGGAGTCGACTATGTCGAGCTGGCCCAGTTCGTCGATTTCGGGAGGGGGTGGAACAGAAGGCAAAAGACCCTTGATCCTCAAGATATCTCGAGTGTCGGGGTCGGACTGCGCTGGGCGGTCACTTTCCGCTGGCCGATCCCCGTGCGCCCCCAGTTCGAGCTCTATTGGGGCCACCGGTTACGCAAAGTGGCAAAGCCGGCAAATACCCTGCAAGACCAGGGGCTCCACCTGCAGTTTATTCTCGCGGCGTTTTAGCCGCTCGTTGCTTGTCTACTACTCATTTATCCCAACCAAGCCCACCTGTGCCAGCAGCGAGGCGCGCTGCCTTCGCAGTGTATGATCCTGCGGCGCGGCCTCGATCAAATCCGAGATGGCCTTTACGGCGTCATACCACAGCCCGGCTTCCGCGTAGAGGAAAGGAACCTCAGACTTTTGTGCTTTGGTCAGTTTTGCCGACAGTTCCGCCGGCACATCGACGCGCTCGATTGCGCCGCCGGCGAGTATATCTTTGGACCGACGATCGGCATCCGGGACCACCGCCACAAACCATCGGTACGGCGCGCCAGGCGAGAGGCGAATATTGTGGTCGGCTAGGCGCAGGCGGTGCACACCCGCCTGAACAGGAGCGGGAATACGAGTTTCCAGAATGGGTTGAACTCCCTGAGGGTCCATCAAAGTAAGTTCTACCGGCAGGGAGGTGGAGTTTGAGATGTACCAGTAGAGAGAAGGTTGTTCGCTTGTGGTAAACCCGCTATGATCCGGCGCCAGAACTGAAAGCACAAACACATCACGCTGGATTCCGCGCGTGCCGCCCCCCACGCGCCCGCCTGGACTTCCACGTTTGGGGGGTTTGTAAACCGGCGCGTCGGTAGAGGGTTGAGCATCCGCGGCTAGAACGAACAGGGGCGTGCCCAGAATGAGCGCTGCAACAGCAATCCACACTTTTATCCCGATGTACTTCATCTGGTTTTCTCCTCCATGATCATTCACGTTCTACCGATTGTAGAGCAATCTCAATGCCAGCGTTTGAGAAGCCGACTCGCGCAACTTAGCGAAGGTATACGGGAATTGCGGTGTGTATCTCTTACCATAGTGGACTACGATAATGCGTTTTTCGCCTATGCAACTCACACGCGGCAACCGGGCGGAGAAAAGGTTTTGCAAAAGCAGCTGCTTAAGCAGCTGTTAACTTCATTTCAGATTGTCAACTCCGTTCACAGCCAAGGGAATCGCTTTGTTCCCCTGCGAGTTTTTCTATCCCCTGTTCGACCACAGAATTACTACTTACGCGCGCATGGCTCACGACCCGAAATATTGTTACCGGTTCGTTCTTGCCTTTCAAAACTGCCTCGCCGACTCTCTTGGTTTCGAATTGGTGATTCAAATAACGCAACGTTTGCTCGCCGATCAAAATGCGACACGAGCGGTTTGCGAAATCGGGGTCGAAACGGTCTTGGTCGTAGCTCTCGAGCCTCGACGCAACATTAACCGTGTTTCCTATTGTCGTGTACTTCAGTCGTTGCGCGCTTCCCAAACTACCGCCCACCACGGGTCCTGTAAATATGCCAATGCGCATCTCTACGGTGGGCAATTTTTGCCGCTGCCAATCGGCATTGAGTCGTTCCAACTCCCTTTCCATGGCGAGCGCGCAATTGACGGCAGCCACGGCATCTTGCGCTATAGCAGCTTCGGTAGTTCGAGGCAACGGCACACCGAAGTCCGCTTTGATCGAGTCGCCGACGTAGTTATCAATGACGCCACCGTGATCCATGACCAATCGAGCCATAGCTTCCATGTAGGTATTCAACCACTCCAGCAACGCCTGCGGATCCATCTTTTCAGATATAGAAGTAAAGGCTTTCAGGTCCGTAAAGAGCACCGTCGCCGTGAACTTCTGGGACCGGGGCCGGCCTCCGTCCATAAACTGTTCGCGTTGGCGCCAGACGGCTTCGGCAACTTCCGGCGAGACATGTCGCGAAAACAATTGCATCAAGACGGCGCGCTCTTTCTTTTCTTGGTTTGACATATAAGCGGTGACCAGTGCAGCGGAGACCAGCCAAGCCACAGCGGGGGGCACCAAAGGAATCCACCATCCGATCAAAAACGAAAAATAGACGGCGCAGCTCAGCACGAACAGACCGCTGCCACCCAAAAGAGAAAAACGCCAGGGTGAACGAACCCACAAACCAAGCGCGCCTCCCATCATACCCCACAGCAAGGTCCATAAGCCTTCCTGTTTATCACCCAGGATCGCAACCTGCCTGCTTCCCTCGAGGGCTGACCTCAGCAGTTGGCTAACGACATGAGCATGCAACGCCAGCCCCGATATTGGTTTCGCTTGCCGTCCCCAGCTAAGTGGCGTGTAAAAGGAATCTTTCACGCTCTCGGTGTCGACCCCTATCAGAACTACTTTGTCTTTGATCGCCGTGGGACTGATCTGTCCGGACAGGAGAGCAGTCAGCGAAAAATATCTGATAGGCGATCGGAGACCTTTGAAATCGAGCAAGATCTGATAGCCCCGCGCATCGGCGCCGATATACGAGCCATCATTGCTTTCAAACGGATGTAACGTGGTTTGTCCGAGTCTGAGGTAGTCCGGGTTGGTCGCGTCGGGTTGCGGTGTGATTCCTTCCGCCTGTAGATAGCTGAGGGCTTGACGCAGGGAGAACGAGTAAACGGTCTGTTCTCCGTCATCCATCATAAGCAGAGCGCGACGCACAATCCCATCCGGGTCGACCGGGATGTCATTGAAACCGATCTGGTCCGTATCCTTTAGCGCCGGAGGCGGCGGTATGACTTTTGCCGGATCATCGGAAAGTTTCGTCGTCGCTATGATACGCGGGTTCTTCGTCAAAATCCCATTCAGCCTGTCGTGTCCGGGAGGAACCGGAATATCCCGGTATAGGTCGATGGCGATCGACCGGGGCAAATAGCCAATGAGGACTTCCAACGCCTCGGCCAGTATCTCATCCGTCAATGGCCAACGTCCCTGTTTGCGAATGTCATCCTCGGTTATGGTGATGAGGACGATGCGCGGATCTGGTCCGGACACGTCCGGCCGCAGTCTAATGCACCAGTCGTATGCGACAAGCTCCAAGGGTTCGAGAACACCAAGACCGCGCAGACCGATTACGCCAAGAGAGATCGAGAGGATCACTAAGGTGCTGACGAGAGGAGGTGAGCGGAAAAATTTAAGCGCTGCTCTCACGGCACAAAGACCGAGTTATAACCAATTATTGATCAACAGGAACGGCGACCAGAAGCCGGGATGTTCGTAGCGCGGATTAGCCAGTGCTTTCAACTGGGCCCTTTGCAGCGCAACCGCCCTGGAGACCGAGGTATCCTTAAGCTCTCGATAAAAATCTATGACAAGATCGGCGGATGCTTCATCATTGATATTCCACAAGGTGGCGAGGGCGCTCCTGGCCCCTGCTTTGATCGCCATGCCGGCAAGTCCCAACGCGGCCCGGTCGTCTCCAGCGGCCGTATCGCAGGCGCTCAAAGTGAGGAGTTCCAAGGGATCATCCCGGAACTTGAAGACTCCCACCATCTGGTCTAAGCGATCCAACGTCACCTTGGCGTCGAAGGCGAGAAGGAAAGTCTTCTCCGAGTCGCTTCCAAACTCTCCGTGGGAGGCAACGTGCACGATGGTAAACGATTCGTCCTTCAGCGTCTTCTCCAGGTTGGCAACGAGAAATGCCTTGTCAACCAGCGTCGTGCTATCGAAAAGAGTCCTCAGCGCCTCAAGCTCTGCCGACACGTTCGGCAACGCCGGAAAACCTTGCACGGCCTCCGTCACGCCCACCGCCAACATTTTCATGCCTTCCCTTTTGATCGGCCGCGGATCCGTCAGGTTAAGACCCGGCGTGATTCCCAGTGCGTATTTGCTCACCAGAAACTGCTTGCCGTCGTGCAGCGCGCCCATGGGGATCGTGCGCAGCGCTCCGTCCGGCACGAAGACCAACGTATCGATCTGAAAGGACGTTAGGTCCGCGTCGATGGGCCGAATTAGCCAATCATAGAGTCTTTGCGCGTGAGGGAGGTATTCTCGAGTTGTCCGTTTCTCCAGTCTGCGACGAAATTGCCGTATCTCTTGCGTGAGAACGTTCGAGCCCACCGAAACCGTAAGTCGCTTCAGCCCGGTTGGCAGGCTAACCAACAGCTCGGTTCGATCAGAAAGGATGATCGGGTACACGATCACGGTGGTCTTAGCTACCACATCGAGTTGAGTAACTTTGGCCAGGGCCGTATCCACGCAATCATCACGAAAGTAATCGCGCAACTCAGCCACCTTGAACAATTCGACGGCTTCCCGCGCTTCGATCAGGTAGGGTCCAACCTGATCACGATCTTGGAGCGAAGCCGCCTTTTGAAGGAGGAGATCCACCAGTTCGAAGTACACCGGCCCCACGGCCTCGCGGAACGATGTTTGTGAAACTCCATAGCTGACCGCCAGCTCCGAGCGAATCGACTGGAGGGTATGCACCGCACGGCGGTATGCCGCAATGGCGTCGTCCATAGCTCCTTGTTTCTTAAGCAGACGACCGCCTTGCCACTGCCAGCGGTAAAGTGATTCGGGCGCGTTCACTCCCTGGGCTGCGAACGTCGCGCGTCGCGTCAGCTGCAACGCCTCCTCGTGCCGCTGTTCATCCTCGTAGAGTCTGCCCAGGTGACCCCAAGCGTAGGACGCTGTTCGGCGATCGCCGATACTTTCTGCGAGAGCTCCCGCTTCGGTGAATGCCTCAAAGGCTTGCAGTAGCAGAGCATCCTTAAAATCAGGGAGCTGTGAACGAAGCTCGCGATAGGCCAAGCCGATATTGATTAATCCGAAGGCCCTATCGTGCGATGGAGCCACGATGCGCGTCTGCTGCAACGCTCTGTCGAGCAGTGTCTTGCCCTGCGAAGGTTGCCCATTCTGCAATGATGCCGTCGCTGCATTGGTTAGGGCGCTTGTAGATAAAGAAAGGTTATTGCCCGCCATCGCGAGAGAGTCGCTCTCCATGTAAGCCGCCACCGCTTCTTCATAATTTTTTTGCGCCGTCCTTAGATTCCCAAAGTTGTTCAAGATAACCGCCGAAAGAGCGAGATTCCCCGACTCTCTGGCCAGGCGAAGCCCGTCGGTTAAATATTTTTGGGCTTCATCTCCCGATCCGGTGGCGATATAGAGATTGCCCAGTGTGCCGAGGCCGAAAGCCATCTGCGTCCGATCACCCACTTTTTCGGCCAGAGCGACAGCGAGCTCGAGATTCTTAAGGGCCTCCCTGTATTGGCCCAGAGCTTGAAAGGCTTGAGACAGCTGAATGAGTGCGTTGCTCTGTAGACTTAGCTTTCGCTCGTTCTCGTACAATCGAGAAGCCTCAGTCCAGCTTAAAATAGCCTGTTCGAAGTCTCCCCGTTGGAACGCCCTCAAGCCCTGTGCCGCGTGGCTATCCGCCGGCAGGACTTCAGCGCTAAATACGGACGCGGAAACATTTACGATGCAGATCAAAAAAAGACTGAGCACAAGAGAGGGCAACTGTCGTAGACGCATGGGGTTTCTCCAGGCCGTCGAGAGGCAAAGTTGACGTTATATCGCTTCATTTTTCTAATCAACCCTGGCAGCTCAGCCACAATTATCGCGCCGCGTGCCACTAATCTCGCGCCCGATGAAGTCACGATCAGGCATGCCTAATCTGTAGAAAAGGAAAACCGATCGTACCTCAATCCGCTACAGCGCGTCGGGGAGGGTTTTGGATGGTGACGGCAAGTCGATGTAGAAGTTGGTTAATCGGTGCTCTCGTGAACAAATCTTTCTACGGTTTGCCACAAACTGAAGGCGCCGATAAAATTCTCTCGTTATTTTTGATAAAGCGTTTTGATGAAACCGCTCGCCTCGATCTCTCTAAGCAAGCTGTCATCGACGAAGGACTTTGGATCGGCGCCCTTCGCCTTGGGATTGTCTCTCTCCAAGAAACCAAGCACCGTTTCAACGCCACGCATGGATGGATAAGGCAATGACTCATAGTACTTCGCGCTCAAGAGATCGATGGACCGTTCAAGGTTACGTTCCTGCTCGGCGCCGATACGGAGTTTTTTCTTGACCACCTCCATGCTGTCCCTTTTGTTTTGTTTTACGTAAGCAAGGCCCTCCAAATAACCCTTGAGAAATCTCACCACCTTGTCACGATTGGTCTTGATGTAGCCGCGCGTGGTGGCAATCATCGTGTGGAGATAATAGACATCGGTGTCGGCCATATCGAGCAGCACGCGATAGCCGCGGTCTTCGGCCACGAACATCGACGGAATGGTAAGTACGGCCCCCTCGATGCCGCCTTTTTCGAGACTGGCGAGCATGTTCGGCGATGAACCAACCTGCATGATCTGGACATCGCTCGGACTCATTTTCCAGCGCGGTAACATCATGAGCAGAACCGAATGGGAAACGGCACCGATGCGGGTCACGCCGATGCGCTTGCCCTTCAATTCGGCGGGAGTTTTGATATCCGGCTTGGTGACAATCCGCTGTAGACCTTTGTTGACCACTCCCGCAACCATCACAGTCTCTCCGCCTCGCAACGCCGCCGCGACAAGCACGTCGCCCGCCGAACTCGCCATCTGGATATCGTTGGCGAGCAAGGCGCCGATCCCCGCCGTTCCGCCTTGGCCGGTAACGATAATTTCAGCATCGATGCCGTGTTTACGAAACAACCCCTTCTGCTCGGCCACCCACACGGCGCTATGCAGCGCGCTCACCGAGCTAAGCCCCAATCTCACCCGGTCCTGCGCGTTCGCACTTGAAACGACCGCGATCCCGAGCAAGACAGCAATCCGGCAACTTGTCATCACGCGCAGTTTCATACGAACTCTCCTCACGCTTTACCTTTCATTTCTTGCCGATTTCAGACAACGCCTGCTTGAGATAACTGGCATCGATATATTTCGCGGGCTCCGGCAACGGGTCCTTGAGGATACCCTGTTCGGCCGTGATTCGGATCAGCGTGCGCACGCCCACCATGGCCAGGCCGAGGCCGTTGATCAGCCCGCCGATCATGGTGATATCGGCGCCTCTCTCGTAGGCGCTGATCAGTGTATATCCACCGTCGCATTGGCGACGTAGATGGAATCGGCCGTCAGCGCTTGAATCGTCAGCGGCGAGCCGCGCATCGTGACGATCGGCACCTCGAGTCTCTCCCGGTCGAAAAATTCATTTTCGCGGCGATCCACAGCGGCCCATAGCTCAGCGTCTTCGATGACTCGCCGATCGGGAAGCGAACTTTTCCTGCGCCGCACAGGGAGCGATATACATCCACACAATGATGAAAATCATTGCGACGCGCGCAATTCTCGATCTCCGATCCTCAATCCTCATGGCCGAAAGTCCCATCACGCCATTACTCCAACACTCCACTACTCCATTCATCGCTTCACCGAATCTGCTTGATCACGCATAGAGTATTTCTTCCCGTCCACATCGGCAGAAACACCGAATGGCGATGCTTGCCGCCGCAAACGATAATCATAATGTCTTCGGGCGTGGTCGAGAGATGAACGACCTGATCCGGCGTCACGTTGGGCGACTCCTTCAACAACTCGTCGTCGTTTTTATGGCCTTTTCGGCGCGCCGGCACTTCCGAGAATTTCAAAGACGCATGTTCCCAGAGATAGTTTTTAATCTGCTTTTTGGTAATACCGTCCCGGGCCATGATCTCCGCGTCTTCGACGCCGAGAGCAATCAAAGGCGTGCCGCCGCCGAAGCTTCCCACGTCGAGATGGCTGACGCCGTGGTGCATCCTGATCACCTCGGCAAGGGACGAAAGCGCCTGCTCGCCGGTATTGCCCGCGGTATGGATCGGCAAGAAGCCATTGATACCAAACACGGTCACCGTGCTCTGTTCGGGCGCAAACCCGAATTCGACATGATAAGGTTCCCACGGACTTTTCTCTTGGTTTTCGCCGAAACACATTGTGTACTTGCCCGGCCAACCGAAGGTCGAACGGTCCGTATCCCCCGGATAACCCCCGCCTACGGTGATGAGAATCAACCGAATCGCGCGGCCGATGGTCGCGTTGGAGCGGAAGCCCGGACCGAAAACGCCGGCGTCGCAATTGACATCGAGCTGCTTGCGAATGGGTCCATTTAAGAGCAGAGCCGGCCCGACATAACCGGTGGTGGCTTGAACGCCGTAGAGATTGAACCGCGGCTCGCAGATCGACTCCACGGCGGCGGTGACTACGGGGAGGTACTCCGGCGCGCAGCCGGCCATGACGGCATTGACGGCAATCTTCTCGATGGAACAGGGTGCCCACTTAGGCGGGATTGGCCCGATCACTTCCTGCGGGTCACGGTGCGTGCCGGCTAGCATGCGCTCGACGCGCTCCGGCGTCGGCGGCACAATGGGCAAGCCATCGCTTAACTTGTTTTTCAGGAACCAGTCATTGACCGCCTCCCAGCTATCTTCGACTTCGATGAGCGGGGAGGTTAGGATTGACATGAATCTGATCTCCAAATCCGCAACTTTCAGTCGGCGTTTTCAGCACGTCTTCGCATAGTTTTCCTCCCCCCTTGCGGGGGAGGATTAAGGTAGGGGGTATTTTCAAGAGTTTCGAAGATACGTTCTTTGACGCTCAGAGGATTCTTCAAAACGTCGTGATTCCAAAACCGCAGAACCCTAAAACCAGCGCCCCGCAACCACTCATCACGTTTGATATCATAGCTTGATTGCTCCGCGTGCTGTCCTCCATCCAATTCAACCACCAAACGTTTTTCCAAGCAGGCAAAGTCGACGATATAATTTCCTATTGGTTGTTGGCGCCGGAACTTATAGCCGCTAAGCTGCCAAAGGCGAAGATGTCTCCAAAGAAGCCTTTCAGCTTCGGTCGGATTATGGCGAAGAGCGCGAGCACGCAACCTTATGCGGTCCATACCCCCTATCCTAACCTTTCCCCGCAAGGGGAAAGGAATCGGATCAGCAAGTAAGGCGTCCCGGCGCGAAGCTACGCTCTGCGCTACAATGGAAAGGCACCTAATCAAAAGCCTCACCCCGCTCGCCTTTCTCTCGGTGCATTCGGCGATCCCAGCGTCAGCGTCTTGGCTACCAGCTCGACCGCGCCCTCGGCATCGCCGCGGTGCTCGCCGGCGCGCGCGCCGCCGCTCGGGTGATGCGGAATCTCGACCAGCGGCAAATGCGCTATGCCAAAAAACCTCGCCTCTGTCTTGCCCAATTCCATAAAGATCGACTGACACAGCGTCACCGTTGGCTTGCCTTGCTTTTGCAGTTCGATGGCGTCGTGGACACTCCACGACGTGCACGACCCTCAGGCACCCAAGCCGGTGACGACGGCGTCACAACGATTTAAAACATCCTCCATGATCTGCTTCGGCGCTCCCTGCATATGGGTGGGCTTGGTTTTGAAAATAATTTCCCGAGGATGAAAGCGTTCTTCAAGCAAAGTAGCCAACTCCTTGAACATGTCGGTTGAATTGGCTTGGCCGTTGTCGACAATGCCGATGACTTTCCCGTCCAGCGTATCCAACCCGGGCACCGGCTCACGCTCCTTGGGATTCACCATCGCCCGTGGGTCGAGAAATCTAAGTGTTGCCACGATTACGTACCTCCTCTGGCAAGGATTGGCGACGGAACAATTTTTTTCCTTATATATGCAATCGCGCGTGTGCCGCAACCATATATAGTCATTTCTGAATTGACAGATTCCACCAATTGTTCTAGCTCTGGGCGAGCAGCCATCGATCAAGTTCCAACTGTCTAAGAGGCGCCTATGCGGATTCCTGAACTGTCTTTGTATCATCCTCTCAAGACCGTCGTTTCCGTGGTCGTACTCCTGTCCTGTTCCGTGGCATTCGGGCAAATTACATCTCTGCGCGTCGGCACCAACGCCGGCGCGAGCACAGAAGCGGTGCTGTTTGGCGTTGCCAAGGA
Source organism: Binatia bacterium (assembly GCA_036555515.1). GTDB lineage: Bacteria > Desulfobacterota > Binatia > UBA9968 > UBA9968 > DATACQ01. The sequence continues at coordinate 13,848 of DATBLC010000024.1, forward strand.
AGCGGGCATTCTCAAACAAAACCAGCTGGACGTCGAAGTCGTGTACATTGCGGGCGGCACTCTATCGATGCAAGCATTGGTCGGGAAAAGCTTAGATTTCCTGTGCACCGGCGGCACGCCCTTCATCCATGCCTATTTGGAAGGAGCCCAGTCCAAAATTATCGCTGGCATTAACAACCGGCTCCCCTATGTGCTGATTTCTAACAGCACTATTTCTTCGGCCGCACAGCTGAAAGGCAAAAAGATCGGTATCAGCCGATTCGGCAGTACGGACGATTTCGCTCTAAAAATCGCGCTGGCACAATTGGGGCTCAACTTTAAGACCGATGTCACGATCTTGCAGACCGGCGGGCCGGCGACGAGGTTATCAGCACTCAAAGCAGGGAGCATCGATGCCACGGTCCTTACCACCGGGCTCGCGCAAATCGGGGTTAGAGGCGGGATGATCTCATTGTTGAATCTCCTCGATAAGGATATTGAGTACCAACAGGTGGCCATCATATCCAGAGAAGACGCGCTCAGAAGCAGAGCTGAGACCGTCAAGCGATTCATCAAAGCGTATCTCGAAGGGATTCGCTATTACAAAAACCAAAAGGAAGTCGCCGTCAAAAAAACTATGGCGTTGCTCAAGACCAGCGACCGCGAAATCGCCGAATATGACTACAGCCAGCGCGTCCGCGCCTTGCCAGACGACGGCAAGCCGACGATGAAGGGGTTGCAGCTAGCCCTCGACGATATTGCCAAGGATAGTCCAAAGGCGAAAAACTTGACCGTGCAGCAACTGGTGGATTTAAGCTTCATACCCTGATGCGGCTCAGCACGTGATGATGAAACACCAGTCACTCAGCATGACATCGGGTTCCTCGCTCAGATTGCGACACAGGCTCACAGCGGGGAAGGACTTGAACTTGCCGATGCTTTAATACCGTCAACGAACTAAGATTGAGTCAATGACGCACAGCTTATTAAGGAGTCCACAATTGATTAACCAAACAGCGACCGAGGGGTGAGACCTGGAGAGCGCGGGCACAGGAGCGCAAAGGTTGTTTTCAGGCCCTGCCGGCGGGCATTTCCACCTATGGAGAGGACGGGGTGATGGCCGGCAAGGCAGAGAACCATTGACCGCGATCGGAAGGGCTCGCCTGTCGGTCGCACACTAGCGACATAGTCTCTAAATAACGAACTCATTAGTAAATTAGCTCGGAGGTGCAAGATGCGAGGAGTTATCGACGCGGACACTCATATCGCCGAATCCGACGCCATGTGGGAGATGATGGACGCGGATATGCGCGGGCGACGGCCGGTATTGCTTACCATGCCTGAAGACACCCTCTACGGCAGCTGGAATGCGACTTGGTTGATCGATGGCAACATTTATCCCAAACCCGTCGGCAAAGGCGGATTCCGGCTGATCACGCCGTCGGCGTCGAAGATTCAAGCCAATCGAACAGACATCCGCGTCGGTTGCCGCGAGCTGACCGATATACCGGCCCGTCTAGCCGATATGGATCGCCATGGCATCGAGACCCAGGTCGTCTATCCGACGCTCTTCCTCGTGCATCTTACCGAGGACCCGAAACTCGACGTTGCGCTGGCGCGGGCCTACAACCGCTTCATGGCCGACGCCTGCGGGCGGAGCAGTGGCCGCATCCGCTGGGTCGCGGTGCCACCGCTGAGATGCATCGAAGAATCCGTGCGAGAATTGCGAACGGCGAGAGACAAAGGCGCGGTGGGGGTCTTTTTCCGCGGCCTCGAAGGCAACTACACGCTCGATAATCCGTACTTCTTCCGGGTATATCAGAGCGCGATGGATCTCGATTTGCCGATCTGCATCCACACGGGCAATGGGACACCGAGAGCGGCGGACATGTTCGATCTGGAACGCAACCGCCAATGGTCTAGCTCCGGTTTTCCGCCGTTGCACGCGTTCCGCGATTTGGTGCTCAATCAGATTCCCGACATGTTCCCGAAACTCAGGTTCGGCTTCATCGAAGCCGCGGCAAGCTGGGTCCCCTACTTGCTGCACAAACTAAGACGGGACAATACCAAGCGTTGGAAACCGTCGTGGGGCTCCGGCGCTGATCTGTTCGAGGATTGTCGCATGTTCGTCGCCTGCGAAGCGGATGAAGACATCAATTATCTCTCCCAGCATATCGGCGCTGATCACCTGCTCATCGGCTCAGATTACGGCCACAACGACCCCGCCGAACAGGCGCATTTGGTGGCCTCCTTGAAAGGACGCCAAGATCTGCCGGCTGATCTTGTCGCAAAGATAATGTGCGAAAACCCGAAAAAGTTTTACCGGCTGTAAATCTGGAATAAACTTTCACATTGCCGGCCCTCGTTCCTTCATTTTTCGGGTTTTATCCTTCATCCTGCTCTATGCCGTATAGAGCTTTCGCGTTATCATAGAGAATCTTATCGATCACCCGAGGCTCAACCTCGCCCTTACTTTTGAGCGCCCGCAGCGCGCCAATCTCGGTGGACGTATCGTTATGCCCGTAGTCCGAGCCGATGACGATGTTGTCTTCGCCGGAATATTTCAGGACATAAGGCAGATCGTCGTCGGTCTGGCAAGCCACGTAAACGTGATTGTCCCGGATCAAATTCCGCGCGGCCGTGTTATCGGCGTTCTCGCCGCGGCTGAACCGGCGCGCTATTTCAACAGCCATATAGGGTACCCATTGCGCGCGCACTTCGATGAAGCCGAATCTGAGTCGGGGAAACTTCTGCGGGACGCGGTCGTGGACGATGGCATGAAAAGCGGAGAGAACCGGCGCTTTGAAGCGCATGAAGCCGCTTTCACCATCGAAGAGCTGAACCCAGTCGAAGTTTCCGGTGGAGGCGTGCACACAGATCGGCAGATTGGCCTTTTCCGCAGCTTCATAAAGCGGAAAAAAATAGGGATGACTGAGCCGCTTGTCGTCGACCAGGCCGCGCATGAAAACGCCGCAAGCGCCATTGGCCTTGGCGAATTGGACCTCTGACAACGCGCTGTCAACGTCGATCACCGGCACCACCGCGACCCAACGAAGCCGCCCCTCGCCGTTGGCGCAAATGTCGACGAGCCACTGATTGTAGCTTCGGCAGATCGCCTGCTCGACTTCGGCTTTCGCCGTCAGCGGACGCAGAAATAAAGATGGATAAAGCACCTGGATATCGATATCGAGCTCGTCCATATGTCTGAGCCTGCCGCCGATGTCCCGCATCTCGCAGATGTCCAGGGGAAGATTTCGGTCCAAATTTACACCGCGGTTAAACACCCGGCCGTCCACCAGCCAGTTTTGCGGCCGGCCGGCGCCGGGGTTTACGATAAATGGACGTAGGTTTTCGGCGCTGATATAAGACCACGTTTTTTCGCATTCTATGACATGGGCATCGGCGTCAATAGTAGGCATAGCCTATCCTCCTTTTGGCCTGGCTGATTCGCGCCATCCTGGCGTCCGCAAGTTAACCCCAACGGTGTTGAATCGTCAAACAAATTAGGCCCATCGGCCTACGTCCCATGACAATGACCGGGACGATGAATTGCCACGGCTGATGATCGTCTAAAAAGTCGGCAGCGGATACTTTACAAAATGCAGTTTACCAGGCGGAGGGGAGCATGAATATCGCGGCGCGCTGGTTTGCGCTGATAGTTCCGATACTGTTGGCTTTGGCAGGCTGCCACGAGCTGGGGCACATGGATGGTCCCGGTGATTATGGCAGCTCGGGCGACACTCTGGTCGGAGAGGTGCGGCAGGTCGATGCCAGGAACCGGGAAATAGAATTGCGCACGGACGCCGGACGCAATTGGCGAATCCGCTACGACAACAGCACGCGGGTGACTTATCACCAGCATGAGTACACCGTCACGAATTTGGAACCCGGCGATTACGTCGCCATGCGCACGCAGCAGGACCGCGGCGGCCGGCTCTATGTCGACCAGGTAACGGTCAGGGAAAGCGTGCAGGACCGAGGAGATAGAGGCCAGAAAGGCCGCCTCGACAGCTTCGAGGGATCTGTGGCATACATCGACAACCATCGCGGGTCATTCGAAGTTCGCAACCGCCAGAACCGCCTAGTGGTCGTGACGCTGCCATATAATACGCCGCGCGCCGTGAGCGACCGTTTCAACCGGTTGCGGGTAGGTGATTATGTCCGGGTCGAGGGTAAGTTTATCAATCAGGACCGCTTTGAACTGGAAAATTTCGTATCATAAAGTTTGCTCACGCGCCGTTCACGCCGCGATCAAGGCTCGGCGCGGGCGGCGCCCTTGTTCAACCCGGATCAACCCAGATTCCGCAGTTAGACTGAGTAGATGGCAAGCTAGGTGGAACCCTGGAGTAGCGAAGGCGTCCAACTGTAAAATTTCAACGTCATTTTGCGCTTTCGCACTTCGGCGTTACGAGCTTTAATGTGCCGTGTAAGCACCGTTGCTCGATGTCTACTTAGAGGCAGACGGCATCTCCGCCACAGGCGGATCAGCCTTCGGCTGAGACTTTGCTACGGAAGGGTTGCGCCTCGCGCTTCCTGTCGAGCGCAACTGCGGAATCCGGGTTCAATGCATTATTTGCTTGAAGAAATCGTTGCCTTTATCATCCACCAAGATAAACGCCGGAAAGTCCTCCACCTCAATTTTCCACACGGCTTCCATTCCCAGCTCCGGATATTCTAGCACTTCGACCTTCTTGATATTTTCCTTGGCCAGTATCGCCGCCGGTCCGCCGATGGAACCGAGGTAAAAGCCGCCGTTTTTTTTGCACGCGTCGGTCACCTGCTGGCTGCGGTTGCCTTTAGCGAGGGTAATCAGGGAGGCACCGTGGGACTGGAACAAATCCACGTACGAATCCATCCGACCCGCCGTCGTCGGGCCGAACGAGCCGGATGGCATGCCTTTGGGAGTCTTGGCCGGTCCCGCGTAATAGATCGGATGATCCTTTAAATACTGTGGCAACCCTTCGCCGCCATCGAGACGCTCTTTGAGCTTTGCGTGGGCGATGTCGCGGGCGACGATCATCGTGCCGGTAAGCGACAGTTGCGTGGTCACCGGATGCTTGGTCAATTGAGCGAGAATCTCTTTCATCGGCCGGTTCAAGTCGACTTTAACGACGCTGCCTGTGACCTTGCCGCGGTACTCTTCGGGAATCAGCCGTCCCGGCTCTCGCTCGAGTTGTTCGAGCCAGATGCCGTCCTTGTTGATTTTCGCCTTAATGTTGCGGTCCGCGGAGCATGATACGCCCATGCCCACCGGGCAAGACGCGCCGTGGCGCGGCAGGCGAATTACGCGCACGTCGAGTGCGAAATACTTGCCGCCGAACTGGGCGCCGTAGCCGGATTTGTACGCCTGCTCGAGCATTCTGTTCTCCAGCTCTACATCGCGAAAAGCGCGTCCGTGCTCATTGCCCGTGGCCGGCAGATGATCGAGATAGCCGGTGGTGGCAAGCTTCACGGTTTTTAAACAAGCCTCGGCGGAAGTGCCGCCGATCACAAAGGCGAGATGATAGGGCGGGCAACCGGCGGTGCCGAGAGTTTTCATCTTCTCGGTCAAGAAATTTTCCAGGCTTGCCGGATTCAAGAGTGCTTTGGTTTCCTGGTACAGGGAAGTCTTATTGGCCGAGCCCCCGCCCTTGGTCACGAACATGAACTGATATTCCATGCCATCGGTCGCCATGAGATCGATCTGCGCCGGCAAATTGGTGCCGGTGTCGACTTCATCGTACATGGTGAGCGGCGCGGTCTGCGAGTAGCGGAGATTTTCCTCCGTATAGGTCTTGTGTACGCCCTTGGTCAGATACTCTTCATCTTTGACGCCGGTCCAAACCTGCTGCCCCTTCTTGCCGAAAATAGTCGCCGTGCCGGTATCTTGGCAAAAAGGCAGAATCCCCTTCGAGGAAGTGTCCGCGTTGCGCAGCATCGCCAGCGCCACGTAGCGATCGTTGGCCGAGGCTTCCGGGTCTTTGAGGATCGCCGCGACTTTTTCTAGATGCGCCGTGCGCAATAAAAATGACACATCGCGGATCGCTTCGTTGGCCAGCAACGTCAACGCTTCCGGCTCGATCTTAAGAATATCCTTGCCGTCGAACCGGCTGACCGAGACATGGTCCTTGGTGAGCAGACGATAGTTTGTCGTATCCTTCCCCAGCGGCAGCGGATCCTGATAGACAAATTGCGGTGTAGCCATAACGTTCTACCCTCGATCGAGTTTTTACCAATCCTAATGGAAAAAACCCGTTTTGTCGATGTCACTAAATCCGACAACTTACATCTCAGGCGAATAATCAAAGACGAGATTACTCGGCGGGCTCGGAATGACAGATACGCCCCAAGTGTGATCCTGAGGCGATAGTCGAAGGATCTCGACCGAGGCTCGTTCCGAAGGCACCTGTGCTGATTGACAGACGCCCTCCATGTCCTCTACTTTCGCGGTCATGAACATCATCCGCTTAGTTTTGATTCTCGGATCGTTGATCACACCCGGCCTTTCATCTTTGGCATTCGCGCAAACCCAGGACCAACTTATCGCCGGCGCCAAGAAGGAAGGCAGACTCGTCCTATACGCCTCCGCCGCCGTGCAGCAGCTGCAAATGTATTTTGCGGCGTTCAACAAACGCTACCCGTTCATCACGACCGAATACTACCGTACCGACAAGCAGAAACTGCTAAGCCGCATCCTGCTTGAATATAGATCCAAGCAACATCTCGCCGACTTGATTCACACGAGCGTCATCGAGACCCACATCGCCAAAACGCGCGGCGCGTTGAGCCGCCATGTTCCCAACGAGGCCGCGTCCTATCCCAGCCAATATAAAGACCCGCAAGGATACTGGACCTCGGTTTACGCTAGCGGGACTTTGATGGGATTTATTAAGGAGTCCACAATTGAGTAACGAAACAGCGACCGAGGGGTGAGACCTGGAGAGCGCGGGCACAGGAGCGCAAAGGTTGTTTTCATCAGGCCCTGCCGGCGGGCATTTCCACCTATGGAGAGGACGGGGTGGTGGCCGGCAAGGCAGAGAACCATTGACCGCGATCGGAAGGGCTCGCCTCTCGGTCGCACACTAGCTACATAGTCTCTAAATAACGAACTCATTTAGTAACAGCCGCCAGGTTTCGCGCGCCGATGCACCAAAGCGGTACGAAGACCTGCTGTTGCCCCGTTGGAAGAGTGTCATGGGCCTCGATAACACCAAGATCGAATGGTTCGCCATGCTCCTGAAGCTCAAGGGTCGCTCCTTCATGGAAAAGCGCGCGGCGCAAAATCCGCAGGTCATGGCCGGCAATACGAATCTGTTGAATCTTTTGGCGGCGGGCGAGTTCGCGCTAACGCCGGGAGTGTACGAGTACTCCGTTGAGGTTTTGAAAAACAAAGGAGCGCCGGTGGACTGGGTCGGACTCGAACCGGTGATCGTTTACACGGTCGCGGTGTCCCTTCCCGCGCAGCCGCCGCACCCCAACGCCGCCAAGCTATTCATCGAGTGGCTTTTGTCGAAAGAAGGCCAGGAAGTGATCAATCAATACGGCCGCGTGCCCATCCGCGACGACATAGAGTCCAGGTACGGCAAGATCCTCAAGCAACACAAACTCTTGATGACCGACGTCGACCTGGGTCAAAAGGAGGTCGAGATCAATGAGACCCTCCGAAAGCTCTTTCAGTGATTACTGGACACCGATCCAACTCGTCCACAAACAAACTAAGCGCCGATCGCGAGACTGGCCGCCAAATATGGCAGCAGCGGAAACGGCAAATGTTATGGTTGACTACCGCGTTTTTCGGGGGCAAGATGGCATCGAGCGGTGACCACGGGTCCAAAAACTGGGTTAGAGATCTTCGTCCCAGGGCGTCAGGACAAGTCCGAACGGACTATCTATCCTGTAATCAGGAGCGCCGATCTCTTTGTGGCACCGCTCTTCTATCCATGGTTTCGCAATCAAAGACAACGTGCATGGTACAGTGTGGACTAACGGTTGATCGATTGTGCCCTGCGGTAACACGATAGGTTCATAAGCGCAGCAAAAAATTTGCAAGGAGTAACCGATGGAAGCAACAGCAAGGAAACAAGAGAAGGAGGCGCCCAAGGCGCAACTGTTCTCGTTAAAGACCCCCTACATGCAACAAGGCCGAATCACGCAAACCGTGGCGAAGACCGATAACATGTGGATCGCGACAAAAATTAACGCCGAAGGGGGCGAAAACGAGATTCACACCCATCTCAACCAGGACCACGCGTTTATCGTGTTGGAGGGCGAGATGAGCGTCTTCAACGAAATCGGCGAGGAAATGAAGTTAAAGCCCTACCAGGGAGTTATGTTGCCCAAGGGCGCATATTATCGCTACCTCAATACCGGGGCGGGAAATTTGGTCGTCCTGCGCGTGGCAGCTTTCACACCGGAAAAACCGCAAAAGGGCGAGGCGGCACGAATAATGCCTGATGGCACGCCGATCCTGGGGGGCTCGGAAGAAAACCACTCGCTTCCACCCATTGAGATGCCGGGAAAGTTTTTCGCGGAATCGGCGGGATAGTCGCTCCACCCATCCCTTCAAACCTCCACGCTTCGACTCACCGGCCGCGTACTCGCGCGGCCGGTGAGCGTTGGGTACCGTGCATCAATATTCACTCAGGAGCTTATGCGGCCAGCATCTTGCATTGCCGCAAAACAGATCATTAGCCAGGCTCAATTCGAGATTCAGGCGGCGTTAGTCCAAGCGCCGGACCCCCTATAGGTTCAGGAGAGTGCAAATGGCCATTACGAACACGCAATCAGGGACAAACGTCCATGAGATCGCGGAGCGGATCTATCGGATCAATACACCGGTCGTCATCGAGGGAGGCCCAGGAGGATTCTCCTTCAACCAGTATCTTATCGTTGACGATGAACCGCTGATCTTCCACACCGGACCGCGAAAGATGTTTCCGCTTGTCCGCGACGCTGTTGCAAGTGTGATGCCGGTTGAACAGCTTCGTCACGTTGCTTTTTCGCACGTTGAAGCAGACGAATGCGGGTCGCTCAATGAATGGCTCGCGGTGGCTCCGCGATCCGTGCCGCTATGCGGCACAATCGCCGCCATGGTATCCATCAACGATCTTGCGGACCGGCCACCCCGAGCACTCGCCGACGACGAGATACTCTCGCTCGGTAAATCTTCCGTGCGCTGGTTCGACACACCGCACCTGCCCCACGCGTGGGAATGTGGATTCCTGATGGAGGAACGAACGAAGACACTGCTCTGCGGCGATCTGTTCACCCAGCCCGGCGCCGATCATCCGCCAATCACCGAGTCGGACATCCTCGGTCCAAGCGAAGCATTCCGCCATGCAATGGACTACTATTCTTACACGAAAAACGCACGTGCCATGCTTGAGCGACTCGGGTCTGCCGGGCCAACGACGCTCGCATGCATGCACGGCAGCGCCTGGCGCGGCGACGGCGCGGGACTTTTGCGCGCACTCGCGGATGAGCTTTCGCGGTAAACCCCGTACCACGGACTTACATTCGTGGCTCTGGGATCGCCTTTAGCAGAATTGCCGAACATTCATTTTCGCACTCACGTACCGGCGTTCTGTGGAACGGGGTAAATCAAATCACCCCCACCCTTGCCCTTCCCCGTCGAGGGCCGGGTGGTTGAAGATACGTCGAGCGTAACTTTTGCGATACAAGCGTACGTATGGAGAGTTATTAAGGAGTCCACAATTGAGTAACCAAACAGCGACCGAGGGGTGAGACCTGGAGAGCGCGGGCACAGGAGCGCAAAGGTTGTTCTCAGGCCCTGCCGGCGGGCATTTCCACCTATGGAGAGGATGGGGGTGGTGGCCGGCAAGGCAGAGAACCATTGACCGCGATCGGAAGGGATCGCCTCTCGGTCGCACACTAGCGACATAGTCTCTAAATAACGGACTCATTAGTAGTTGATCGGCAGGAACAGCTCCTCGATTGGCATCTTCTTGGACATTAAGCCTTGATCCACGGAATAACCTACGAAACGTTCCAGGTTCGGTCGGTTATTTTCCAAGCCGTACGGCCAGGGATCGGGACCCAAGAGTTTTTCTTCCTCCTCGAATGCTTGCCGGCCCCAGGCGAGCCAGGACCAGTTGGGATCGGCGTAATATTCGCGGCAGACTTTCTTGGCATCGCTGAACGCTTTAAACAGACTCTCTGCGGCATTGGGAATTTTCTTCAGCACATCATCCTTAAACGCGACCACATGCATGATCGGAAAGAAGCCGTTTTTTTTGTAGTAACGTAGATCTTCAGCCTTGGGATCGGCGAAGAGCCGTTTGATTTTCTGCGAGCCGCGCAGCACGGGTTTCGGCGGATGCGGCGTCATCATCGCAGCGATTTCGCCGCGTTCGAGCATATCGCCAACGTTGGCTCTTGCCGGCAACTGCTCGATCATCGCGCCACGCTCCGGCGTAAATTCGAGGTTGTCCTTCTTGCTGAGCAGCCAATGCACTTTTCGCCAAGGCACGCCGTGTTCACTCTGCAGGTCTCCTTTGGCAAGCGTCGCAAGCGTGTTCTGGAAACTGTGCAAGCCGACTTTCTTACTGATAAGATCCTTCGGCTCGTTGATGCCGGCGTCGACATTGATCCACATTTGCGAATGGCTGAACAACCGCCGCGGGAAAACCGGGATCGCGGTAAAGGGCATGGCGCGGCTTTTCGCCATTAAATAAGACGACAGCGACAGCTCGGCCACGTCGAACTCGGCTTTTTGCAGCATCCGCTCGTGACGGTCTTCACCATCCCGTTGCCGATCAGATTGACCGACGATCAAGACATTGAGATTGATCCCTTCCGCTTGCACGGTGCCATCGAAAAACGGCACATGCCGGTCATAGTGCGAGAGCGCGATGGTGAGTTTTGGATTTGCCATTTGATTCTCCTTAAATAATGGTTGAATAGTAAATTGCGAAATAGCTCGCGCACAGACCCAAAGAACACAAATGGCCGCTTGCGATTATTTCGGATTCGACATCGCCCCGCTGTTAACGTACCGGCCGGCGAAACCGGCGGCCTCACGCCAACATCATACGCTTCGCTAGTTCGCGGGCGCTGCCAAGGGTCTCAATCCGGCGTATCGAGTCGATGATGCCATCGACTTTTGTCTTACCCAACACCGGTTCCATAAGCCAGGCGGCCTTCTTCTCCACTTCTTCGGGGCTCATGGGATTTTCCGGGCGGCCCCGGCAGTTACTCACATGTTCGCGCAGCGTCTTTCCATCCTTCAACGTAACCTCAACTAGGCCCTGGAAACGAACCCCCGTTCGCTCCAGCACTTGGTCCGGAATAAGCCGTACCTTCTGCTTCATCTCTTGCAGCCGCGGATCCTGCAAACGATTATAATCATGCGCCGATTCGAAGGTGAGCTTGCCGTCGAGCAGGATTGCCGAGACCATATACTGAACGTTCACGTCGGGCATTTTTCGATCATTCACCGTGCGCGCGCCGCTCTCGGGTATCCGGACAATAACCGCTTCGACGTCTTGCGGCTGGATTGGATGTTTGGCGAGCATCGCCAGCGTGGCGTCGACGGTCTCCATCATCGGCGAGCCCACAGGATATTTTTTTACCAGGCAGCTGGTAATCGTGAATTTTTGACCGAGATCACTTAATAGCTTGCCGGGCTCGCAGGGCGCGTAGGTCTTGATGATGTTCTGGTCTCCTTCGAGCACGTCCCGATTGCCTGTGTAACCCGATTTGACCAGCAGTGCCGCCGTTACACCATTGCGCGCCGGCATGCCCGCATAGTCGAATGCCTTTTCGATATGGTCGTCGTCCCCCACCCAGGCCCGGGAGCCGGAGGCTTGCTGCGCCGCGTAAGAGATGGAGTAACAGAGTTGTAAATGGTCCAGCTCCGCCAGCGCACCGGCGGCGGCACAAGCTCCAAAGGTCGCGCCAAAGCTGGTCGAACGCGGCTGGAAAGCAACGTGAAACCGGAAGCCGACATCGTAGCCAAGGATCACCGCCCTGAGCAGCGCAGCGCCGCTACGATTTTGCGACTCGGCAACCGCCAGCGCTGCGGGAACAATGGCGCAGCCGGGATGGAGCTGGCTGTTGGAATCATCGGTCTCGTCGGCGTGGGCCGACATGCCGTTGGCGAAGGCGGCGAGGACCGGTGCGGTTCTGAGACTTGATCCCAATATCGCGCACTCTTCCTTACCGCCATGACCCCGCGCGTGTTGGAGCCCGAGCTTCCCCGCCTGTAGAGTCGATCCGGAAACGACGGCGGCGAGTGTGTCCAAGATATGGCTTTTGCCTTTTTGAATGACTTCAGCTGGAAGCTTCACCTGCCGGGAAGCGAGCATGTATTCGGCTAGCGCATCGATCATCGTGGTCGCCATAGAACCTCCCGGAAAATGAGTAATTGGAGTGCTGGAGTATTGGAATATTGGAGTGCTGGGAAATACATTACCCCGTGTTTTACCATTACTCCATCACTCCAATAATCCAACACTCCTTTATTTTTCGAAGACCGTATTCCTGCTGGATCGCTCCTGTCAAGAACATGTTGACAGTGCGAGAAACTCTGAGTTATACGCGGTGATAATATTTCCCTCCACCCGCTTTGCGGATTTACTGGCTTCGTCTTCCTAAACCCAAGGAGGTTCTTATGGGCAGTGACAGAAAAACCAGCCGCCGGGAATTTCTCATTGAAGCTGCAGCCACGGGCGCGGTGTTCCCCTTTTCGTTGTTATCGCCGCCGCCCTATGCTTTCGCTCAGACGCCCAATCGGAGTCGGGTTACCGTCGCCCACGGTGTCGGCATCTACTCATTGAATCCTTACGCCGTCAACACCTCGCCCCTCCAGGCCATATGGCAATCGATCATGGAGCCGCTCATCGATGTGGATTACGACAAACGCGAGTACCGCGGCGTGCTCGCGGAATCCTGGCAAATGAAGGGCAACAAGATCGAATTCAAGCTGCGCAAGGGCATCCGCTTTCATGACGGAACATCGTTTAATTCGAAAGATGTGATCGCTTCCTTCAAGCGGATTCTTACCGACAAGGAAAGTTTGCAGGCGCCGAATTTGCGAAATATTCGCGAAATGAACGCGCCAGATGATTTTAGCGTAGTGCTCACTCTCAAAAAACCCGATGCCAACGCTCTCGAGGACATTAACAACCGAGTGATCATGACGCAGGCGGCCGCGGAAAAAATGGGGGCGGCCGACAGCTCACCAATAGGCACGGGCCCGTTTAAATTCGTCAGTTGGGAGCGCTCCGGGCAATTTGTTTTGCGCCGGAACGAAAGCTATTGGGGACAACCGCCCAAGATCGAGGAGGTCATTTACAAATCCATTCAAGAAGATGCCGCTCGGATCGCGGCGCTGGAGTCGGGACAAGCCGACATTATCAGCAACATCCCGCCCCATGAAGTAGCGCGGCTCAAAGCCAACGCGCGGCTTCGCGTGCAACCGGTGCAAGGTCTACGGCCGATTTTTTTGGTCTTGAGCCCGGCCTACAAACCACTCGATAACGTCAAGGTGCGCCGCGCCATTACTCACGCCATCGATCGGGAGAGAATCATAAAACATATCCTCGAAGGTAACGCCTATCCCCTATCCGGGTTGCTCAGCCCCCAGGTATTCGGCTATGACCCCGGCGTTAAGGCATTTCCCTACGACCCGCAAAAGGCCAAACAGCTGCTCAACGAAGCCGGCTTCCCCAATGGTTTCGAGATCGAATACTACAGCCCTACGGGCAGATACCCCAAAGACCGCGAAGTTGCCCTGGTGATCGTCGAACAGTTGTCCAAGGTCGGCATCAAAGCGATTTTGAAAACACCCGAATGGAGCATCTTCAATACCGACTACAAGAACGGCAAATATCCCATGTATCTCACGGGGCGCGGCAGCTTGATCGACGCCGACACTCTGTTTCATCAGTATTTCAGGACCGGCACGACCAAACGAACCCTGGGTTACAGCAATCTCAAGCTCGACGAGATTCTCGACCTGGAGCAACAGACTTTCGATGTGAAGAAGCGCGAAAAATTGCTCATGGAAGCGCACCGGATCATACTCGAAGACGCGCCGGCCATACCACTCTGGAACAGTATGGATGTCTATGCGCACCGCGCCGACATCGTCTGGACCGCGCCGCCGGATGAAAAAGTTCACTTAAGGCACGCGCAACTGCGAGTGAAGTAAGGTCGGAAAAGAATGTTTCAATACTTCAGCCCTTCACATCGATTCCGGGTATGATTAACGGTTTAAACGATTTGACCGGCTTGAACTATTTGAACGAGCTGTTCTATCGCTTCAGTTGATCGATGACTTCGAGCAAGCGCGACGCCGACGGCCGGTCCGACGGGTCCTGGCTGCGGTGCGCGAACAATATATTTCCGTCTCTGTCCAGCAGAAAATCGCCGCCGGCTTGATAAATATCATCGCCGGCGTAGGCGTCCTGTTTCATGCCCTTACGCCGCAGGGTCCAATACAGTTTCAACGTCGCCGGTGAAAAGACTCGAAACCAGGACAGGCGGTTGAGGAGGAAAACTCGATAAGCGATCCGCTTCGGATCGGCGAGAACGGTGAACGGCCAGCGGTGGCGCTCCTGGTAATGAATCAGCTTGGCCGGCTCGGCAAATGACGCAACAACGATCGTAACGCCGCGCCGGTCGAATTCATGTTTAAGTGACTGCACCTCACCGAGGTGGGCTTGGCAAGGCAGTCAGGCGAGGTGCCTGAGAAAGATCAAGAGCAGATAGTTTTCGAAATACTCGGATAGAGCGGCCAGCTCTCCATGGAGGTCGACAAATGGTAAATGATCAAGCGCCACTCTTTCCATGAACGGTTAATTGCGCCTGCTCATTTTCCTTTTTCCGTCCTCATGCTTCAGCCTTCGGCGCGTTCATGTCAGGAAGAGAACTCCAGTGCTGGCAAAAAAAAGGGCGCCCCGACCTAGCGCCCCTTCGATTCCGAATGTTTGGTTGTTGCGAACTACCAGCGGTTACGGCCGCCGCCACCACCGCGTCTTTCACCGCCGCGATCACCAAAACCGCCGGAGCGTCTCTCCTGCGGGCGCGCCTCGTTGACCGTAAGGTTGCGGCCCTCGAAATCGGTCCCGTTTAGCGCCTGAATGGCTTTCTGCGCGTCTTCGGCATTTGTCATCTCAACGAAGCCAAAACCGCGCGAACGCCCGGTAAATTTATCGGTGATTACGCGGGCGGATTCAACCTGCCCATGCGCCGAAAAGAGATCCTGTAGTTGTGCATCGGTGGTCGCATACGGCAATCCACCCACGTAAATTTTACTGCTCATGTTCTTCTCCTTATAGAGAAATGTTATGGTCTTTCACCGTGAGGAACCGATCACCGCTGGAAGCAGAACATGGAATACAACGCACGCTCTGGTCGGATTGTCCGCGTGGTAGGAACTCGCAAGGAAAGACGGCCCAGACCTTCAACTCTATATAATTCCACTATCAGAAGGCCCCTTACTGAAGTGTATAAATAGCCTACCCCGTCAAAGGGTTCATTGCAACCCTAAAATTATTAGCAATTGGGCCGGCTATTTAACGTTAGCTGTTGCGTCTTTGATGGGTTTTATACTATGGAACAGCATTAAATCACTTCAGAGGGAGGATCTCACAATGTATCAAACCAATCAGTATGAAGGCATGTTGGCGGAAACCGTCGCGGTGACGGGACATAAGAACGACGTCATCAACGCCTACTACGCCCGACCCCTCGGGCCAGGCCCCTATCCGGGTATGGTGATTATCCACCATGCGCCGGGTTGGGACGAATGGTACCGCGAATGCGCCCGCAGGTTCGCCCACCATGGTTACGCCACGATATCACCCAATCTCTATTACCGTGAGGGCCACGGCACTGCCGAAGACGTCGGCGCCAAGGTCCGCGCCGCGGGCGGCGTACCGGACGATCAGGTGCTCGGCGACCTCGAAGGCTCACTCACGTTCCTGCGTTCGCAGCCGCACGTGAGCGCCAAGGTTGGGGTCTTCGGCACATGCTCCGGCGGCCGTCACGGCTTTCTCGCCGCCTGCCGCTTGAAGGGATTCAGCGCTCTGGTGGAATGCTGGGGCGGCAACGTCGTTCAGAAACCGGAAGAACTGACACCCAAGCGACCGGTGGCGCCCATTGATTATACCAAAGATTTATCCTGCCCGATGATCGGCCTGTTCGGCAACGACGATAAATCGCCCTCACCGGAGCAGGTCAATCAGCATGAAGCGGAACTTAAGAAGCATGGCAAAAACTACGAGTTTCATCGTTACGACGGCGCGGGCCACGGCTTTTTCTACTATGACCGACCGGCCTATCGCCAGGAGCAGGCGGTGGACGGCTGGAAAAAAACCTTGGCGTTCCTGGAAAAACATCTCAAGGCCTAACGGAAGAAGGGAGCGCGTCCATGTGCACTATGATCGTCCATCAGGCGAAAATCGAAGGCCGCGGTAAAACCAGCAACGGTTGGTTCGAGCTGAAGGAAGCTAACGTCTCCTACGATCACCCTTACGACATGCCGCTGGAGCATGCGTTGAATATCGACTTTGTCAACGAAGCTCAGGGTCCGTCGGCGCGGGTCGCCGTGGAGCTGAGCATCGAAGGCGCCCGAAACCTAGTAAAGACCATTGAGGCGGTCCTTGCCCAGGCCGACGAGCGTGGCGTTCTGGAGGATATTCGGGTTGCAGCGGCGGTTCGCTAGCGATTTCAAGATTCAATGTTCAAGGCTTCTCCCGAGCCCCGCGAGGGATCTGGATCCTTCGCATTCGCTCAGGACAGACCTTGAACGTTGAACCTTGAACTTGAACTGAATGATCGGAGTGCCCACGGAAACTCTCCGCCATTGGCGGCATGAGTATTTCTTGCTATAGCGCTCGCCATTTTTTGCTTCGTTGGCCCCTTCACCTAAAATAGACTCAAGTTCGCGCCAAACCGGGAGGATCCGGCCGTGGGCGTCTCTACTCTTTCGCGATTTCCGTCTGGTGTGGATCGCCAGTGTGTGCAACGCCGTGGCGATCCAGGTGCGCAACGTCGCCGGACTGTATCAGGTATACGAGATTTCCGGATCGGCGCTACAACTCGGCATCACTGGTTTTCTCCAAGCTTTCCCCTTCGTCATTTTCGGCCTCTTTGCCGGCGCCATTGCCGACAGTATTGATCGAAAGAAGCTCCTCGTCGTCACAATGGTTGTACAGTTGATCCCCAGCTTGTCGCTTGGAATGTTAACGATGACAGGCGCCGTGCAAGCCTGGCACGTGTACACCCTCGGCTTCGTCGGCGCGTTGGTGGAGGTTTTTAACTGGCCGGCCCGTTCCGCACTGATCCCCCGGCTGGTACCGCGCTCCTATTTAATGAACGCAATGACCCTCAACACGATCATCATTCAGTTGAGCTTTCTACTCGGCCCAGCCATCGGCGGCATGCTGATCGATCATACGGGACTGGTCACCACGTATTTCCTGACCATCGGCATGCTCCTGCCAGCGGGTTTCGCCATTCTCGCCATGCGCACATCGGGTGTGCCGCAGGGCGAGCGCCGCCGCATCAATCTACGTAGTATATTTGAAGGCATCGAGTTTATCTGGATCCAACGCATCATACTGTCGCTATTTCTTCTCGATTTCGGCGTGACGCTGGTGGGATTTTATCGGCCCATCCTGCCGATCTTCGCCGCTGATGTTTTCAAGACCGGAGCGTCGGGACTTGGCGTGCTCTACGGTGCGCCGTCCGCCGGCGCCATCCTGGGATCGTTTGCAGTGCTGATGGTCGGCGACGTCCAGCGCAAAGGCGTGATGGTGGTCATCGCGGCAGTGATATTCGCCGCTAGCTTAGCCCTGCTCGGAGCTTCTCAAGGGTTTTCGATGGCGGTCGTGGCAACGCTGATTCTGGGATTTTCCGATTCGCTGAGCGTCGCGATCAGGCGCACCGTAGTTCAGTTGCTGGCGCCGGACGCCATGCTCGGCCGGGCTTCGAGTTTGATCACAGTCTTTGCCCAGGCAACCAATGGTTTGGGCGCGATCCTGGCAGGGACCGCCGCGCAATGGGTCGGCGCGCCCAACGCGCTGCTCCTTGGCAGCGCACTCTGTTTCCTGATGATCCTGGGAATCTGCTCCGCCATCCCGCAGCTCTGGCGCTATCGATCATAGCGCGAAGACGCGGAAAACCGTTCCAATCGTTCCAGCCGTTCAAAACGTTCCAATCGTTGTACTGCCAAAAGATGGCTTAAACCCGGATTCCACAGTTAAACTGAGGAGCCCGGAAGCGGGGTGGAACCCTGGAGTAGCCAAGGCGTCCGCCTGTGAAATTTTAAAGTCATTTCGCGCTTACGCACTTCGTTGTTACGAGCTTTAATGTGCCGTGTAAGCACCGTTGCTCGATGTCTACTTAGAGGCAGACGGCATCTCCGCCACAGGCGGATCAGCCTTCGGCTGAGACTTAGCTACGGAAGGGTTCCGCCTCGCGCTTCCTGCTGAGCGCAACTGCGGAATCCGGGTTGAACCCACGCGAAGTATTGCCGATTTCCTATTTCGCTTTCACTCGACCGGCTTTGAGTTTCTCGCCGATCTCGAAGTGGCGGCCTTGCACCGCTAGCTCCGCTTCGTGATCCAGTTCTTCGCTCCATTGGCCGAGCGAATAGCCAAACCAGGGCATCTGCGGCCTGAGCTTCGGCAGCTCGAGCTCCTCCCAGATTTTGCGGGCATTCTCCATGAACTCGCGCTTGGGCAGCGAAACGGGCGGGAACGGTTCTTTGAGGATTGCGTTGCACAACATCGCCGACTCATCCGCCGGCAAGTGGTACGAAACCACGTCCGTGCCTTTCGTCTCATGCTCGTAAAGAAACGGCGGAGCGTGGCCTTTTTCCATGCCGGGAAAGATTTGCACGTCTTTGTGCGGTTTCATGCGGTAGCACATGGCCCAGAACACCGCCGCTTCGTTGGACGGATCGATATCTTCGTCCACGGCGACGACGATCTTGCCGACGCCGGGGTGGAAAGAGCACGCCGCATGCAGCGCGCGCCAGACTTCCGCCTCGTTGGGGCGGCGCATCTGAATGATCACCAGCTTGTAAGTATTCGTCAGCGGTTCATGCATTTCGACGCGCAGCACGCTGGTGATGCGGCACTCATCGCGCAGGTGGACGAGCATCAAGCGGTCGTAGCCGATCTTGCGGATGACCGATGATTCGCTGGGCGTCAGCTGGCTCAGCCACGAAGTATAGATCGCGTCCTTGCGATGGGTGATCGCCGTCACATCCATGAATGGATTCAGCTGGCGCGGATGCATATAGCCATGGGATTCGCCGAATGGCCCCTCCGGTTCTATAAATTCGGTGTTCAAGTAGCCTTCGACGACGATTTCGGCATCCGCCGGCACCATGATGTCGTGAGTTTTGCACTTCACCATCGGTATCGGCTCGCCGGCCAATCCCCCGGCAACGCCCATTTCATCCACGCCATAGGGAATCTTTTGCACCGAGACGTAAGATACGATGGGCGGCGCGCCGATAACCAGAGCCGCTGGAAGATGCTTGCCTTTTTCCTGGGCCTTCTTCCAGTGAAGATAAATATCCTGGCCCAGGCCCGATGGAAACACCCCGACACGCCGGCGGGCCTTGATCTGGCCGCGATAGTTGCCAATGTTTTGAATGCCGGTGTCCATATCGGCCGTGATCCAGTGGGAACAAGTCGTATACGGGCCGTTGTCGAACCCCGGCGTCGAGATCGGCACCGGAAAACGGTCCAAACCGTTGCCTTCCTTGTCCAGTTCATCGCCCAGAATCACCACGTCTTGGCATTTCGCGTTACTCACAGTGATAGGATTGACCGGTTCCGCCAGCGCTGTCTTCCAGCGCTTATCCATTTCCTCCGCGCTCTCACAACCCATGCCCAAATAATAAATCTTTGGCTGCCCAGCCAGGGCGCCGACCACCACCGGCATGTTATATCTGCCGCCTTTGGCGTCGGTAACGTTTTCGAACAGCCATGCTCTGCGGTCCTCTTCGGTCAGACCACGATACTGCCAGCGTACCAATGGGTGGAGTTCCGTGTCTTTATTGATCAGCCTCGTGATCCGTCTCAACAGGCCGTGCGCCTCAAGATTCTTGAGATGCTGGTGCAGATCCAAATACGCCATGCTCGTAGATTCTCCTCATCTCTCTGCCAAATTGGTATGAATATCCGATCAGTTCCGGCAGGTCAACAAGGGAGAACGTCACGCCCCTTTTTATCAATAAAGGCTTTTGAAAAAGCCCGTATCCTCGAAACGCTTGCAGTAACTCATGTCCACGAGATCTTCCGCCTTCACTTGCGCGGCTTTGGGGTTGAGACCATGCTGCACCATCAGCTTTAACATTGACGCGACGCCTTCCATCGATGGGCAGGGCCGCTTCGGCAGCGCCGCCACCAAGTTCCGATACGCCTTTTCCACTCGATCACCGCCATCGAGTCGCAAGTTACGGCCTAGACTTTTCATGACGATCTCTTTGTTCCCGGGCTTATGGACGAATGCCACGCCTTCGACCGTGGCCTTCGCGACGTTTTCTACCAACTGCGGATTGGTCTTGATCAAGCTGCGCGCGACGACGATGCCGGACGATTGAAAGGGCACGTTTTCTTTGCCCAGGTCCACCAAGACACGATAACCCTCGCCTACCACTACCTGGCCGAACTCGGGAGACAAACTGGTTGCTTCGACGCTACCGGCTCGCAGCGCGCCCATGCGTTCAGGAACCCCACCGACTCCCAACAACACGATATTGTCGCGCCGCGGCACTAACCCGAGATGATCGAGCGCCACGTAAGCCGCCATCGAAGCGGAGCCCGCGGGCGTGCCGATGGCGACCTTCTTGCCCTTCAAATCCTCACCGCTCTTGATGGTCGGCTTGGCAACAAAGATATAATCAAGCCGGTTCTCAACTCCAAGAATCATCGCGAAGTCGCCGCCGCCGGTATTGGCATTGGTCACATGGGTTCCGCCCACCATGCCCACCGGCACCTGCCCAGCCAGCATCGCCTGCATCGCCCGTCCCGCAATGATGAAAACCAGATCGACATCCAGGGCGTACTTCTTGAAAATGCCCTGTTCCTTGGCAATCCACAGCGGAGCAACGTTATTGCTGATGGCGCCGTGGGCGAGGAGAAGCTTTGTAGGTTCGGCAGCGAATGTTTTATCCAGGTGCCCAAATAGAAAATTGCTGGCCAACAAGATCGTTATGGCCAGCAATTTGACCTCATAACTTCCCCAGCCGTCATCCCTGCGCAGTTGGGAGCCCAGTCTTCGCATCTTTGCCATCCTCCAACCGGCGTCTTCCTCGTCAAGCCGATTACCTAAATCTCACGACTTCCACCCATGCACAGACACATCCACTAGCTGCCCCACCGGATCGCGCACGCCCATTTCGGCGAAGCGTCCGTCGCGCGGTTTTTTGTCCGCGTCGCTTTTGGCGCCAGAGGCCTGCGCGGTTTCGAGTGTCTCGTCCATGTTCTCCACTTGAAAACCGAAGTGGTCGATCCCTTCCCGGCCGCCGCGCGCCGGCAGAACCGCCATGTTGATATAGCCGTCCGTCAGATAAATAGCCCGATGGCCATCCTCGCGCACCGGCCCGCGCCATGCTTCGGTCATGCCGAAGGTCTTCTTATAAAAATCAGCGGTTTTCTCCTGGTCTTCCACTTTCACCGCGATATGTCTGATCTTCGCCATTGTTTCATCCTCCCTTATTATTTGTAAAGTTTGTTGATAAAATCGCCTGGCTTTTCGGTTTTGAAATAGTGAGTAACCTCGACATAGCAGCGCCATCGCCCCGGGATCATCGTGGCCGTTGCCCACCCGTTTACTTCTCTCAGCGCTGGATGTCAACGATCACAATCGCGCCATGCCGACTAGACCCCTATTGATCCGCTTGCTCAGAAGCCCCGATTAAAAAGAACTTGACGGCGACCGGCGCTTGGCATACGAAAGTGGCAAATCTTCCAATCGGACGGAGGTCCACTATGCCCCTACATGTTAAGAACGAAGCTATCACTGAAACCAACCGAGTGCAGAGCGGCGAGGCGGGAACCGGGTCGATGGTGACACGAAAAGGCTACGGCAATGAATGCAGCTTGATGATCGCCACGAGACTGCCCGGCTATCACACCAAACCGCACCAGCATGAATCAGAACAAATCAATTACGTGATGGATGGCGAGATTTGGTTTTTCGTCGAAGACAAAGGTTTTCTCTGCAAGAAGGGCGACTTTCAGAGAATTCCGGCCAACACCGTGCACTGGGCATTTAATCGTTCGGACAAGGACTGCACTGTTGCCGAAGCCCACGCGCCGGGCCTGATCGGCGGCCGCGCCGGCGATAATGCGGCGGCGCTGTTCGACGACGGCGAAAAGCCTCAAGTTCGCGGCCCGGGGGTCAATCGGTTCGTGCCCTACGACCAAGAGAAAGCCGAAGCAAAATACTTCGGCAAGTAAGGGCAGCGACCGGTAAGATGCGCTCAGAATTGTTCCGTTGTCTGCGCTGGGTCTGCGTCCCATTGGTTCTACTGGCACTATGCCAAGTCGCGCCAGCCCAGGAACTGCGCCGCATTCATTACGGCACCACAACCTCAACGGCGCACTTGCCCATCTGGGTAGCCAAGGACGCCGGCTTTTTCGCTAGCAACGGGCTAAACGTCGAACCCGTGCAAATACGCGGCGGCGCTCTGATCACCATGGGGATCATGAGCGGACAGTTGCAGTTTTCCGGCGCCGGTGCGGAATCGGTAGTCGCCGCGCGCATCGAGGGCGGCGACGTCGTACTGCTGGCCTGTCCGGTGGATTCCGATCCGGTTTATTTGATCGCGCGGCCCGAAATAAAATCGCCGGCGGAGCTCAAGGGCAAGGCCACCGCGGTAACGCGACTCGGTTCCACCACCCACTTCTACCTGCGCGCCGCGTTGCGCCACGTCGGCCTCGACCCGGAAAAGGACGTCGTCATCTTGCAGCTCGGCACCGGGACGGAGGCGGTCTCGGCGATGGAGAGCGGGCGCATTGCCGTAGCGGCGCTGACAAACCGCTATGCGATTCCTTTATTACAGCGCGGCTGGCCGATGTTCGTCGATTTGAGCACCACCGAACTGGTATATCCCTCCTCCTGCGTCGCCAGCAGCCGGGCGTTTGTGAAATCGGAGCCGAAACTGTTGCACGACTTCCTGCGCGCCTACGTCGCCGCCATGCAATTGATAAAAAAAGACGTGGCATTTGCGGAAAAAACCTTCGCCAAGTGGTTGCGGGAAAAAGACCCGGGGTTGATCAAAAAAACCGTGAATTCTTACACGAAAATCTTCAAAGCGGCACCCTATGTGCCCGACAAAGGAATCGAAACGGTGATCAAGGACCTGGCGAGCCGAAGGACCATCCCCAAAGAATTTGTCAATCGACCCGATCTGTTTCGCGATAACGGACCGTTGGAGAGAGTCCTCGCACGACAATGATCGTCATGCGATTGTTCGTGTTTCTGGTCGCTGCTTTCGTGTCGACGACTTGTGCTGCGGCTGCGGAGCTGCGCCGCATTCCTTACGGCACCACGGCATCGCCGTCTCACCTGCCGGTTTGGGTGGCGAAGGACGCCGGCTATTTTGAAAAGTACGGCCTCAACGTTGAGCCCGTGCATATTCGGGGCGGGTCTTTGATCACCCTCGCCATCATCACCGGCGACTTGCCGTTTTCCGGCGTGGGTGCGGAATCTATCGTCGCTGCCCGCGCCTCGGGAGGCGACGTGGTTCTGCTCGCCTGTCCGGTGGACGCGGACCCCGTTTATCTAATCACCCGACCGGAAATCAAATCCGCCGCCGAACTCAAAGGCCAAGGGAGCGCGGTTACACGCTACGGCTCCACGACCCATTTTTACTTGAGGGCAGCGCTCAAACACGTCGGGTTAAATCCGGACAAAGATATGACCGTGCTCCAACTTGGCGCCGGGCCCGAAATGGTCGCAGCCCTGGAAGTCGGACGCATCGCGGCGGCTGCGCTTACTACTCGCTACGCGATTCCATTCTTGGAACGGGGCTGGCCTGTGTTGGTCGATTTAAGCACGACTGACCTGGTTTATCCTTCCTCATGCGTCACGAGCAGCCGGGCGTTTATTCGAGCCGAGCCAAAGACAACGGAAGATTTTCTCCGAGCCTACGTCGCGGGCATTCATTTGATCAAGAAGGACCACCGGTTCGCCGAGAAATCTTTTGCCAAATGGATGCGGGAAAAGGACTCAAACATCGTGAAGAAAACCATCTCGGCGTACGCCCGCCTGTTCAAGACAGCGCCCTACGTGCCGGATAAGGGGATCGAAAACGTGATTAAGGACCTGATCCGCGCGCGGCCCGAATTCAAAGAATATCTCGGTTGGCCGGAACCTTTCCGCGAAAACAGTCCCCTCGAAAGAGCGCTGCGGGACAAGTAGAAGATTGGAGTGATGGACTGATGGAGTAAGGGGCTGGGATTCGGAAACCCAACACTCCAATTCTCCCCTGCCCTCACTTCATTTCCAAGAATTCCAACCGGACTCCCTCCGGCCCTTCGAAAAAGCAAACATGCCGCCCGTCGGGGAGCGTCCGCTCTTCGAGAATCTTCACGCCGGCAGCCTTGATCTTCGCCACTTCGCCGTTGAAGTCCTCGGCGTCGATGGCGACATGCTCCAGGCCATAGAACTGTCCCAACTTCTGTTCTTCCAGAAAGTCCGTCACGTTGAGCTCGACGCCGTGGAGATTGAGACGAAAGTTTTTTCGTCCGTTGGGCCCCGTGCGTTCGGACTTGATCGTGGCGCCACAGTACTTGACATAGAAGTCTACCGTCTGTTGGGTATCCGGCGATTTGAGATGCAAATGGTTTATTCTGAAACCCATGATATGCTCCTTTCGGCCGTCGAAAACTTGCCACCAGTAGTACTGCCGGACGATGTGATAATGCAACAGGCGGCTTTTCAGCGTCATGCCCGCGAAAGCAGGCATCCAGGAACAGTTAGGCGCTTACTGATAAACATCGACAAAATTTTGTCGGATGCTAAGC
>DATBLC010000025.1:0-3431 GCA_036555515.1 Binatia bacterium
TGGCCGCCCGGATTATCGGATTCCCTCCTGCTATCACGATGATATCAACCTTGAGACGGACGAGATCGGCCGCAAGCTCAGGGACCCGATCGACGTTTCTCTCCGCATATCGGTACTCGATGGCGATGTTCTGTCCTTCTACGTAACCAAGCTCGCGCAGAGCCCGCCGAATCGACTCGGAACGGACGGACGCACTAATGCGGTCGCCTTGATCTAGATATCCTATCCGATGGACATTCTTCGGCTGCTCCGCCTCGGCGGGAGCGCAAAGCGCGATGAGCACAGCGCAAACAGCAAGACAAAAGATTCTCTTCCTTCCGGAACCAATCGAAAATCTAAAATCGAAAATCCAAAATCGCTTCACTTGATTACCTTATCCGCCCTCGCTAATACGTTCGGCGGGATCGTCAGGCCGATCTGCTTCGCGGTTTTCAGATTGATCACAAACTCGAACTTAGTCGGCTGCTCCACTGGAAGGTCGGCTGGTTTGGCGCCTTTCAATATTTTATCGACATAGACAGCGGCATGTCGGAAATTGTCCGCATCATTGGCGGCATAGGATAAAAGACCACCGGCCTCTACCCAGTGACTCTCTTCGTTCATCGACGGTAATCGATTCTTTTTTGCAAGCTCAGAAATCTTTCTTCTATGACGATCGAGCACGGGACTGGAAACTGTTAAGAGCGCATTCGCCCGCGCTTTTGCTGCAGCTTCAAATGCTCCATCTAAATCATGGTTCGGATCGCGCACCTCTACCGATTGAAGCTGTATATTTAGAGCGCGTGACACAGTCTCATACTCTTTAACCGTGTTAGCTGCCGTTCGAGCACCCGCGTCTCCAAGGACTAGCACCCGTGATACTCCTGGAACTGCCTCCTTGAGCAACTCTAATCGCTTACCGTTTAGTTCCCTTGTGAATCTTGTGAGTCCAGTGATATTGCCACCCGGCCGCGCCAAGCTATCGATGAGCCCGGACGCGACTGGATCTCCTTGAGTCACGATGACGATTGGAATTTTTTGTGTTGCCTGTTTCGCCGCGCGGATCGCTTGTATGGTGCCAGAGACAAGGACATCGACCCTGAGTTCGATGAGTTCTGCCAAAAAGCTTGGAAATCGTTGACCGTTCCCCTCAGCGTAGCGAAACTCGATATATATGTTCTTCCCTTCGAGATAACCAAGATCCCGTAACCCCTGCCGAAATGCCTCGGCCTTCAGATCGGGATTCTCGGCAGTCGGTTTGGCAGCTCGCGAAAGATAGCCGATCCGCGGCAATCTTTCCGATTGCTGCGCTTGAACCGGAAAGCAAAGCGCCAAAAACATAGTTGCTACAGCAAGGCAGATAACTTCTCTATTCATTAGGTTTCTTTTTCCTGTAGTTCTGCGCTGCGCGTCTGCGATTTATTTTCTCCTGTCGTCGCCTGACTTTTTTGCCGTCGCAACACAACGCAAAAATCATCTTGCAAGCCCGCAAGTGAGTCATGGCGCGACGCGAACGCCGGTCAGATCCGGATGTTCGAGCGCTTTTTGTACCAGCCCTGCCTTTTTTGCTTCTTGGACGATTTCCTTGATCTTGCTCTTAGCTTCAGATGATCGTCCCTTCGGCAAACTCACCATGTAGCGGTCGCTCGTGAACGCGCCAGGGACGACTTTGGCGCCGGGAAGTTTCTTGGCCATGTCGTGGGCTCTGCTGGCGCTGATCGCCCAGACATCCGCTTTGCCACTGCGTAACATCTCGGTGCCGTCAACACCGACAGCTCGCACAAGTTCGGCGGATTTCAGGGTCCGGCTCAAGAATTGGTCGGATACGGATTTCGTCCCCACGCCGACCTTGACTCCGGACCGGTCAACTTGACCTGCGTCGGCAAAGTCCCGACCGGGCGCGGCGACGAAAACAAAGTCGGCCAGCACCAGCTCCATGATGAAGTCGGCTTTCTCCGCCACCAATGGAGTCGGCGCCCCAAAGCCAATGTCCCATTCTCCCTTGCCGAAGCTCTGCGTGTAGGCGTTTGCGTTGGAATAGGGAACGAGCTCAAACGGAACTCCGAGCTTGTCGGCGATATATTTGCCGACATCGACGGCAACACCGCCAACGATCTTCTTGTCAGGTGTTCGCCGTGCTAACACGGGATTCCCGCCGTTCATCGCAACCCGCAACTTTCCCATCGGTGCAATCTCGGAGCCGACCGTTGACTGTGCCCAAGGACTGCCGGGTATCGACGTTGCGATCAGAACCAGTGCCAATAAGAAAATCCGCCGCATAACGCCCTCCTTCAATTCTCCTATTGTTCCTTATGCCTTTGTTCACTTGATCACTTTATCCGCTCGCATCAGCACATTCTGAGGTATCGTGAGACCGATCTGCTCCGCGGTTTTAAGATTGATGATCAGTTCGAACTTGGTCGGTTGCTCTATTGGCAGGTCTGCCGGCTTGGCGCCCTTGAGAATCTTGTCCACGTAAATAGCGGCACGGCGCGACACTTCGGCGCGCGTTGGTCCATAAGCCATAAGCGCGCCCGCCTCGACCGCGGGCGCGGTGTCGAACATGGTGGGAATCTTGCTTTTGACGCCAAACTCCACAATCTGTTTCCGCTGCGAGCTGATCAACCTGTCCGCGATTGAAAATAGAGCGTCCGGCGGATTATGGGAAATCTTTTCGAAAATGCCGCCAAAATCTTCGGGGTCTCTTACACCGTAGGGCTGGAGCGTTACACCGAGAGACGGCGCGGCGGCTTGAACCTGCTTGGTTATGAGATTCATACTCTCGTCCCCCAGATTCCATACGAGCCCGACACGCTTTAGCTTGGGGAAAATCTCTTTGAGCAATTCCAACCGTTTCCCAGCCAATTCTAAAGATTGCAATGTCAGACCCGTAATATTCGCTCCCGGCCGCGCGAAACTATCGACAATCCCCAGCTCGACCGGATCGACATTGGATACCATGACGATGGGGATCGTCTTGGTCGCTTCCTTGGCTGCGTGAATCGCCGGCAAGTTCGGGCAGAACATGACATCCACCTTGAGCTGGACGAGCTCGGTTACGAGGCTCGGGATGCGGTCCGGCTTGCCCTGGGCACCGCGATACTCAAACAGAATATTCTTACCGTCGGCGTAACCGAGATCTTGTAGCCCACGCCGCAATGCCGCGAAGCTGGTATCGGAGGTGATGGTGCCGGTCGATGACACGTATCCTACGCGAGCCACCTTCACCGGCTGCTGCGCCTCGACCGTAAAGCAAAGTGCGAAGAGAACAGTGCTAAGCGCAATAACAAAGATTGTTTTGCTCATGGTCTCCCCCGTTTGCCTTGCTCCTCATCACTCACTCCTTACCGGATTATTCGATCCGCCCGCGCCAGGACATTCGGTGGAACCGTGAGGCCGATCTGCTTGGCGGTCTTGAGATTAATCACCAGCTCGAACTTGGTGGGCTGCTC
>DATBLC010000026.1:0-15092 GCA_036555515.1 Binatia bacterium
TCTCGCGGATCACTCCGATAGACAGGTAAGCGGTCGGATACATCACCATTGCGTGGATTTCGTCCTGATCCATCGCCGCAAGTTGGTCCTGCGGACTCCTGGGTTCCTGACCCAGCTTTCCTCTGAGGTTCCGGTCCCAAATATCCCCGACGGACATGTTTCCCCTTTGCCAACGTGGGGGCAGTAATTTGCGCAGTCCCTCCATCGATTCTAAGACATGCCCGTCGGCATCGATGACTCTGTATTGTGCCATGATCGTACTCCTTTCCCGTGATGGGTTTAAACTTTGTCGCCGTTTGCTCTTTGGCCTCTTCTCTTAATTTTTGCCGAACATCCTCTTTGCGTTCTCCGCGAGCACTTTACGCTTCTGCGCCTCGCTCAGGGTGTCCCTAGCCGCGATCTTGTCTACCGCGTGGGGAAACTCCCCGTCCCAATGGGGATAGTCCGAGGCAAAGATGACGGAGTCTCCCGCCACATCGAGAACCGCGGGAAGGGTTTCCTCTCCTGGGTCACAGCTAATGAAGATCTGTTCGAGATAGTCCTTGGGTTTTCGCTTCATCTCCGGGACGAGGTGGCCGATCTTTTCGCGATGCTCCTCCATCCGTTCGAACCAATAGGGGACCCATCCCGCGCCCGTCTCCAGCAGGGCGAAATGCAATCTAGGAAACCGGTCGCACACACCGCCGGTAATTAAGGCAACGGCTGTGAGCATGATTTCGAAAGGCATGCTAACCATATGCGTGCAGAAAAAATTCTCAAACCGCTCGCTGCCACACTCCGCCGCCGATTCGTAGCCCCCAGCGTTAGCATGGCACATAACGACCGCCCCCAGTCTCTCCGCTTCCCGGTAAAACGGGTCATAAACCGGATTGTCGACATTCCGGCCGTAGACGTTGGTGGGAACCCACACCGCCCTCATGCCCAGCTGGTCCACGCACCGGCGCAGCTCGCTAACGGCGTCTTCCGGAGACGGGAACGGCATGGCACCCACGGCATTAAGTCGATCGGAATAAGGTTTGACCCACTCGGCGATCCAGTTGTTATACGCACGGCAGAGCGCCGCCGATAGCGGACCCTCCGCGTGGCGAATCATGCTTGTGACCGAGGTAGGGAACATGTAGGCGATGTCGATCCCTTCTTTGTCCATGTCGGCGATCCGCGCGCCGGCGTCCGTGGGGCGTTCGTTCCCCGCCTGGCCGGGCTTGGGCGGGATGCCCGGATTCTGCTGCCCGCGCCCGTCTTTTCCCCAGAGCCGTCCGGCAAAGAGGGTTTTTGCTTTTCCTGTATGCGGGTCCGTCACCTGTGTCGGCCCTTGCGTCTCAAACGGCTTCTCCAGCTTGAGTTCAGCCGCGGGTTCCAGCAGATGCCCATCGGCATCTAGCACAAACATTCCGTTTTTCATACCGGTCTGCCTCCTCGATTTCGCTACGGCATTAAGGCTCCGAGCCGCACCAGTTTCTTCGGGTGAGCCCTTTTGTACAAAAGTGCCCGCTCGCCTATTATGGCGTGCTTTTATACCCTATTCTGGCCTGTGGTGTTGTCAAGACTCTTGACGAAATACTTTCCCTTCGATAAGGGTGCAAGAAAGCTTGCATGACCATAGGTGAGAAGATCTCCCGTAGGGTTAAGTCACTAAACGGACTCAATGGGTGATTGGCAAGTTGAGGATTGGGATTGACGTCAGACTTTCATGATCTTCATCTCGGAACCAACGTCCTCTGCGACCCTAAGCCTATCTCCTGGAACGACTCCGCCGCAATATCGAACAGCTACCACACATGGTCAACTTTCTCCTCTATTTCCATTTCCGTTTGCAGACTACCGTTAAACCGTTAGGATTGAACTGATCGACGCCTCGGGCAATCACGAAACGAAAACGGTACGACGCCAATCGATCTATAACCGGCAACCTATAAAGACGAAGCTGAGCAGTGGTCAACGAATAGCTGGCTGATTTCCATCCCGTAAAACTCGGCGAATCTCTTTAAGTCCGAACGTGATGCCGTTGTCTTGAATCCGCCGGATTTTACCACCGAGCCCTTGCGGCGTTTTTGAGAATGGTCTCGAGTGATTCCCAGTGACGTTGATTGGGCGGACCAGGAATAGCGCTGCCGCTGATCCAAATTTTCCGGGCCAGTATACGACATTGCGCGGCCCCGACAGCAAATGCCAGTGATTCGAAATACCCCTAGGAAGGAGTTTGTCCAGCTAATCAACAATGCCCCTTGTTGGTTCCTGACCAAAATGGTTTTAGAAAACGCCTTTCGCGCGGATGCCCGTGAAAGAGTCGATCTTTATGATGTCGTCTCCGTGTAGTATCGTGGGGGCGCCTTTCGCCGGTCCGCCCTCCTGGACGGTCTTCACGGCGTCTAGAATCTTTTTCCGCAGCAGAATAACTCCCCGATCTGAGGTGGCTAGATGCTCAACCCTTTCATCAATTGGCCCTTGGGTTCCTTGGGTTACGATGTCTTCATGGCGCACGCTTCCTCGAAATGGCATGTATCGGCGGTGGTCATAGTCTTTCTTCTCGTCATTAGGCGGAGGCGGTCGAGTCGCGGCTAGTTTCGTAAAGAAGTCAGGGTCCAAACCGGTATAATAGTCGACTGTGAAGAGCATGAAGTGATCGTCGTCATTCGGCGTCACGAACATGATATGCTCTATGTGGGAACCTTCCGACAAGTCGGAGGCGCGCTTGTGAAAATTAGTAAATTCGATATCTCCGATCTGTATAATACTCGGCAGGGCGACGCTTTTTTCGTCAACGTACTCCGTGTCCGGAGTCGGACCCGGCTTACGCGAGATAACCTTCACCCCATACGGCGTTTCCACCGCGTCAAAATATGGTATTTGATGACGATTAAAGAACCAGCTCCTCCATGTTCCGTCGCTGGGGTCGCTCCGATGAAGCACTGAAAAATGCACTGGATCGACGCCATTCTCGATGAAGTTGAACCAGTTGTAATCACTAAATCGTGTCGACTCGACGTAACGCTGACCACCGTGATCTACGAGAGGAGAATACCTGGGGATGGGAGGAGGGTCATCCCTGTCTGGTCCCATATACGCGAATATCAGTCCGCCAAACTCGCGCACGGGATAGGATAGGTGCCTGATCTTTTTATGATACTGACTGTCTTTGGGTTCCCCTGGTTGATCCAGGCAGTTGCCCGAGAAGTCAAAGAGCCACCCGTGATACGGGCAACGGATACCACGCGTTTCGATGTCGGCGTATTCGAGAGAACTCCCCCGGTGGGGACAATGCAAGCCCACGAGACCTATGCGCCCTTCCAGGTCGCGGAAAAGAACGAGTTCTTCGCTCAAGACCTTAACGCCAATGGGAATATCGCGGAGCTCCTTGGTTGTTCCCACAACAAGCCAGTATCGGCGGAACCATTCACCTACATGAGTTTCACGGCCAACATGGGCTAAATCAGACACCGTGATTTTAGGCTTCTTCTGTTTCACAGGCCACCTCGCTTGGGAGATATACATTCGCTGCCGACAATATCCGACTATAATTCGGCCAGCGCGAATTTTCACAGATTGCCATGAGCAACTCCGTCAGGTAAATCGTCGCCCGCGGCCCGTTAACAATTACCCAAATCTGTCATTGCTTTTTCTAGCGGTGTAATTCCTCGCGGCGTTCCGTGTTGCGGGAGCGTTTTTGCCGCGACAAAAAAATCTCATCGTCATTATTGTTCATTACAAGGATCGTAATGTATCTTCGCTGTTCGACCGATGAATTCTATTTATCCGACGGCCAACTTAGATCAAGGACATCATTTTCTAACGACGAGAATCTCTTTCAATTTGGCGATGGTTGCAGAATCGAGTTCATATAAGCTCTCAATGGAGTTTGCGATCGTCGGACCATCAATCGGCTCAATTTCCAGATTGGATTTCTTGGCATCCGACAAAAGCTCTGCATTTCCAATACTGCTCATGAAGGCTTTCTGAAGAATTTGGAGGCGGTCTTTAGGCGTCGACGGAGGCACGGAATAAATATATGGGTTTCGATATACACTAATAATTCTCAAAAGCTTTCGCGCCTCGTCACTCTTGGCGTAGTTAATTGCTAAAGGAACATGCTCGATCTCTCGATGCGGTTTAAGCGTTAACTGTAACACCAGCCGGATTTTCCCGGCGTTTACGGCCTGGCGCCAAGCCAATTTCACACTCTGCCACGAGCCGCAATAGCCATCTAGCTCTCCAGTTTCAACGGCGAGCCGAGCTTCGGCCCCGCCCTTAAATCCTTCAACGATCTGCATGGGAAGTTTAATGGCGGCGTGAACAAGTTTTGGGACATCTGAGGTGCTGGTGCCTGGGGCAATCGCACCGATTTTGACCGGGCGTTTGGCGGTGAACCACTCTTCCGCAGTCTTAATTCCGCTTGCCTCGTTGAGCGCGCATACCGCATCCTCGGCACCGGGGGCTCCAAGATAGCCAAACTTTCGACCATCAAATTTTATAGCTTCAGTCCCCATGAGCTGTTGCAGAACCAATGGAGTTGCCCAAGCCCCTATAGTCAGGCCATCAGGTTTTGCCTGGTGGTAAAGATAGTTGCCAAGAATGATACCGCCAGCGCCCGTCATGTTATCAACAATTACAATGGGATTCCCAGAAACATGCTTACTAAAGTGGCGTCCAATAAGGCGCGTGAAGGTATCGAATAGCCCACCCGGAGAATAACCCACAATGAACTTAATGCTTTTATCCTTATAGAACTCTTCACCATGAACGATAAACGGAACACCGCCAAGAAAAATGACTCCAATAATAGCCACCAAAATCAACCGAAGAATCGCAACCATAAAAACCTCCGGCACATAGCCAAGACGGGGAGGTAAAGGAGTCTTTTCATAAACCTTTCGGCCGACCGCGCGAATGCAGAGTCGATTCACGCCCAAATTGTTTTGCAATTTTGACTATCCAGTCTTCACTACCAAACGGGCGGCCGCGCTTGACCGCAAATCGTCCAACTCCGATTCTCGCCGGCTCATTCACGAAGTCAATGCAGTCTTTGGTCGCTTCATCGGCCCTTGACTCACAATTTTCATCCTCCCGCAATAATCACTACGGACTCGATCTGCCAGAATTCCGTCCGTCCAACTAACCCAGCACGCTCCCGACGTATATGTCGGTGCGCATCGTTGCGCGGCCCCGACAGCAAATGCCAGTGATTCGATATACCCCTAGGAAGGAGTTTGTCCAGCTAGTTAGTTGGTTCCCAATTGCGGTACTCTGATGATGCAATACGAAATAACACAAATTGCAACTCGCCGGCCGTTCAGAGATTGTACAGAGCCTTAGGATTGTCGAATAGAATTTTATCGATGACCTCTGAGGAAACTTCGCCTTCGCGCCTAATCCGTTTCAATGCTTCAATTTCGCTCGATGTGTCATTATGACCATAATCGGTGCCGATCACGATGTTATTCTCTCCGGAATATTTCAAAATGTAGGGTAGATCGTCGTCCGTCTGGCATGCCACATACAGGCGATTATCGCGCATGATATCGCTTGCGATGGTTTTACCGCGAGCTTGAAAGCGTCGGGCTAGCTCATGAATTAGGTAGGGTACCCATTGGGCTTTCACTTCTATAAAGCCAAAACGTAGGTTAGGAAAGAGTTGTGGTATGCCTTTGTAGACTAGCGTATGGAAGGCGATCAGTACCGGCAGCTTAAATAGGGAAAAACCGCTTTCGCGCTGAAAGTTGTTGACCCATTCGAAATCACCGGTGGATGCATGTACGCAGATCGCGATGCCCCGGTTACTTGCCAGATCATACAAAGGGTAAAAGTAAGGATCGCTCAACAACTTGTCTTCGACCAAACCTCGCATAAAAAGACCGCATGCTCGGTTTTCCACCGCGAACTTCGTCTCGGCTAGAGCGTAGTCCATATTAAGAACCGGAATTACGGCAATCCAGCGCAATCGATTTTCCGCCTTCGCGCAAAGTTCGGATAGCCAACGGTTGTAGCTTCGACAGAGAGCCAACTCAACTTCAGGGCGAGTCGTAACCGGGGTAATGAATACCGTCGGGTAAAGTACCTGGACGTCGATTCCTAATTGATCCATGTGTCTTAATCTGCTTTCGATCTGTCGCAACTCGCTCGACCCTGCCGGCAGATCTTGAGCCACCGGGCCAACGGGAATTGGCCTGCCATCGATGAGCCAAAATTGTTTTCGTCGATCCTGACTCGAAACGAGAATCGGCCTAAATTGTGAGTCGGAGCCGTCCATAAAATCCCAGGTATGCTCCGTCTCGATGACATGCGCATCGGCGTCGATAATCGGCATCCTTAATACCCTCCTCAAACGCGCTGACCGTCGGCTAGGTCCGGCACTTTCAAAGCCTTTGACCCGGCGCAGAAATCAGAAACGTCGTTACCGTTTGGGACTCTTATATTCGAGCGGTAATTGACTCCTGTTACTGGTAAAGACGGTCGATAAATCCGCTGCGGTCGATTTCTTCAATCAGGCTCGTATCAAACAACTGATCGGGTGAAATCGAAGCCGCGGCCGGGTGACGTTGCGCTACCTCCCGAATTACCACCAGCATACCTTTCGTCGTGGGGTAGAGTTTCGCGGGAAGAAGGCGTTCGGCATGAACCTGCCAGGAATAGGATATCGCTTCCGAGTTGGCGGACTTTAGATATTTTGCGGCGACTCGTACGCTTTCCTCTCTCCGCATCTTGAAATAATGGACGCCTTCGCAGAGCGCTCTTAGAAAGTTGAGCGCCGTTTCCCGTTGATCCCGGATGAAATTTTCGGTCATAGCGATAGCGCCGCTTTGATACTCGATGCCGCGCGTCGTTAAATCCAAGAGGATGTTGAAGCCTTCCTTTTTCGCTCGGATAACGTCGGCGGGTTCCGCCAGCATCCCTTCGATTCTGCCGCTTGCGAGTGCAGCGAATCGTTCAGCCGAATTACCGACTTGCAGCATGATGATGTCACGGTCAGGGTCTAGGCCGAGTTCTTTAACCGCAAATCGTGTGGCAGTCTCTGACGAGGCTCCGAAGCTGCTGATTCCCATTTTTTTCCCGCGAATTTGCGCGGCGGTCGTGATGTCTCGCGCCGTCACCAGCGCGTATACCATCTTGTTTATCAGACCGGCCACTAGCACGATCCGGGCACCCGCCAAGTTGCTAGTGACAATATTGGACGAGCTCACCATGCCGACTGGAAACGATCCCGCTATCATAGCCTGAGCAGCGAGAGTTCCGCGGGCAAAGCTAAGTCGAGCGTCCAAACTATGCTTGCGAAAGATGCCGGCCTCCTGCGTGACCCACAGCGGAGCAGCTGATACGCTCACGTTGCTGTAAACCACGTTAAGGACCGTTGAAGGCGCTGCCGCTTGTGCGATCACAACGTTCGCAGGATGAACCGAAAGCGCAATGGCGAGGTAATACCAAGCAAATGGTAATTTGATATTTTTCATCAAAGATGCTCGTGGTTTCTTTTCCGCGTCGATGGCAACGCAACTCTCCTCTTAAACTCGCTACCGCGCCGATCCACATCGCCCGTCAGCATGAACCGCTCCAAAAAAACCTTCCGCCGCGAACTGATATAAGCACAGCCAATCTCAATCGGTCAAGAACCATAGAGTGTTCCTGCCTGAGCATACCCAGCGGCTCTTTCGCTCGCTGCAGTAATGCGCACCGACCGCGGCATTTTCGTTGAAGAGAATCAGGTTATGCGCGCGGCCGCCTCGCCGCGCATGCTCAATTAGAAGAGCTCATGCGCCAAGCTCAACGTTCCCGAGTGTGATCCCATTGCTGGTAAACACTCGCGCCGTTTCCAAAGATATCATAGACATAGGCTGACCGGTGTGTTACTGGCTAGATTTCAACCGGAGGGGTTATGCGCTTCTTTGCCGTTTTTCTGGTTTTATCGCTCATGGCATGCGCCACCCAGCCTGTGTCCATTAATCAGGCGGCCGCCGTCCCATCCGCCCGTATCCTATCGCCGCAATGGTTATCGCAAGCCCAATATACGGGCAGCCTCATTATTAAGCGTGACACGGGTTTCATGGGTTCAGCTTGCACAATTCGGGTCTTTATAGATACCGTGCCGGTCGCGGATCTGGCATCGTCGGAAAAAGTCGAACTTTTCGTTCCTTTCGGTGAGCACGTTGTCGGCGCGAGTTCGAACGGTATGTTTTGTGGCGGTGGAACTTCCGAAGCAGCGGTGGTGATTCGCCCTGAAAGTCAAAAGATTCTCCGTATTGCTACGGGTCAGAGCGGGGACATTCACCTCCAGCCAAGCGCGTTCTAAGTTTATTCCGACTTGCCTCAAAAGCCACCTACCGCGGACTGTGATCTGATCCAGGGATTACGGTTCAGCCAGAGGCTGATCAGCCTTCGGCTGAGACTCGTTCGGGTCCAGTGCTCCGACACCAACTGACTGAAAACAGGGGCGCGTTAACCGGAGATCATTGAGCCAACGAGTTGAATGAAAGGGAACAAAGAGATTTGTTCTCGCAGGAAAGGTCTTGCCTCTTGACCACCGCCTTCGACCCCTTTCCAGGGCAGGTCAATCAAATCGCTCCGCAGAAGTCGAGTGGAAAAAAACAAGATCTCCAGATTCTCAATTTCACCCGTCGACGCCGCCACCTCCTTCAATCGATACCCCATCCGGCGCACCACAGACACCCAGGCGCGCGGCGAGCTCACTCACCCGATAGCGCCAGCGGGCAAGCATCGGCGTCGCCCATTAGCCTTGGCCGAACATGACGACGATTCTTTTCAGCCAATCCAAATAACATCCAGACCGAGAAGCGTTGCAGCGTCTCGCTGTCTGCCATCGCCTGTTACAAACGGAATACGGATACCCGCAGCGGCTTGAAATGCCGTCAACGAAGCGACATGAACCGCGTCCAAGGCTCTCATGGGCACGGTCCCCTGGACGATCTCCTCAGCCCGATCTAAAACCATCTCGCCCACCTCGACCAACTCCCATCGCATTCGTTCACTTTGGACCCTGGTCAACGTGGCAGTGAAGTCTTGCTCGGACAATTCTCCGTTGCGCTTTCGCCGGCATAGAGCGGACATGACTTCGACGGGAGTGATCGCCGAAGACAAGAAGTCGTGCCGGCGTAACAAAGACACGACTCGCGTGGAGCCCGGCTCCCTAACGTACCGCTTTATCAAAGCACTTGTGTCGAAATAGGCGAATGTCACCGCTCGTCGCGCTCCTCACTGATAGTCTGCGACATGTGCTTGCCTTTAACTCGAACGGGCTTCCAGGTCGGCTTTGGCATGGGTCCCCGTTTCAAAGCCGGCCGTAGTATTCCCTCCGCCTCCAGTCGCCCAATCATTGCTTGTTGATCTTCCTTTGGCTGAAGCGGTTTGATTACTGCAATGGGTTTTCCCCTCTCAGTCAACACGACCTCCTTGCCTTGCTTTACCGCTTTCATCGCTTTTGAGAAGCTCTGGTTGGCTTCTCTCAGTCCCATGCGCATATCGATCCCTCCCGCATTTGTAGTGACTTCACTACATAGCCTACCGTCTTTCCCTTCGAGCGTCAAACCCGAACACCGGCAATCGGCTCGTGCTTCGTCTCTTGAGAAGCGAACGGTGCATGATGATAGGCAGCTTGCGGTGAGAAAATATAAGCGGCTTCACGGAGTGTAGTGAATGATATGTCTGAGCTGTAAGCCTCTGACCAGGAATTCGTCGCTCGACGCTATCAAATTGGTAGGGTCGAGGACTGGCGCGGTGTTCCGTAGGTGAAGCCTATCTGTTCCGTCTCTTTCGTTTGACGGTGCCTCACAGCAAATGCCAGTGAATTCGATAGACCGAGGAAGGGGTTGTCAAGCTAGTCAACAGCGTCCCGCTTGTTTCGTCTTGTTTTCGAGTATGCAAGACTGCCCCTAACAGCCCGCTAAGTCTTGCAATAACACATTGTCGTAATGCAAGACGCGACTCCATTTTTGGTTTGTCGGCAAATTGACATCGGTTCAGGTTATCAGATAATTTTGAGCGATCGGAAGGCCTGCTGTGACGCCAGGTCGCGTTCATTTTTGATAAAGGTTGGGAGCTTAGGAAATATGTCTATACGTCGAGGAGAGGAGTTTCTCGAAAGCCTCAGGGATGGGCGGCGCGTGTGGCTACGAGGCGAATTGGTGGAAGATGTGACCGCACATCCCAGTTTGACAGGCTGTGCCCGCAGCGTTGCCGCGGTTTATGACCTTCAACACGTCCCAGCCTATCAGGACCTGCTGGCAATGCCTTCCCCGGTTACGGGCCAGCGGGTAAGCTTGGCCTATCTTTTGCCCCATTCTGTCGAAGATCTGACCCGCCAGCGGAAGATGTATGAGTTCCTGGTGCGCCGTAGTGGAGGCGTGGCGGCTCGCCTACCCCAGCACCTGGCTACCGTTCTTTTGGGGCTGCATGACGTTCGTGACATCCTGGGCAAAGAGAATCCGGCCTTCGCGGGGAACGTTACCCGCTACTTCGAGTATTGCCGCGAAAACGATTTGAGCATTGCCACCATTTTCAACGACCCGTTTCATCACCGAAGCCATCCAGGGTCCAAGCAAGAATACTTGAGGGTGGTGGAGAGGCGGCCCAATGGCATCGTGGTGAGAGGCGCCAAAGGAGTGGGAACCCAGGCACCCTACGCCAATGAGATCCTATGCCTGACCCAGCCACGACCTAACCTCCAGCCCGAGGAGGTGTTGTATTTCGCAGCGCCTGTGAACTCCCAAGGCCTCCAACTCATCTGCCGGCAGCCCCTGACGCCACCAAACCCTGAGGATCATCCCTTAAGTCCCGACTGGGACGAGATGGACGCCATGGTGCTGTTCGACAACGTGTTTATACCCTGGGATCGGGTCTTTTATTTGCGTCAATCCCATCCCGAAGACCCGGGGCTATATGGGCGGCTTTTCCAAGGAGCCATGGGTATTGGGCCTTGGTATGTTTTAGTGCGGATGGCGGTCAAGGCGGAGGTGCTGCTGGGCATCTGCGCGGCGATGGCCGAATATCTCGGAACTACTGAACAACCTTATGTACAGATGGCCCTGGCCGACGCCATAGTCTACCTGGAGACGACGAGAGCCTTCATCTATACCGCTGAAATGAACCCTGTCCGCTCTCAATCGGGCCTGACCCTGCCCAACTGGACCCCGGCGCAAGCAGCTCGCATCTTCTCGATAGAGCGCTATCCCCAGATGTTACAGATGATACGGGAGCTGTGTGGTTCCGGTATCCTGATGTCACCGAACCAGACCGATATGAATAATCCCGAGATCGGCCACCAAATCCGGCGCTATTTTGCAGGGGAGGACGAGCGCATGCAAGAACGCTTTCGCATGTTAAAACTGGCGTGGGAATATGCCTGCGACTCTTTCGGCTCCCGCCAGCTCCTATTCGAGATGTACAACGTCGCCAGCCTGGCCACCAACAAACAGAGGCTCGTGAATGCTTACGATCTGAGCCCCTTCGTCCGTCTGGCTAAAGAACTGGCAGGCATTAGCGAACGGTAGATCAAAAGGACATTAGAACAAAAGGGGTCAAATCCACTTTTTGCTGTTTACTAGTGATTTTTCTATCCTTCGAACCCTCCGGTAAAGCCGCTTCTCTTTTACATGCTGTTTTCACACAAGCAACTTGCAATTGTTCGCTTATAAGCTAAAACGCATTTCGTGGAGCTCCGGCATTATCTCACTGCGTCGGGGAAGGACCCGTTGCAGCAGTGGCTGGACAACTCAAGGATCTAAAAGGGCGAATCGTTATCCAGCGGCGAATTGATCGCGTCGCTAACGGAAACTTCGGCGACCACAAGTTCTGTCAGGACGGTGTGTGGGAGTTGAGAATCGACTTCGGCCCGGGCTACCGAGTGTATTACGCACGGGACGAAGAGACGGTCATACTTTTGCTTAGTTAGTGGCGGATCGAAACGTACGCAATCGGCGGACATCGATCGAGCGGTCCGTTATTGGCTCGACTACCAGCGGAGAAAAAAATGACTCGGAAACTAAAATCAGCGCCATCCCGTAGCCACGAAGAGGCAACGGTGGAGAGTTTTCGCAAAGACCCGGCGTTTGCAGCAGAGTATTTGAATTCCGTATTGAAGACGGGGACCAGGAGGAATTAATGCTTGCGTTACGTCGGATGTCTGATGCTTTCGGCGGCGTACAAAAACTCGCGCCCGGAACTGAAAAGCTTGCGGGCTGTTTTACGGGCAATGGGAATGCAGCTCACAGTCCGTCCGATGGGCAAACGCGTCGTGTGAATCAAGCTTCCGGCGGACCTATCAAGAAACGAGAATCGGCTTGGACCGGCGCAATCTATTGACCACGGATTTAAAGTTTCGCTCGATAGCAAAGATTCGGAGCACGCGCTTTTTAACACGACACCTGCGGATGTCATCAAAACCGAAGAAAATATTCATCCCGGGCACGCCTCACCTCACGACATCTCGCTTGGTGTTCGACTACCTGCACATGACCGCCAACTCCCGCGCGCATCGCACCGTTTGATATGAAAAAGGAGAACAAATTTACCGTGGGGGTCCGACCCAGCAGTGGGGTCCGTGAATACGCACTATGAGCGCATTCGAGCGCATTGTCGTAGGGTTTCGACGCTGAGCGGAGCCCGCGTTGAGTCGCCTTTGATAACTTGGACAACGCTAGGGTGTGCGCACAGTTCCTTCAGATCGTCAGGAAACCCGTCGATATTTGGCTGGCCGATTTTCTCCAGCAAATCCGCATTGGCGGCCAGATAGTCTGCCAGCTGCGGCCAGCGTGCACAAAGAATCGTCCACAGTGCTAATTGGTGGAGCTCGATCTCTGCTTCCGAGAGAATGGCCAACGCACGATTCGCACTGTAGCTATTAACCAGCAGCTTCATCGCGCGCGGATTGGGTTCCAACAGCAGAGCGTAAGGCTTCAGCGTATGTTCGAGGCGTTGGAGAATTTCGGGC
The DNA here is from genome assembly GCA_036555515.1 of Binatia bacterium. Taxonomy (GTDB): domain Bacteria; phylum Desulfobacterota; class Binatia; order UBA9968; family UBA9968; genus DATACQ01. Next base: position 12,932 of record DATBLC010000026.1, read on the forward strand.
GCGGCCAGTCTCACGACGGCTTCTTCACGCAACGCGCGTTGCTCAAGGAAGGATTGTTTGCGACTGCTATCGACCAAGCTTCGAACATCGCTCTCGCTGCGCGCCTTGATCACATCGTCTCGGGCCTTTTCGCGAGCCGCAGCCGCTTCCGCGCTCTGCTCATTGGGCGCGAGTTGGAGCAGGTGTCGCCAATACGTTTCTTTGAGCTCTTCCGGTAACCCGGGCATAGGAGTCGAGAATCGGAAGGCTTTTTCTAAAAAAAGCGTGCCCAGCGGTTTGCCAGGCTCATGAATTCGCGGACGCAGTCTATCATAGACGTCTTCGTAGCACGCGTTCAGCCAGTGACGATCCGCGGCGACAACGAACACCACCGGGGCGTCGCGAAAGAGCGTTTGGATACCCTCCAGCAAATCGACGACATAACGGCTCTGACAGCGGTCCAAATCATCGATCAGAATCGCCACTCTCGCGGGGAGCAGTCTCTTAATCAGTCCCGTAAATCGCCGTTTGATCTCATTCGTTGGATCGTTTGTTAGTTCGGTATAGTTTTGGGCTGCTTGAGCGGAGGAGAACAGGAGCGAACGATTAAAAGCTAGAATGCCGCCCCAAATGGTAGCAACAAAGGCAAGGATTTTAGAAACATCTTCCGCGTTCTCCGCAAACGACTTTAGGCCGCCGGCTTCTTTCGCCGTACTACCAAGCAACGGGAATACGAGCAAGGCAAGCACCCATGCCATCAGGACAGCGCCAAAAATGTACTGCAAACGTCCGGTATTAAATCTCCACCAGTATTCCTGCAACCGTTCCCAAAGTGTCAGCTTAGTTTTGGTTTGTTTGAAAATCCCCTCCATCAATGACCACCAGGGAGGTTGGATATGTTGGTGCCGCCACGCATTGAATTCCACCACGAGCCATTCTTTTCCATCTGTCTTCTGCTGCTCCAATTCCTTTCTAAGAAAGTTTAGCAAGCTCGTCTTGCCGGCGCCCCACGGAGCGTAAACATGTATCGAAAAGGCGCCGGATTGCGGCGCTACCGCGGCAATGCGTTTGGCCAAAAAACGCGCAAATGCCGCCCGGCCAAGAAGATCTTGATCGGGTTGCAGCAAAGGATCATCCGGCCAATTCGGCACACTGTCCGAAAGATCCGGCGCTTTGCTAGCCTGTTGCGGCAAGTCGTACAACGCACGTCCACGCTCAGTCAGTATCTCCGGGAGTGGCTCACGAAGTTCTTTCACCAAGGCGGGGAACGCGCCGGCGCTTTCCAACTGTTCGCGGAGACGAGGTTCGAGAAGACTTAGACCGATGACCAGAAGTCGCCCGTGAAGCGTCGGCCCTTCGATGAAATTTGACTTTTGTGAGCTTGCGGCCTGCGATCCCGAATAGAATTGCATCCGCTCCGGATCAAAGAGAGTCTGAATTTCGTTAACCCACTCGTCGGCCGTCCGTGTCAAGGGAGTATCTTTCAATTTCAAGGACGCGGCATTCCCGCCTGCGTATTCACCATGCAACCCGAAAATAGCCTGCGCCAAAGTGGCCGCACATATTGGTTCTTGCACTCCCACGCGCTCCAACACACTGCTCACCGACGGCGAAAGATCGAATCGAGGACTATTCATAAGTCATTCCCAGTCTTTGCCTGATTCACGTAAGTAGCCTGGGAATACGCCAATCCCCATCTGCAAGACCCTAACATTTTTATCCTCCTTTGGGGCCCGGCTTTCTATTCTAGAATCCTTTAGCTAAACACGTCGCTTGTATTTTCAATTTCTCATCCAAACCAATTCGGTCGGAAAAGCGCGACACCAACGAGCTCACCGTTGCAGTATCTCGACCCAAACACTTCGCTACATCTTTCACCTTGTAACCCAACCGCCGGATCAGCACATATCCCACCAGTGCCCGGCATCGCGACGTCTCCCAGCCCCGGTCCGCTCCTGAAAGCACCCGTGGCTCCAGTTCCACCCCTCGTGCGGCGCTACGAAAGGCGGCGCTCACTGGTTTCTCGGACCTTGGCGTCTCCGCTTTTCATGAGTGACCCTATGGCCGGATTTCCATATCCCGATTTTTGTGCAAATTGGTATTCTAATGGCCGGGCAATGGACCCCCGCCGGCGATTTTTTTGAAAAGATCCACGTCTTCGGATTTGCGAGGAAGCTTCTTG
>DATBLC010000027.1:0-14553 GCA_036555515.1 Binatia bacterium
CGCAAAGGTTGTTTTCAGGCCCTGCCGGCGGGCATTTCCACCTATGGAGAGGACGGGGTGGTGGCCGGCAAGGCAGAGAACCATTGACCGCGATCGGAAGGGCTCGCCTCTCGGTCGCACACTAGCGACATAGTCTCTAAATGACGAACTCATTAGTAGATATTTGACCGAAAAGAGTCCGGGAATCACTGCACCGGAAAAGTGAACACGAAAGAAAGTCGAAACGTAAAAGTCGATTGAGGCCGTACAGGACTCTAGTTTGAACCAACGGGTGGATCGGGTTTGAAGCTCTACCCCACCCTAATAAAAGAGGTGCGTTTACTGGTTAGCACAACGGCGTGGGGTCAGGCGACCCTGTGATTTCTAAAAAGCTAAGAGCGGACCCCTTTGCCCTCTTTTGAGTTCCCAGATGCCGTTTGACGGCTCGGCGGCGAAGCGATTATAGAAAAATCGACAAGGGAGAGGAGCCGTGACGATGATGAATCGCGCCGCAGAGATACACGCTAGCCTGAAACACCCTGTGATCGACGGCGATGGCCACTGGTTGGAACCGGTGCCGGTCTTTCTCGACTACTTGTGCGAAGTGGGCGGCGCTCAAGCAATCGACCGGATGAGAGCACTGTGGCAGCGAAATCACGCGTGGTACCGCTCCACCTGGTCAGAACGCCAGCACAATCGCACCCGGCGTAGTAACTGGTGGGGCGTGACAAGCAAGACCCTCGACAAGGCAACGGCGCTGCTCCCGGCGCTGTTGAACGAACGGCTGCCGGAGTTGGGCATCGACTTTGCGTTGATCTATCCGAGCCTCGGGCTCGCGCTCAACGGCATTGCTCAGGATGACCTGCGCCGGGCCGCGGCCCGTGCCTACAACAAGATGACGGCCGACATGTTCGCACCCTATGCCGCGAGATTCGCCCCGGTAGCGATCATTCCCGTGCATACGCCGGAGGAAGCGATTGAAGAGCTCGAATACGCCGTCGGCAAGCTGGGCTACCGGGCGATCATGCTGAAGGGAAACCAGGAGCGGCCGATCCCGAGCGCAGCGGAAGGTATCGATGCGAACAAAGCCGCGTGGTTCGTCGATACCCTCGCTCTCGACAGCCCGTTTGATTACGATCCATTCTGGCAACGCTGCGTTGACCTGGGCGTCGCCGTGACTCAACACTCGGGCAGCGGCCGCTGGCCGGATCGCGGCTCCATCAGCAACTTCACCTACAACCATATCGGCCACTTCGCCGCATCGAATCACGCCTTCGCGAAGGGGGTTTTCCTCGGTGGTCTGGTGCGCCGCTATCCGAGCCTCAACTTCGGTTTCATGGAAGGCGGCGTCAGCTGGGCCTGCCAGTTGTGCGCCGACATGATCGAACACTGGGAGAAGCGCCGCCCAGCCGGCTTACAAAACCCCAATGCCACGAGCATCGCCGAGATGCATAGGTTTATCGCCAAGTATGGCGACCCGAGACTGAAAGCCAATGCCGACGCGATCATGAACAGCCTGGACTTTTTGCGGCCGGAATGCAGCGTCGAAGAACTGGCGCGGCCGGAGTTCATCGCCGACGATTTTGCCGCGGCAGGCATCGAGTCAAAAGAGGATATTTGCGCGCTCTTCTCCGACAACTTCTACTTCGGCTGCGAGGCGGACGACCGAACGACCCTGTGGGCCTTCGATCCCCGGATGGGCTTCCGGCTGCGGCCGGTGTTTAGCTCCGACTTGACGCATTTCGACGTCCCCGACTTCGCGGAAGTAATTCCCGAAGCGTTTGAGATGGTGGAGAAGGGTTTCGTCACCGAACAGGATTTTCGCGAGTTCACCTTCACCAATGCTGCAAGACTGCACACGCGCAACAATCCGAACTTCTTCAAGGGTACCGTTGTCGAGCAAGCCGTGGCCGCTGAGTTGGGCCTGAAGACGGCGTCATCCGCTGCGAACGCCTAGGCGACTTTACTGGCGCTAAGACAGCAGGTTGTGTGAGGGTATAGGCAGGAGAACCGAAGCAGATATAAGCAATTATCGGCTTCCCGCGCGGTTTCGTGTTTTTTTTTCGCGACGACTCCGTGACGACATCCAACCCGACCAGGAACTTATGCACCAGCTTGGTGGTCAAACTGCAGACTTGCCGAGGTTCATAATTTTTAATACTATGAACATATCACGAGGTTACCTATGAAAGCGGCGTCTCTACGGCATAAGCACCTGCAGTTGGACCAAGGGAAACTGGATCGAGCCCGGCGGATTCTTGGGGCGAAAACCGAAACAGAGGCGCTGGATCGGGCTCTCAGCATTGTTGTCAGTGAAGCGGATATCGATACGGCGCTCAGGAAAATGCGCCGCAAGGGCCGCATTCGAAAAGTCTTTCGTTAGAAATGCAACGTATCGTCATCGACACGAACATTTATATTGACTGGATTAATGACGGCCTTTACGAAACCGTGATTTTTCAACGCGATGCCGTGAAACATCTTAGCGCGATCGTGATGATGGAACTTGGAGCGGGAGCTTTTTCGCCGCCGGATCGCAAGATCGTACGAGATCTTGCGTCTGTGTTCGCGAGGGTTGGTCGGATACTCACTCCAACGGTTTCGATGTACCAGGACGCAGCAGAAGTATTGCGCCAGCTTCAAGTGTCTTTTCATTATACGCTGCCCAGCGCTCATGGACTGGCCAATGACGTGTTGATTGCCCTTTCGGCGCGCTCCATTGGAGCCGTGGTTTTCACTCAAAACGACCGAGATTTTTCTGCAATCCAGAGAATCCGGCCATTCAAATTGGCGTTAGTTAGCGTGCACGATCGGTCAACGAAAGAGTGAAGTTTTTGTTGGCAATTCGACGGATGCGGGTTACGAGTTCACGAAGACTTATGTCAGAGTTCATCGTTGCGGCGATTCCGTAACACGTCTAGCCACGGCTCCATAGCTTCGGGTTCCACATCTTCGCTATCGCCTTTCGAGAAAAACCTTCTGCCGGGAGCTTCGCAATAAAACAAATGGCCTGATACAAGCTTCGCCATGGCACGGCCGCTTAGGTTGGAATTTGCCGGCGCGGTTTATCACTTGACTAGTCGGGGTAATGCCCGCCAGAAGATTTTTTTCAACGACACCGACCGCGAGTTGTTTCTTCAGACTCTCGCTCAGGTCGTATCTCGCTACAACTGGATCTGTCATGCCTATTGTTTGATGGCAATCATTATCACCTGCTGGTTGAGACCCCAAAGGCCAATCTTTCAATCGGCATGCGCCAGCTGAATGGCACGTTTACCCAGAGCTTCAATCGCCGACACAAACGGGTAGGCCATTTATTTCAAGGGTGGTTCAAGGCGATCTTGGTCGAAAAAGAGTCCTACCTCTTGGAGCTGTGCCGCTACATAGTGCTCAATCCGGTGCGGGTCAAAGGCCGGACTAACCCGGCCAGTTGGAAATGGAGTAGTTACCGAGCCACAGCGGGATTAGTTGCGGTGCCGGAATTCTTGAGCACGGATTGGCTGCTTGAGCAATTTGGCAATAGCCGGTCTGTAGTGCAGAAGCGGTATCGGGAATTTGTCAGAGACGGGGTAGCGAATCGGCCGTGGGATGCCCTCAAAGGTCAGATTTACTTGGGCAGCGACGAGTTCATCGAGAGCCACTCGCCAGAGGATAAGGAGATTAAGGAAATTCCACGAGTGCAGCTAAAAGCAATCAAGCCGACATTGGAGCGAATCTTTGCCAAGGATCGGGAAACCGGGATTGCCGAGGCGTACCGAGAGCATGAGTATCGGCTGCAAGAGATCGCCGCGCACTTGGGAGTACATTACGCAACGGTGAGCCGAAAACTCAGGAGAATAGAACGACGGCCATAGTAATGTCGGATTGCAAGACCCCGTTTCGCTCCTTTCCACGAAGACACTGCCGGTCCTTTGCTGGCAGGCGAGGCAGTGGCAATGCCAACTCCTCGTGGTTAGCCTTCGACTTGAATGCGCAGTTGTCCGCAGGAGCAAGAGGCTGTTCGGGAAGACATTGAGCACCTCGTCGGATGATTCTCGTGACGCCTAAGTCGAGAGGCCATTCAATCAAGGAACTTCCACGACGCCGCACCGTCGAGATGCCGGATCCGCGCTCCGACAAGAGCAGAAGGCTCGAAGTTGACCGCGTTCACCGCAACCGTCGTGTTACGGCGTTTCTTCCGATACGCATAGTGTGTGACGCAACCACATTTCTTGCATCGATAATAGGCGCGAATCTTCCGGTTCCATGAATATCTTGATAAGCCGCCCTTCGGAGCTTCAATCGCAACTGAACTCGCAGCGTAGTACGCCCAGAGCGCACGGTATCGGCGGCAGATCGAACAATTGCAGCTCGTTAGGGTGCGAGATATTCGTCGAACGTAAATTCGAATCGCCCCACAGTGACAGGTGGCGGCGAGCGCAGCGTTGCGGTGATCCATGGCGCCTAACTATTGAGTACACGGATCTGTCTCTTGCGATATTAGTATCGGCAAAGGCCGCCTGCAAGGCGAGGGCCGATCCAATGGGCTACGTCTTCGGCTGTGCTCGTTTCGCGGTGCGCCGATATGCGACACCAGGACGCCAAGCCCACTGATTTGCCCGTGGAGCAGCCCACCAAGTTCGAGCTGGTGATTAATCTCAAGACCGCGAAGCAAATCGACTTAACGATTCCGCAGTCCGTTCTTTTCCGGGCAGACAAAGTGATCAGGTGAAGCACAATGGCAGAACCAGACAAAAGACCTGTCACGTTGGAAGAACTTCTCGTCTCCAGTCTTGCACAAGCTGGCGCACTGGCGAAGCTCTTGATTGAGAAGGGGCTGATTACGCCAGAAGAGTTTATGCAGAAGATTTCTGAGGAACGGGCGACATATCAAAGGCTACTGAACCCGACGGTGCAATGAGCTGTAAAACACGATTGAGAGCGCGAATAAAGAAAGACCATAGCGCGAAATGGGGTTATTGATGCTCCGGTCACGCCGCTTCTGAATAGCGGCCAGCCCGTGCTTGAAGGCGTTCATGTTGCCTGGCGGTCGTCCGCTCTTGCCTTTCAATCCTGCCATTTCGTTTCGTCCACGTGGCAAGATTCATTTTCCCATAGTTGTTTCATTGTGACAAAGTCATGGCAAAGCAGAAAAAATCTGTTGTGTTCTTTAGCGCTTAGACGCGCTACGAGGATTATGAATCCTCGTGTCGGTTCGATTTGTCCCCGCAGTGTGTTCGACGTGCTTTGTTTTTTATGGGGTTCTATCGACGTTTTGAGCAGACATTGACGCCAGCAACCACCTGAAGTAAAAGTCACCTCAGCCGCTGGGGAGCTGTTGCTACGGCGTAACCCGATCCTGTCATAGTTCTAGTTTCTCCCGCGACCAAGATCTTTGTTTTGGGTCGTTTTGTTTTATGGCAATCACGACCAAAAGCGGTTCTAAGAGTAACAAGGCAAAACCACGTCGAGCCGTGGTCAAAAAATCGTCACCTAAACGAGGACAGACGATAGCAGAGCTACGCCGTGGACTCGAAGCGCGCAACCGCGACCTCGTGGCGCTTTATGATGTGACCGCCGCCGCCAGCCAGTCCCTGGAGATCAAGCCGGTCCTGGACGAGGTGGTAAAGAAAATCACAGATATTTTCGCGTTCGATTCGGTGAGCCTTTTTCTCTTCGATCCAAAGAACGAAGCCCTAAACCTGATGGCGGCAGCCGGCATCCACCAGATACAAGCTCTTCCCAGAGCTTTTCGCCGTGGGCGTGGACTTACAGGCAGGGTTGCCGAAACCGGGCAATACTTGATCTTCGAGGATGTGAGATCCGATCCTCGGTACCGACAAATGACCGAAAATAACGCAATGCAGAGGATGGGCGACTGTTTTATTGCGATTTTTCCGATCAAGGCGAAAGAGAAATTTCTAGGGTCGATCAACTGCATCAACACAGAGCCACGAAAGCTAACAACGGGAGAAATACGACTGATTAACTCCATGGCAGATCAGATCGGTGTCGCAGTCAACAACATCAATCTATTTGAGGAAGTTGAAAATAAGACCACGGCTCTGGAAACCTCTAACGCGGCACTTCGTGAGGCGTTGGAGCATCAGACGGCAACGGCCGAGGTGCTCGGCATCATCAGCCGCTCGCCGACGGACGTTCAGCCCGTCCTCAACGCCATCGTCGAGAGCACGGCGCGGGTTTGTGGGATCGATGACGTGGTGCTGCGACTCCAAGAGGGGAACTCTATGGTTCCGCGGGCTCACATCGGTCCTATTCCACTTGGTCCTATCCAGATTAGCATTGACGAGCCGCAGTTTCGCTGGGCACGCGAGCATGGCGCGCTCCACGTTCCCGACGCCCATGCACAGAACAAATTCACGCTGACAAGCGCGCGCACATTCTTGTTCGTCCCCCTCCGTCAGAAGGGGGAACTTATTGGGATACTTGTCGCGCGTCGTACCGAGGTGCGTCCCTTCACCCCGGTGCAGATCAAGCTGCTCGAAACGTTCGCTGATCAAGCAGTGATCGCACTTGAGAACGTGCGGTTGTTCAACGAGTTGAAGGAGTCGTTGGAGCAGCAGACAGCCACCAGTGAAATCTTGGGTGTTATTGCTAGCTCACCAACGGATATTCAACCGGTGCTAGATGTAGTTGCCGAAAATGCCGCACGGCTGTGCGAGGCAAACGATTCTGTAATCCACCGCGTCGAGGGGAATTTCTTGAGATTGGCAGCGCATTATGGGTCACTGCCACGGAATGAGGGAGAAAGGCCAGTGAGCCGTGGATGGGTGACTGGCCGTGCCGTGGTTGACCGGCGAACGATCCACGTTGATGATGTCGCAGCAGAGGCCGAAAACGAGTTCCCGGAGTCCAAGGCTTCTCCGAATCCTCTTCGTACCATCCTTGCTACGCCGTTGCTGCGGGAGGGAAGTCCGATTGGAGTGATTACGATTCGCCGTCTGGAGGTGCGCCCGTTCTCTGAAAAGCAAATCGCTCTTCTTAAAACCTTCGCCGATCAGGCGGTGATCGCCATCGAGAACGTGCGATTGTTCAAGGAGCTCAGTGAATCATTGGAGCAGCAAACCGCGACGAGCGAAATCCTAGGTGTCATCGCCAGCTCACCGACGGATATCCAGCCAGTGTTGGACGCCGTGGCGGAAAGTGCCGGGCGGCTCTGCGAGGCGGCGGATGCCGTGATCTTTCGGCGCGATGGCGGCTTTGCTACGGCCGTGGCGTGGTATGGATCGATGCCTCGGACGAGACCGACAGGAGAAATCTTCCCAGACACGAGGGGGACGCCTCCTGGAAGAGCGATGCTCGACAGGACAACGATTCATGTCCATGACATTACCGCAGAGTTCGACACCGAGTATCCGGACTCTAGGGCCCGCCACAAGATTAGCGGCTCTCGCACAATACTCGCCACGCCGCTACTTCGTGAGGGCGCCTCCGTCGGTGCGATCATGATTCGCCGGACCGAAGTCCGCCCCTTCGCGGAAAAACAAATCAAACTTCTTGAGACCTTCGCCGACCAAGCTGTGATCGCCATCGAGAATGTGCGCCTCTTCCAGGAACTGCAGGCTCGCAACCGCGACCTCACGGAAGCGTTGGAGCAGCAGACCGCGACGAGCGAGATTCTGCGTGTTATCGCCAGTTCGCCAACCGATCTCCAGCCTGTCTTTCAGACGATTCTCGACAATGGAGTCCGCCTCTGCGAGGCGCAAAACGGCGCGGTGTTCAGATTTGATGGAGAGGTCTTTCGGGCTGTAGTGTGGAAAAACATTTCACCGGCATTGTCGTCCTTTGTACAAAACACGCCGATCCCACCCGGACGAGAGAGCGCACTGCGTCGAGTAGGACTTGAAAAACGGCCGGTGCATATTCCTGACATGCTCGCCGACCCCGAGTGCATTGTACCTGAACCCTATAAAGAGGAGGGGATACGGACCAATCTCGCTGTGCCGCTGCTCAAAGAGAATAATCTGATCGGGGCAATCGCGATCCACAGACGGGAAGTCCGACCATTTACCGAGGCTCAGATCAAATTGCTCGAGACCTTCGCCGACCAAGCTGTGATCGCCATCGAGAATGTCCGGCTGTTCCAGGAACTCAAAGAGTCACTGGAGCAGCAGACGGCTACTAGTGAAATCTTGGGCGTGATTGCCAGCTCGCCGACTGATATTCAGCCGGTACTGGAAACCATCGCCGAAAATGCGGCGAAAGTTACCGAATCGGAGGACGCCGTTATATATCTAGTCGATGGCAATGACTTGCGACGAGCGGCGAAGTACGGCCCCCTCCCGTGGGGACCGATCGGAGAAATCGGACAGAGACTGAGTCGTGGGACGATTGCGGGGCGAGCCGTGATTGACCGCCAGACTGTTCATGTGCCTGAGCTGGAAGCAGAAGCATTTAAAAGAGAATTTCCAGACGCAGTAAGTCATTATGGCATTCGATCGCGTGTGGCTACTCCACTGCTCAGGGAAGGCACACCCATCGGTGTGATACATGTACGTAGGAAAAAGGCTGATCCGTTCACCGAAAGACAGATTGCGCTTCTCAAGACCTTCGCCGATCAGGCCGTGATCGCCATCGAGAACGTGCGCCTGTTCAAAGAATTGCAGGAGCGCAATGCAGAATTGCGGGAAGCCCTGGAACATCAGACCGCAACGGCAGAGGTGCTAGGTATAATCAGCCGCTCGCCCACGGACGTGCAGCCGGTGCTCGATGCCATCGTAGAAAGCGCGGCGCGGGTTTGTGGAATTGATGACGTGGTGCTGCGACTCCGCGAAACCAAGAGTATGGTTCCACGGGCTCATTTTGGTTTCATACCCATTGCCCGCGTTGAGGTCAGTATCGATGAGCTACATTATCGGTGGATGCGCGAGCATGGCACGCTCCACATTCCAGATATCCGCGCGCAGAAAGATTTCCCGACGGTAGGTTCCGCCGGCAGCTGGCGAACGTATCTGACCGCTCCTCTTCGTCAGCATGGGGAACTCATTGGAGCACTGACCGCGCGGCGCACCGAGGCGCGCCCCTTCACTCCGGCGCAGATCAAGCTGCTCGAAACCTTCGCCGACCAAGCCGTGATCGCGATTGAAAACGTCCGATTGTTTAAAGAACTGGATCAGCGAACCAACGAATTGACACGCTCGGTGGGCGAGCTCAAAGCGCTCGGCGAAGTCGGTCAAGCGGTAAGCTCGACCCTCGATCTCGAAACCGTGCTGACGAGAATCGTTTCTCATGCGGTCCAGCTGAGCGGCACGGACGGCGGGGCGATTTACGAATACGACGCAGCCTCCGAAGAGTTTCACCTGCGCGCCACCGATCACATGGAAGCGGAACTGATCAATGCCCTACGCGCCAATCCACCGAGGCTGGGAGACGGAGTGGTTGGGTGGGCTGCGGCGAGCCGTGAACCGGTGCAGGTCCCCAATATCTTGGAAGAGCGCACTTACGCGCCGCGCATGCGCGAGATGTTGGAACGTTTCGGTTTCCGTGCCAGCCTGGCTGTTCCGTTGCTGCGCGAAGACCTCATCATCGGCGGTTTGGTGGTGCGGCGAAAATCGATTGGGGAGTTTCGTCCCGAAGTGATCGAGCTTTTGAAAACCTTCGCCACACAGTCAGTCCTGGCGATCCAAAACGCCCGGCTGTTCCGCGAGATCGAGGATAAGAGCCGTCAGATCGAGGCCGCCAACCGGCACAAGTCGGAATTTCTTGCCAATATGTCCCACGAGCTGCGCACTCCTCTCAATGCTATCATTGGTTTTTCTGAAGTCTTGGGGGAGAGAATGTTCGGAGAGCTAAACGAGAAACAAGCCGAGTACACCGAGGACATCCTTTCTTCCGGACGCCATCTTCTGTCGCTAATCAACGAGATCCTGGACCTTTCCAAGGTCGAGGCTGGGCGGATGGAGCTGGAAGTGGCTACGTTCGATCTGCCCTTGGCGATCGAGAACGCGCGCACCTTTGTCCGCGAGCGTGCCGTAAAGCACGGCATCAACCTTGATGTTACAGTTGACGAGCGCCTTGGCGACTTCGTCGGCGACGAGCGGAAAATCAAACAGATTCTGCTCAATCTGTTATCCAACGCTGTTAAGTTCACGGCGGAGGGAGGACGGATCGGCATTAACGCCAGGCAGACTGATGGTTGCGTGGAAATCTCCATCAGCGATACGGGTATCGGCATCGCTCCGGAGGATCAGGCGACGATCTTCGAAGAATTTCGCCAGGGGGGAGGCGACTATGCGCACAAGAAGGAAGGGACGGGACTTGGGCTGACCTTGGCAAAGAAGTTTGTCGAGTTGCATGGAGGGAGGATTTGGGTTGAGAGCGAGGTGGGGAAGGGCTCGACTTTTACCTTTTCGTTACCCGAGAAGCCAATGCCTCAGTAACCTATCAGCAGTGTTCTTTTAGACTAACAAAATAACAATTGAGATCACTCGGTTTCGTGGTTCAGGGGAGGGAGAAGGTGCATGAACTTTTTTGCTCCAGTCATAGTTGACTGCTCAGGCGGTGCGAGCGACATCGAACCCCACCTCAGCAATGCCTGAACGATTGTAGGCAAAGCTGGAGGGAGAAACGATGGACTTGCGATTACAGGGAAAGGTGGCGATTGTGACGGGTTCCAGCGACGGCATCGGTTATGCGACCGCTATGCCTTGGCGCGAGAAGGGTTGCGTGTTGTCTTATACGTTCTTGTGAGATCAAAAAAAGAAACATGATACGCTGCCGGACATGCAGCATTAGACTTAACAGTTATGCGTGCTGAAGCCGTTCGTTTGTCCTTGTACGGCCGAGCACGTTTCGCAACTCAAGGCGGAGAGGGAGAAGGACAATGCCTAGAGCATCCCGCAAGGTCGCGTCCCCGCGGGTTGTCTGCGTCGAGGATCTGCGGCCCCTGGCACGTCGCAGAGTGCCCCGGGCCGTGTTCGACTATCTGGACGGAGGTGCCGAAGGCGAGGTCACGCTTCGCGAAAATTGCCGCACCTTCGAAGACGTGACATTCCGGCCGCGCCATGCCGTGGCGGTTTCGGGGTGCGATTTGTGTACTCGTGTTCTGGGCCTCGACCTGTCGCTGCCCTTCTTGCTCGCCCCGGTGGGATACAGCCGGTTGATGCACCCGGGCGGCGAGGTGGCTGCCGCTCGGGAAGCCGGCAAGGCGGGCATCGGGTACATCCTCTCGACCATCTCGGGGCACCGGCTGGAGGACGTGAAGGCAGGTTCGTCCGGCCCGGTCTTCTACCAGCTCTATCTCATGGGCGGGCGTGCCGCCGCCGAAGCCGTCATCGAACGCGCACGGGCCGCCGGGTTCGCCGCGCTAGTCGTCACCATCGACACACCGGTCTCCGGGATCCGCGAGCGTGACTACCGGAACGGAATGAAGGAGCTCATCAGTGGCAATCTGCTGGCGAAGATTCCCTTCCTTCCCCAGGTATTCTACCGCCCAGGATGGCTCGTGAGCTTCTTGCTCGACGGCGGTCTCCGGCCGCTCCCGAACGTCGTGATTCCCGGCCAGGGGCCGATGCCACTTCTCGACGTCAACGCCGCCCTGGCGAGCTCGGCGGTGACGTGGACGGATTTTCGCTGGATCCGGGACTGCTGGCGTGGCCCGATCGTGGTAAAAGGCGTGCTGACTGGTGACGACGCCCGTCGCGCCGTCGATGAAGGCGCGGCCGCGATCTCCGTCTCCAATCATGGTGGCCGGCAACTGGACTGCGTGCCAGCCGCGTTGCGGGCCTTGCCGGAGGTGGTCGCGGCGGTGAACGGGCAGGTCGAGGTCCTGATGGATGGCGGCATCCGCCGCGGTTCCGACATCGTCAAGGCGATTTGCCTCGGCGCTCGCGCGGTGCTCTGTGGGCGCGCCTATGCCTATGGCCTCGCAGCAGCCGGCGAAGCAGGGGTCGCGCGGGCGATCGAGATACTGCGCGCCGACCTGGATCGCACGCTGAGGCTGCTCGGGTGTCCGTCTATCGCCTCCCTGGATCGTTCCTATGTGAATGTCCCGAAGAGCTGGGAGTCGTGCTGATCCGTCGTCCCCGCCGGCGCGGATGAGAAATAGGATCCAGGAAGACAGAAGCACCCTGGCATGACGTCGTCCAGAACAACCCAGCCTAAGGAGCCCGTACGGAAGTTGGCAGTTTGATCTTCATCAACGATCAGCGTTGAACTAGTAATCGAAAGGTTCCTCGAAGTTTTCGAGTTAAATTCTCCTCAACCGAGGTGTTAGACACAATTAATGGATCCATTGGCGCGGCAAAGGCCTGGTACTCGGTGCGGCCGTGTTAAAGCTAAATGGACGAGAGAATAAGGTGACAACGAGATGACGCTTCCGCTAGAACGTTTTCGCATGCTCGATCTGACAAGGCTGGTGCCAGGCCCCATGGCAACGTGGATGCTTGCCGATCTTGGAATGGATGTTCTGAAAATCGAGGACGTCGCCGACCGAAGTGCCTATCGCGACCAACAGGCAGCCCGTGCATCAAGGGACAACATCTCCGTTAATCTGGAAGCGCTAGAAGATGAGGCTCGGTCTAATGCCTGGGACCACACCCACCGAAACAAGCGCAGCATAGCTATCAACCTTCAGAAGCCAGAAGGCCAAGCGATCTTTCATCGGCTGGTCGCAGACGCAGACGTCTTCTTTGGTTCGTTTCGTCTCGGTGTTTACAAGCGGTTGGGCGCGGACCACGAGACGCTTACCAAGATCAACCCTCGGTTGATCTACGCCACGCTCAGCGGTTATGGCTTCGGCAACAGCTTTACTGAATGGCCCGGCAACGAGCGCAACGCGCAAGGGATGTCCGGCGTTAGCGCGTTGACGACGGGGCAGGACGGCGAGCCCGCGGACATGCTCTTCCAGCCTGTGGACAGCTATTCTGCTGCATTGGCAGTGATATCGATCCAGGCCGCTCTCTGGGCGCGGGAGCAAACCGGACGCGGACAACAGGTCGACATCGCCTTGGTGGAAGGAGGCACTGCATTCGTGAATGCCAACGTACCCGACTACTTCCGCAAAAAAAGCGTCCGCCAGCGCGGTTTCCCAAGCATCGGCAACTTGAGATGCAAAGACGGGAAATACCTGAGCAGTGCGGCATCGGCACAGGCGCATTTCTGGGCTCCCTTCTGCGACGCGGTTGGGCTGCCAGAATTGCGAGATACGAGGCCCGTCGGCAACGAGGATTTGATACGCAAAGTCAAAGCGCACATGCTCACAAAGACACGCGATGAATGGCTGGAGCTTATCCCCAAGGAGATCGCGGTTGTGCCGATGCTGGAATTCGACGAAGTGATTGAAGGACCGTTTGCGAAGGAGCGCGGGATGGTGCTGGAGCTGGACCATCCGCTGGAAGGAAAGGTTCGGCAACTTTCTTCTCCTTTCCGCTTGTCCGACACGCCGCCGACGTTTCGCCACTTTGCGCCCGTGTTAGGCGAGCATACCGTTGAAGTTCTCCATAGCATTGGGTGTAGCGACAGCGAGATTAGCGAACTCGAACAGGCGGGCGTTGTCCGCGCGAGTCACTGGGACATTGCCACCTCGAAACCTTAGAAAATTCCAAACGACTGTCAGGCTTTGCTTATTCGATAATAGCCCGGTGCAGAGCCGTTTGTTGCGGATCGGACCACGCTAAGTATCAGCAGTTTGAATAAAATTCCACCATCGTGTTTTCTAACCTTAGCGCCGCATTTTCGAGGGCAAATTCGCGCCTGTAAGCATCGCTGTTAATCGGTCGCGCCGGTCCGATCCGAGAGGACTCCGCGTGATCAGCGGCATAGCATTGAGTCGTTCGAGCTACCGGCACGGCGGTTGTAACTCAAGCTGCGAAGAGCGCGTGTGTGCTAGTCGATGGTGGGTACCTGGTGCCGCAGCGGGACATTTCCGCGTGTTCTGCTCGACTCTTCGATCGCCAGGAGCACTTCCAGGGTAGCCATTCCCCAAGCACCGTCGGCGGCGAGCGGCCGGTCGCGCACGATCGCGTCGTAGAATGTGTTGATGCGCCCGTCGCGCCCGTCCTCTCCCTTAACGCCAAGCTTGATCTCGCGCAACTCGTCGTCGCCATACACCGTGAGACCGCCGGGAGTCATGCGTACGTCTCCCTTATCGAAGCTTGCGATCAACGGGCCGCCCATAATCCACCCCAAAGACGGCCACGCCGGTTCAGTCTCATTGCTTCTAGTGCGCGCGCCGCCGTAGCGTTCCTCGCGCGCGGCCCGCGCCTCCCAGTCAACGTCTGGCGCCGCGCGCAATTCGCGCCGCGCCCTGGCGTGGTTCGCGGGATCAACCGAAAACCCCCGTTGCACTAACTCCAAGGAGTTAAAGTGATCGTACCCGCTACAGACGGCGCTGGCGACTGTTCCATCTTCGAAATCGAGGTACGCGGTGTAGCAGCCGGGAACGCGCCGGTTCGGGTCCCAGATGTCGGCGCTGCCGCGCAGGCTGCGTACCAGTCCGCCCGCGATGGTTCTGATGAGGTCCAAGTGGTGCGCTCCCTGGCGCCATAAGATGCCGCCGCCGAATTCGGGTGTCAGCTCTTCGGCGGTGCGCGGGCGGTAGAGCCAGTCGGCGAAACGCCAACTGTTGATCATGCG
>DATBLC010000028.1:0-8050 GCA_036555515.1 Binatia bacterium
CTTTGGCCCGGTGACGGGTTGCAGTAGTCTTCGTTGGATTTGTTCAATATCCATTAGCTAACTGAGTCTTGTCAACATTGGAATTTGCGGCATAGGCCGACCGGCACGCGCGTTACTACTAACAATCGGTGAGTGCCAGAACAGGCCAAAGTTCCCGCGGACAATTTGAAACTCGGCAAGAGGATGGAATGTCAGGCCCACCGTGGAAGTCTGTGATTTCTCTGGTGCCGGAGGAGGGACTTGAACCCTCACGGGGTTGCCCCCACCGGATTTTGAGTCGTCTTAATGTATTTATAACTACTTGAATCTACAGACTATTTCAGCCATGATACTGTGAATGTGTAAGAGAGTGTGTAAGGAAATGTTCATGTCACCGGCTCCGCCAAAAGCTTCCAGCAAAGCGTAACGACGTTAAACATGGCAACGACGATCAAGCAACGGCGCCCAAGCGCTGAGTGGCGACAGATTGACTTGGCGAGAGCCGTCGGGTATCAACGATACGTGTTCTCCGACGGCAAACAGCGCGCACGTTGGCGGGTCATCGGGCTTCTGCTGGTGCTCGCTTTCTTCACTTTACCCTTGCATGCTCACGCGGCCGCCGAGGGTCCGCGCATTGTTAAAGAATGCAGCTGCATCCACGGGCAACGGACCGAAGTCGGGATTGTTCCCGGTGGTGTTTTCTGGCTGCCGCAAGTCTTTGCCGTTCCCTGTGAGGTCCACGATTCTCAGGCAAGTTCTTATTCCGTCCTCCATTCCTTCGCCATTCGCGCGCCGCCGCTCGCCTAAGTCCGTTCGCGGATTTTTCGTCTAAGCTCGTTTTATCGGTTGGCTAGGCTATCGCTGCATGGTTTGCCCATGTCGGCGGTGCGCGTGATCCGTATTCGGCTCGGTGCCGGATTGGACTTCGAAAATGATCGAAACTGCATCCCAAGCGGTGCACCGTTCCCGGCTCGATGTGTTGGGTGGCGTGGTGTCGGTGGTTTGCGCGATTCATTGCGCGGTGCTGCCGGTTCTGATCAGCGTACTGCCATTCCCTTGCTGGCCGGCGTTTTGTCGTTTGTTCCTGCGGTTCTTCGTCCCGGCAGCGGTTTCGATCTTGTGGCGCTCCCTGCCGCGGTTGTTCTGGCCGTCGCCAGTTTCAGCTGGGGATTTAGCTTGCACCGCCGCGGTTACATTTTCGCACTTCCGTTTGCCGCGGGGAGCTTGATCGGCTCCGGTTGGCTGTGGGCGCCCCCCCGGTTACCAGATTTTTTTTGTCGTAACCGGGGCGCTGGTCCTCGCGGCGGGACATATTCTGAATCGCCGTCTGTGCAGGTTTTGCCGCTTCTGCCGCGTGCACGAGGTCAAAGTCGCCGATGCTCCCGCTGTGCTCAGTTCTGCCTTATCGACGAGAGGAGACTCGTTATGAGATCGAAATGGAAAATGACATTGCTATGCGCAGGGTTGGTATCTCTAGGGTCGCCGGCCGCGGATATTTGCCGCGTCGTTTTTTTGAGAGCGCCAGTCGCCGAATTGAGCGAAGCGGCCACACCCGCGGGTAATGTCCCAGTTCTCATGTGGGAAAATCTCCGCGGACTCGACCCACAGTCGGGCAAGATGCCGGCGGATCTTAAGAAACACGACGGCGGCATCGTTCGCGTGCCAGGCTTCGTTATTCCGCTGGAAGACAACGATCGCGAGGTATCGGAGTTCCTGCTTGTGCCTTATCCGTTGGCATGCATTCATGTCCCCGCGCCGCCGCCCAACCAGATCGTCCACGTCAAGATGGACAAAGGCAGGAAAGTCGCCTTTGATTTCTATGAGCCGGTGTGGGCGCAGGGACGGCTGAAGATTCAGCGCACGCAGAACATGTACACGGATTCCTCTTTCTTCATGACCGGCATGAGCATTGAACCGTACCGCGCGCAACGTTAGGAGGCGCAGGATGTTCCGACACACCGCAAGTGTCAGTTTGGGCTTTCTGCTGCTCGCCGTGCAAGCACTGTCCGCCGCCGAGAAGCGGCACGCTCACACTCACGTCCACGGCGCCGCAGAGATAAACATCGTCGTGGAAGGAAAGAGCGTGATCGTGGAGTTTCGCTCGCCGGCCGAAGACATTATGGGCTTCGAGCACGAAGCAAAAAGCGAGGCCGACAAGAAAAAGCTTGACGCCGCGGTGAAAGTCCTCAAGGAGCGCTTCGCGGAAATGGTCATCCTCGATAAAGCCCTCGATTGCACGCCGGGACTCGCCGAGGTCTCCGTCGTGCGCACCGATGCCGCCGGCAAAGACGCCAAAAGCTCCGCCAAGAAAGGGGGGGAGCATCGCGAGGTGCGCGCGCGGCACGTCTTTACCTGCCAGGGCGATCCGACCGGCAGCCGGGTTCGCTTCGGCGTGACGAAGTTTTTTCCTCAGGTTCACGAGCTGAAGGTCCAAGCGCTGAGTGCCAGCAAGCAGTCGGGAGCGACGATCAAGAAGGACAAGGGCGATGTGGGGTTGTAGATGCCGGTAAACAATACGGTCGACATCGAGAGTCTGAGATTCGCCTATCGCGCCGCCAAGCCGATTCTTAACATCGCCGAGCTCAGGATTGCCAAGGGCGAAAGGGTTTTTTTGCACGGGCCGAGCGGCAGCGGCAAGACCACGCTGCTCGGCATTCTCGTTGGCGTGCTCAAGGCCGAGCAGGGGCGCGTGAATATCCTCGGGCGCGATCTGATAAAAATCTCCGGGCCGGCGCGCGACGCGCTGCGCGGCGCGCTCATGGGCTATATCTTCCAGATGTTCAATTTGATCCCGTACCTGAACGTTCTCGAGAACATCCTTTTGCCTTGCCGGGTCAATCGCGAGCGGCGCCGCCGCTTGGCTGGCGTGTCATTGGAAAGCGAAGCCCTCGCGCTGGCCGAGCGCCTCGGCATCGGCCACCTCGTCAACGAGAGCGTTATCGATCTCAGCGTGGGTCAGCAGCAGAGGGTGGCGGCGGCGCGCGCGCTGCTTGGCGCCCCGGAGCTGATCATCGCCGACGAGCCGACTTCCGCTCTGGATGAAGATCAGCGCGAGAATTTTTTGGACTTGCTGTTCACCCACTGCCGCGCCATCGGCGCGACTTTGCTTTTCGTCAGCCACGACCGGCGCATGATGCCGCTCTTCGACCGGGCGCTGTCGCTGCCGGAGATCAATCGCGTTTGACATGATCCTGCTATCGCTCGCCTACCGCTCGCTCAAGAACCGCCGGCTCACCTCGACGCTGACATTGCTCTCGCTGGCGCTGAGCGTCAGCCTGTGGGTGGGTATCGAGCACCTGCGCCACGGCGCGCGCGAAAGCTTTTCCAACACGATCAGCCAGACCGACCTGATCGTCGGCGCGCGCGGCGCGCCGCTGCAACTGCTGCTCTACACCGTGTTTCACATCGGCGCGCCCACCGCCAACGTCACCTACGAGTCCTACGAAAAAATCAAAAATCATCGCGCCGTCGAGTGGACGATTCCCATTTCCCTCGGTGACAGCCACCGCGGTTTTCGTGTCGTGGGGACGAATGAAGATTTTTACCGCCACTACCGTTTCCGCCAAGACCGGCAGATCGAGTTCGCCCAGGGCCGCGCACCGAGCGATGTTTTCGAGGTGGCGCTGGGCAGCGAGGTCGCCTCGCGCCTTGGCTACGGTCTTGGCCAGCGCGTCGTTGTCACCCACGGCATGTCCAACGCTGCCGGCATCATGGATCACGACGACCGGCCGTTCACCGTCGTCGCTATTCTCCAGCCCACTCTCACGCCCATCGATCGCGCTCTGTATGTCACGCTCGAAGGCATCGAAGCGATGCATATGGACTGGAAAGACGGGGCGCCGCCTCTCAAGGGAAAGGAGACGCCTGCGGAGCAAATCAAAAAAGAAAATATCGAGATCGGGCAGATTACGGCGTTTTTTCTGCGCGCCAGGTCGCGGGTGCAGACGCTCGGTTTACAGCGCGAGATCACAACCTTTCCGGAAGAGTCGTTGTTGGCGGTGATTCCCGGCGTGGCGCTGAGCGAGTTATGGGCCGGCATCGGCTACGGCGAGCAGGTGCTCAAGGTGGTCGCGCTCTTCGTCGTCATCGTCGGCCTGCTCGGTATGCTCATGGCTCTCTATACTTCGCTCAACGAACGGCGCCGCGAGATCGCGATTCTTCGCGCCGTCGGCGTTGGCCCGGTCAAAGTGATCGGGATGCTGATCCTGGAATCGGGCTTGTTGACGTTTGTCGGCACCGCGCTCGGCGTGGGCTTGATCTACGGGCTTGTGCTCGTGCTGCAGCCCTACATCGAGCAACAGTTCGGGTTGCACATACCGCTCAGGCCGTTGACGCTGACCGAATACCGATACTTGGCGGCTGTCGTCGGCGGCGGAATAGCCGTGGGTCTGATCCCGGCGTGGAAGGCTTATCGGAACGCGCTTTCGGATGGATTGAGCGTGCGGATATGATCAGAACGCGAATGACACAACAGATGGATAACTACCGCAACAACCAGTTGGGCACTTCACTTGATCAACCTTATTTTTAGCACAGTTCGACGGTGCCGATGGCTTTTTTATTCGATCAACGATGAATAATCCGGGCTAGCGTCATGCACGTGTTGATTGCCGAAAGCCTGAAGGTCTTTCCTTCCCCCTCCTAGGACTATTTGGCGAAACCGGAAGCCTACTATCGGAGCTAAAGAAAAAGCAGCGCGATGCCGATTCCTATTTCGGTTATGAGGCGTCCGTTATCGAAGAACTGGGCGACGTTCTATGGTATTTCGCCAACGTGGCCACCCGCACACAGATCAGGCTCCCGGCGCTTGCCCATCGAATCAACGGCTGTTTTTCGGATGGTGATGCGCTTGACATCGCATTTGCAGCCCTCCAGCCGGCCTTGTCGGTTACGGGACCGGCAGCTGAGGCCGCATTCGAGGCAACGCTAATTCGACTGGCCGGCGAAGTAGGAAAGCTGGTCGCCGATTTTTCGGCAGGTGGAATCGCGGCCGGCTCCGATCGCCTATTGACTCACATGGAGACGATTTTCCGCGCACTGATAGAGGCCGCCAATACCGCTGGTGTCAGTCTGGGCGAGGCGGCACACCGGAATCTCGCAAAAATTTACGACCGGTGGCCGCAGGAGCGGATTTACCCGGCCCTCTTCGACGACGGTTACGATTCAGGAGAGCAGCTTCCCCGCCGCATCGAGATGCAGATTTTCGAGAAGACGGTGAACAAGAAGACATATGTATTTTTGCGCTGCAACAGCATCAATATCGGCGACAGGCTCACCGATAACAAGCTGGAGAAGGACGAGTACAGGTTTCACGACGTGTTCCATCTCGCTTACGCCGCAATTCTCGGTTGGTCGCCCGTCATGCGGGCGCTCTTCCGGGTCAAGCGCAAGAGCCGGCCCGCGATCGACGAAGCCGAAGACGGCGCCCGCGCCATACTGATTGAGGAAGGCGTCTCGAGCTGGATCTTCAATCACGCCGTGTCTCTCAATTTCTTCGAGAATCTGACGAGCGTCGATTACGGCCTCCTCAAGGCCGCGCGATCGCTGGTAGCGGGTTATGAAGCGGAGCGCTGTCCGCTCTGGCTGTGGGAAGAGGCGATCCTGAAAGGCTACGAGGTATTCCGCGCGCTGCGCCAGTACAGGCGGGGTGTTGTTATCGCCGATCTGAATAAACGAACCATAAGCTTTGAGAAGTTGCCAGGATGAAACCGGCTGCCTTCGTCGATGCGCTGAGCGCTGTTCACCTCGATGTTGTTTTCAATCCCTATAGCGATCGCTGTCCAGTCCATGACCGAGCCGACGCACCGAAGCGACGACGCGCCAACCTGCGCGCATTTCTCGAAGTCGTCTCCGATGACGAAGTTGATTCTATATGGATTGCACGGGATCTCGGGTATCGCGGTGGACGCCGGACCGGCCTGCCACTCACCGACGAGATCCACCTGCAAGCCTTCAGTGCGATTTACGGCCGATCGCTTTCCCGCGCGACGAAAGGCCCCCCTATGGCCGAGCGCACGGCGGCCATAATCTGGAAAGCGCTCGCGCAAATCGAGCGCCCCATTTTCCTCTGGAATGTTTTCCCGCTTCATCCCTACGAGCCCGGCGAGCCTCTCTCCAACCGCTGCCATACGAGAGCCGAGCGCGACATGTTTCGCGATGTCCTACTGACGTTGATACAGATGCTCCAGCCCCGGCGCCTTGTCGCCATCGGCCGAGACGCACAACAGGCGCTTTCTGACCTTGGCCATGAATCCATTGCCGTCAGGCACCCGAGCTACGGCGGGCAATCCGACTTTATCCTTGGCGTTTGCGAACTTTATGGCCTTGAGCCGGAAGCACGGCTGTAGCTCCGGCAGCCGGATGGGCCATCTCAGACTTCTCGCCCGTACAAGTAGTCGTCGGGGTCGGTTGTTGCAGGATCAACCCCAAGGCGTCGCGCGAATTCGCTGTTGGTTAGGCCGGTTGCGAAGGGCAGCCCATCAGGAGAACCACGCCATCGTGGATTCCAACACACGAAGGCGGGCTTCGACAGAAGACCTTCTGCCGGATGGAGGCCACAGTAAGCAGTATGGTACACCCCCGCCAGATGTGGAACTCTCTTGTAGATGGAAAACGGCATTGGCAAGAAGCGCTGCACGGCGCCGCACATGGGGCAATGTGAGATCCGGTGGCTCAATGTCCTCGAACTGCACAGCAATAAATCCAGGATGCTCACCGGAGAGCTGTGAAGCCGCCTTCTTGAGGGTTAGGAGGTGGAGTTTGGAGTGGTCGTCCTCGCGGCGGCTACGAACGACGACCAAACAACCTCCCGGTTCGGCCATGACCCCCGCTACATGACAGTTGGAACCGAATGACTTCGAGCACGCCGCATATAGCTCTCTCGAGTTGCTTAGGTTCGCGTTCCCAAGGTGACCGTCATACGACTCCCGCTTAATCTCAAAATCTGAATCTTGCAACTGGATGGCTTCAGGGGCGCTCAAAACTCGGGACGCTGCTGACAGCAGAGCGCGCTGGCTCTTCGTGTCCGGTGACAGCCGGTCTTCAAGCGTGATGATCAAAACAGCTTGCAAGGCCGTCAATTGTGCGTGGCAGGCAGAAGTGCATGCTTGTGCGGTACTCTCGGTTTGAGCAGTAGGTCTGGCGCCTTCACTACGCAGCCTCGGTCGCCGCGCGCGCTGCCAGACAGTCCGCGATAAGTTGATTCACGTCACCGCGCCTCGATGATTTTGGCGTGTCTATCACCGCGTGCGTCGAGATGACCGTCAATGGTCCGACACCGACTCCACCTTCGGTCGCGACAAACGCCATCAGGCGCCCGATCCCGATCAGATTTCCGAGCAGCTTTTCGATGTAGTAGTGGTTGCGGTACAGAGCGGTCACCGACGGTAAAAGTCTGGTGCCGGAGGAGGGACTTGAACCCTCACGGGGGTTAACCCCACCGGATTTTGAGTCCGGCGCGTCTGCCATTCCACCACTCCGGCACAGCGTTACGGAAGAGCTATTATTGATAACGGACGGTTGTTCGCTATGCAAGAGAGCGGATCGCGGTTCAGAGTTCGAGATGCAAAGTTCGATGTTCAGGTTCCAACATCAGGAAGACGAACGGAAAACGGCGCCCAACCTTGGAACTTTTGATATTGAACGGCACCCATGGCGTGCTGCTCAGAAGAGCAGCTTCCAGCAATCTTTGAGTGACGCGACGCCGGCGAGAGCGGGATGTTTGATATGCGTCAATTGCGTGACGTTGCTCGCCGGCAGGATGCAGCGCTCGAAGCCCAGCTTGCCGGCTTCTTTGACGCGCGCTTCCGCCTGGGAGATGCCGCGAATCTCGCCGGCCAGTCCGACCTCGCCGAAGAAAACCGTTTTCGAATCGACAACCTGATCCCGGCTGCTTGACGCAACAGCCACCACGATGCCGAGGTCCACCGCTGGCTCGTCCACGTGAACGCCGCCGGCGACATTGACGAAAATATCCTGGTCGAAAAGTTTGGCGCCCATCTTCTTCTCCAAGACGGCGACCAGCAGCGCGACGCGGTTATGGTCGACGCCGATGGTGGTGCGGCGCGGCACG
>DATBLC010000029.1:0-9782 GCA_036555515.1 Binatia bacterium
ACTTTCTCGCCCTTAGCAATCGCCAGCTCGCGAATCTTCAGGACCGCCTTTGGCGCGCGATAGCAAAACAGCAGATCCTTGATGTCAACGACGGGGTCCATGAACCGTCAAAAGCGCACCTCGCCTTTGTCTTTCTTGATCGTCGCGCCGGACTGCTGGGCGTCGCCCAGAACTTGAACTTTGGTTTCGTGAAGCGCCGGAAAGAGCTTGGAAACCCCGAATTTGACGCGGCTGCCGGCAAGGCGCTTGTCGCAGGAAACGGAAACCGTTGCACGCACTTCCCAATGTTCGGCGGTCTTCTTCTCGTCCTCGTGCGCCTGCCCGTCTTTGCCGGCGTGGGTTTTGCCGGGTTCGTCCTGCTCTTCGACAATGGCCGTCTTCACTTCGGAGTATTTGCAGCTCAACTTGGGATCGAAAATGACCATCTGGTTCATCTTCGTTTGCACCGTTTTCAAGGCCGCGTCGCGCTTTTTCTTGTCGCTGTTGCTCTTGGCTTCGTGTTCAAAGCCCATAATGCTCTCGGCGGGCGCGCGGAACTCGATGTCGGCCTTGCTGCCTTCGACGGCGATATTGATTTCCGCGACACCGTGCACATGGGCTTCATGGCGCCGCTTTTCCGCTGCACCGCCCGTGCCCGACGAAAACATCGCCAACGCAACGCAGAACAAGCAGCCCAAATGAATTTTGCCGCTCATGGCGCTTTCTTCTCCGGTTTGTACGGCTCAACCAACAGGCCGGTCATGAAATAGGAGGAGTCGGTGTACATGTTCTGAGTTGTCTGGATCTTAAGCCGGCCCTGAGCCCAAACCGGCGCGTAAAAATCGAAGGCTACTTTCTTGCCCTTATCCATCTTTACGTGAACGATCAGATTTGGCGGCGGCGCGGGCACGTGAATGCAAGCCATTGGGTAAGGAACCAACAAAAATTCCGATACGGCCTGATCGTTGTCCTCCAGGGGAATGACGAACCCCGGCACCCGGATTATCGTGCCATCGAACTTCGTCAGACTCGCCGGCGCTTTCCCGGTTTTGAGGTCTAGCTGCTGGAGCTCCTCCCACATGACTGACGGCACCTTTTCGGACTGGGCATTGGCAGAGCCGGTGCCGACCACGCCGTTGCCGCCGATTAGCCGGCAAACATGCGCTGCGGGCAACCCCAGAAACAACAAGACCAAAGAGACGACAGCCATGTGTATCCAAAATTTCATGTATCCTCCCTCCCGCCGATACGTCATTGAAGTCATGCAATGAGCGGTCACCAACGGAACCCACACGCCGCCCGACGAGCCGTTTACGCTGCCGGTAATTGCATGTGATTAGGAATTCGGTGACGCGCGCTGACGAATTGCAGTTTTAGGAAGCGGGTGGAGCGCGAATAGATCGGGAACTGAGAGTTTCGTATGATAAGACTAGCGGTTCGAGAGACTCGTGGAAAAACTCGATGAATAGCGGAGTCGGGCTGACGGCCGCCGGCGGCGCCCCCATCTCGGAGCGGCTGCCGTGAACGCAAGCGCATTCCTTCGAAACTCGAGCCGTTCCCAAATTGGCGTGGCTATGAAACGGCAGGAGGAAGATCGCCAGGAAAGATACGATAGCGGCGAGACGTTTGGCCTTTGCCCCTCCTGCCGATGAACCAGGCAACCGCATGGCAGGATTGTTACCGTAATCACCCCTTCCGTGTCAAACCGCGTAGGTACCGCGCAGTGGCACGCGGGCCGCAATCGCAATATCTGTAGACGGCGAAATACCACGCTCTAGGAGGGTCAAACCGCCTCTCCGTAAAGTAAACCTTCCTGGCGGGGCTGCGTCTAAAGACTAAGGCTGTGCGGGTCTCCTGCGCCAATGACCTCAGAAAGCGCGAGCCTGTTCTCCGGCTTCACTTATGGTATGGATCGTCTCATGAAAGTCAGCCCATCCGTGCAGCCGGCGGATGAAGAGCTCGTGGCTCTGGCCTGCGAAGGGGACCACAGAGCCTTCGAGGAACTGGTCGAGCGCCATAAACAAAAGGCGTACCGTATTGCCTTTGGCTTTGCGCGCGACCGCGAAGAGGCCAAGGATCTCTCCCAGGATGCGTTTTTGAAGGCGTTCGTGAACCTTGCTAATTTTGACGGGCGATCAGGCTTTTACACTTGGTTTTATCGTATTCTGGTCAATGTCTGTTTGGATCATAAAAGGCGCCGATCGCGGCGTGCCAGCGAAGAATTCACCGAAGCGGTGGAAAATCAGTTACACCCGAGCCATCCGGCGGCCGTTGGTCCGGCAACGCCCGAAAAACACGTCATGACGAGCGAGTTTTCGCGTAATGTCGGCGCGGCGCTGGAGGCTCTACCGCCAAAGCAGCGAACCGCGTTTATTCTAAAAAATCACCAGGGGCTTTCGATCAAAGAGATCGCCGAAGTGATGCAATCCGCCGAAGGCACGGTCAAAGTGCATCTGCACCGCGCGGTAACGGCTTTGAGGCATAATCTGGCGGAGTTCGCATAGGAGGGGCATATGAAGCGCAATGCGATGACCAAGAGCCCGGCCTGCGAGCGGCTGGAGCAGGACCTGGTCCTTTTTCATTATGGCGAGCTGAGCGGCGCCGAGCGCCGGGAAGTGGAAGCTCACATTAGAGACTGCGCCGCCTGCGCGCGGTCTCTCACCGAACTCGCCAATCTCCTGCCCGCGACTGTGTTGGGCGATGAACCGCCCCAGGAGTTCTGGAATGACTATAGCCGTGAACTGCGCCATAAACTTGCGGACCTCGGCGAACACGGGGCGTGGCGGCGAAAGTTGTTTTTCATATTCCATCCGTGGACCATGCCCGCCCTGGCGACATCGGCGGTCGTCGCACTTGCGCTAATCTTTACTCTGGGCAAAGGCTTTTGGCAGAACCGCGACGCGCCGCCGCCTTTCGAGGATACTTTTTTGGAAGTTCTGCCCATGGCTGAAAATCTGGATTTTTTTAATAACCTCGAAGTCCTGGACGCCATGGAAATCTTGGAACTGATGGGCGAGTCCGGCAATGGCGCGGCCTAAAGTGCCGAGACTCACGACTCGAGCCGCCGGATTTATGCTCTTGCAGCGCGCTGGTCGCGCCGTCTTTGTTCGCGGCAACAAAGGAACCCCATAGGCCGGCCGCGCGATGATGCGGATGATGAATTTGCTGAAACCAATGGAGATGCTGCAAGAGATCGAAATGATGCGCGAGTAAGGGGACGCCTAGATGAACCGGTTTTTCAGACATGCGGTTTTTTTTCTGCTGCTGGCTTCGCTGCCGGCGCCGGCGGCCGCCCAGAGCCCGACTCCGGATGCATTGGCGCAGAATGACGAGCAAGCTCGCGAACGCTGGCAGCGCATGACGCCGGAAGAAAAACAGCAGATGCGCGAGCGATTCGAGCGCTGGAAAGCCTTGCCGCAGGAACGTAAGGACGAGCTGCGCAAAAACTTCGACGAGTGGCGGCGCATGCCAGACGAAGAAAAGGCGGAGACACGGAGGAATTTCGAGCGTTGGCAAAAACTTTCGCCCGAGGAGCGCGAGCGCTTTCGCGAACGCTGGCAGCGCTGGCGCAAACTCCCGCCCGAAAAGCGGCGAGCGCTGCGCGAGCGCTTTCGCGAGCGGTTTGAGCATCTTTCGCCGGAGGAAAAACAGCAGTTGCGGGAAAAATTACGCGAGCGGCTAAAGCAGCTCCCGCCCGAAGAACAAAAACTCCTGCGCCAAAAAATGCGCGAGAAGGACATTCGGCGAAAGGGAGACTAAACCATGAGCGCTTCCCTGACCCAAGAACAAAGAATCTATCATGTAGTCAGCCGTACAAGCTACGGCCCCACGGCGGATGAGCTGGAGCGGGCGGCGCGCATGGGGGTTTCGGCGTATCTAGAAGAGCAACTCAACCCGCAAAGTATTTCCGATTCCCTCGTAGAGCAGAAAGTCGCCGGCCTAAATACCATGCGTCTGTCGAGCGCCCAGCTCTTCGACCTCTATCCCCCGCCGAACCTGGCAAAGGAAAGGGGCATGACCGGGCAGATGGCAATGCTACCACGCATCGTGATTTTAGAACTACAGCAGGCGCGCTTGCTCCGTGCGGTTTACAGCCGCCGCCAGTTTTACGAGGTCATGACCGACTTCTGGAGCAACCACTTCAACATCTTCGCCGCTAAAGGCGCCAACCGCTGGCTCGTCACTTCCTACGATCGCGACACCATCCGCCCCCACGCGTTGGGAAAATTCAAAGACCTCCTGCTCGCCACCGCGCAAAGCCCGGCGATGCTTTTTTATCTGGACAACTGGCTGAGCGCCAGCCCGAATCCGCGCGCCCGCCTGGGACCGAACAACCTCAAGCGTGGCATTAACGAAAACTACGCCAGAGAAATCATGGAGCTTCACACTCTCGGCGTTGACGGCGGCTACATGCAGAAAGATGTCCACGAGGTCGCCCGCTGCTTTACCGGCTGGACTATTCGCCGGCCGCGCGGCGATGGCGAATTCGTTTTCGATTCCCGTATCCACGACAACGGCGAAAAAGTCGTCTTGGGCGAGCGTATTCCGGCGGGCGGCGGCATGGATGATGGTTTGCGCGTTGTCGAAATTCTGGCGCGACATCCATCGACTGCGCACTTCATCGCCGCCAAGCTTGCACGCCGCTTCGTTGCCGACGATCCGCCGTCCACCATCGTTAACCGCGCCGCCGAGACGTTCCGCCAGAGCGACGGCGATATCGCGACGGTCTTACGCACGATCATCAGCGCACCGGAATTTTGCGCCCCCGCGGCCTACAAAGCCAAAGTCAAAAAGCCCCTCGAATTCGTCGCCAGCGCGCTGCGCGCCACCGGCGCTGAAACGCAAATTACGCCCCAACTGCTGCGTTATCTGGGACGCATGGGCGAGCCGCTGTTTCTGGCGCAGCCGCCCACGGGCTACCCCGACGCCGGCACGTCCTGGATCAGCCCGGATATGCTGCTGACGCGCATGAACTTCGCCGCCGACCTGGTGAGCAATCGAATTCCCGGTGCTCGCGTGAGCCCGGAGCAGTTGAGCGAAGCGCATTCAATTGCGCGTCTCATCGCCCCGGAGGGCCTATCTGAAGCCACGCGAGCGGCGCTGGGCAGCGCCGCAGGCAGCCAGGCGCTGGCTCTGCTCATGGCCGCCCCGGAATTTCAAAGGAGATAGAGATGAACTCTTCGCGCCGCCGTTTTGTTCAATCCGCAGGTCTGGGAATTCTCGCCCTCGGATTGCCGCCGGCCTTTCTCGTGCGCGCCGCCGCAGGCCAACAGGGCGGAAAGAATAAGATCCTCGTGGTGGTCTTTCAGCGCGGCGCCATGGACGGCCTGAACGCGGTGATCCCGTTCAAGGACCCCGCTTATTATGCGGCGCGGCCCAACCTAGCCATCGCCGAGCCCGCGTCGGGCGAAGAGCGCGCCATCGACCTGGACGGCTTCTATGCGCTTCATCCCGCGCTGGCGCCACTGAAAGAACTCTATGCCAAAGGCTACCTGGCCATCGTCCATGCCGCCGGGTCGCCGGATAACACGCGCTCTCATTTCGACGCCCAGGACTACATGGAAATCGGTACGCCGGGACTGAAAAGCACGCCCGACGGCTGGTTGAACCGGTATCTGAATCAAAAGAGCGCGGGCCAATCGCCTTTTCGCGCCGTCGCCGTAACCGCGCAACTGCCGCGCATGCTCACCGGCGGCGCGCCCGCGCTTACGCTATCGTCAATCGATGAATTTCGCCCGCGCACCGCGGCCATGTCCAGCTCATTGGAAAGTCTCTACGCCAACAGCGCGGATCCGCTCTTTCGCGTGGGCGGCGAAACTCTGTTTGCCGCTATGCGTGAGCTAAGGCAAGTGGAATCGAAAATTCCGGCCAACCCGGGGTACTACCCGGCGGGGCGCTTTGCAACGAGCCTGGCGCAGATCAGCCGCTTGATCAAAGCTGGCGTCGGTTTGGAAATCGCCTTTACGGAAATCGGCGGTTGGGATACCCACGTCAACCAGGGTGGCGCCACCGGGCAGATGGCCAATCGCCTGAAAGAATTGGCTGACGGTTTAGCGGCGTTCTACCGGGATCTCGGCGACAAAATGAGTGACGTTGTCGTGCTCACCATGTCTGAGTTTGGCCGCACGGTGCGGGAAAACGGCAATCGCGGCACCGACCACGGTCACGCCAACGTCATGTTCGCCATGGGCGGTGCAGTGCGCGGCGGCAAAGTCTACGGCCGCTGGCCCGGCCTTGCGCCGGAAGTTTTATATGAGGGGCGGGACCTGGAATTGACCACGGACTACCGCATGGTGTGCGGCGAAGTCATCGCGCGTCATCTGGGCCAGCGCGACTTGACAAAAATCTTTCCGGGATTTCGTTCACCTGGAGCGCTGGGGATCATCGCATAAGGGCACCGGTCAAGTTATATCCTTTGTAAGATGGCAGCCGAAGTTGCGGTCAGAACGATCCGTGGCGATTGGGGTGCCCGCCCGGTATCAGGCGAGCGGAGCCGGCTCTCCGGTTGTGCGGTCGCGCCCTTGAAGCCCATATTGAAGGTCGTAGAGCCGAGCGTAGAGCCCGCCTTGCGCACGCAATTCCTCATGGCTTCCCTGCTCCCAAATCTCGCCCTTGTGAATTACCAGGATCCGGTCCGCGTGTTGGATCGTGGATAGCCGATGCGCGATGATCAGCGCCGTGCGGTTTTTCAGCAGCTCGTCCAATGCTTCTTGAATCAACATTTCGGTTTGCGTGTCGACGGAGCTGGTCGCTTCGTCGAGAATCAATATCTTCGGATCAAACGCTAGCGCGCGCGCAAAGGAAAGCAACTGGCGCTGGCCCTGC
The DNA here is from genome assembly GCA_036555515.1 of Binatia bacterium. Classification (GTDB taxonomy): domain Bacteria; phylum Desulfobacterota; class Binatia; order UBA9968; family UBA9968; genus DATACQ01. The sequence goes on from DATBLC010000029.1 coordinate 6,805, forward strand.
GACAAGGTCGAGCCGCGCTCCTGGACCTCCTCACGATAACCATTCGGCAGCTTGTCGATGAACGGCGCGATCTGCGCGCGGCGGGCCGCCTCCCGCAGCCGCTCTTCTCCGATGCGCGGGTCGCGTAGCGTGATATTCTCGGCGATGTCGCCGGAAAAAAGAAATACGTCCTGCAAGACCAGTCCCAAGTGGCGGCGCAGCTCCTGCTTGTTCCACTCGCGCACGTCGATGCCATCGACCAGGATCGCGCCGCGCTCAACGTCATAGAAGCGGCAGAGCGCCGAAATGATCGACGTCTTGCCGCCGCCGGTGGCACCGACGAGCGCGACTTTTTCGCCGGAGCGCACTTTGAACGAAATCCCCCTGAGCACTGGCTCTCCAGGACGGTAGGAGAGCCACACGTCTTTGAACTCTACCTCACCGGCGAAAACGTCGATTTTTCTAAACTGCGCCGGGTTTTTGATCGTCTCCGGCGTATCGAGCAGCGCGAAGATTCTTTCCGAGGATGCCATTGCCGCTTGCATGATGTTGTACTTCTCCGCCAGGTCGCGAATCGGTTGATACATGCGCTGGACGTATTGGATGAAGGCGACCATGACGCCGGCTTGCAGCGCGTTGGCCAGAATCAAGTTACCGCCGTACCAGAGCAATAGCCCGATGCTGAGCGCGCTGAACAGCTCGATCACGGGAAAGAAAACCGCGTTGTAGCGGATGCTTCGCAGCAAGACGTCACGATAATGAAAATTGATATCCTGGAAGCGGCCGTACATTTTGGCTTCCTGGCCGAATGCCTGGATGGTCGCGACCCCGGCGATATTCTCCTGCAGGCCGGCATTGAGGCGTCCGAGAATCAGGCGGCTTTCGCGGTAAACCTCCCGCGCGCGGCGGCGGTAAAAGCGACTCGCATAAAGAATGACCGGGAACCCAACCAGGCATACGAGCGCCAGGCGCCAATCGAGCCAGAGCATGATAACGGCAATACCGAAAACGGTCGCCACGTCGCTTAAAAGACCCACCACCCCGGTGCTGAAGAGCTCGTTCAAGGTCTCCACGTCGTTGATCGTCCGCGTCATGAGCCGGCCGACGGCATTGCGGTCAAAGTAGGCCAGGTCCTGCTTCTGCAAATGCGAAAAGATATCCATCCGTAGGTCGTGCATGGCGCGCTGCCCGGTGTAATGGGTGGCGTAGGTTTGAATGAACAGCGCGACGAAGCCAAACACGACCACGCCGAGATAAGCCAAAGCCATGAAATCCAGGCCGGCGATATCCTTCGCGGCAATGTAGCGGTCGATTGCGATCTTGGTAATGTACGGACCCAGGAGCTGCGCGCCGGCTTGCAACATGAGAAAAACCAAAGAGACGGCCAAAAACTTCCAATACGGCCGCAGGTAGCGCAACATCCGGGCCATCAAGCGGGCGTCGTACCCCTTACCCAGGATCTCGTCTTCTTGCTCAACTTGGTCGTTCACAGCCGTCTTTCCACACGCGTCATCGACTCTACCTGGCGTTCCAAAGACTGGCGCAGGTAAAGCTCATAATAGGCGCCGCGCCGCGCGACCAATTGATCATGAGTGCCCTGCTCGATGATCGCTCCGCCGCGCAAGTAAACGATCATGTCGGCCTCACGCACCGTCGAGATCCGATGGGAAATCAGCAATGTCGTGCGCCCGCGCATGTAGTGCCTGAGCTCGCGCAAAATCTCCTCCTCGGTTTCGACATCGACGCTGGAAAAAGCGTCGTCGAGAACTAGAATCGGGGGGTTCTTGATGATCGCCCGAGCCAGCGCGGCGCGTTGTTTCTGGCCGCCCGATAAACGCACGCCGCGCTCCCCGATGACAGTGTCGAAACCCGCATTGAACGTCTGAATCGTCGGCAGCAACCGGGCGATGCGCGCCGCTTCTTCGACCCGGTTCGCCGCGCCATTCTCGGTGCCCAGGAGAATGTTCTCTCGCAACGATCCGGAGAACAGAAAGATATCTTGCGCAACGTAGCCTATGGCGTTTTCCAGCCGCCGCCGGCCGATTTGCTTGATATCAACGCCGTCGACAAAAATCGTTTGATCATCCGGCTCGTAAAGACGCAGCAAAAGATTCACCAGCGTGCTTTTCCCGGAACCGGTTTCACCAACCACGCCGCACATCGTTCCAGCGGGAATTTCGAGACTAAGCTGCCTTAAAATCGGAGCAGGGGCGCCGCTATAGGCAAAGCTGAGATTGCGAAATTCAATAGCGCCGGTAATCGCCACAGCATCGTTGGACGAGCTTTCCGATTGATAGCGCGGCGAGACCGGCGTATCGAGAACCTCGGCGAGACGGGACAACGCCGCTGTGCCCCGCTGGTATTGGTTCGCGGTGTAGCCGATCGCCATCAGCGGCCAGGTAAGCATCGCCAGATAACCGTTGAAGGCGACGAATTCGCCTAGGGTCATGGTTCCCTGCAATACCTGCCGCCCGCCAAGCCATAGCACGACAGTGGCGGCGATGCCGGCAATCACTTGCATGAGCGGCCAGAAAATTCCCCATAGTGTCGCCAGCCACATGGTTTTGTTCCGGTATTCGGCGTTCTTGGCGTCAAAGCCGGCGATCTGGTTTTGCTCCTGGGCATAGGCTTGCACCACACGAATGCCGGAAAAATTCTCCAGCACGTAGGCGCTCAGGCTGCTCAGCCGTTCCTGGGTCTCGCGCGACGAGCGAAAGATTTCCCGGCCGAAGAAGCGGACCACGAAAGGAATCAGCGGCATGGCCATCATCGACCATACGGTAAGCCAGGGATCCAGAGCGATCATCAATGTCAGGCTAAAAAGTATCACCACCGCGGCGTCGACAATGGCCAGGGAGCCAAATCCCATCAGCTCGCGCACGGCCAGAATGTCATTTGTAAGACGCGACATCAGATCCCCGGTTTTGGTGCGCTGGAAGTAACTCAGCGGAAGTCTCTGCAGGTGCGCGAAGACGCGGTCGCGCAGATCGGCCTCGCAA
>DATBLC010000030.1:0-13037 GCA_036555515.1 Binatia bacterium
GGACCGCCTTCGCCGAAGGCGGCGTGGCCGTACTGATCGTACTTTGCGCGCTTTTCCGCGTCCGAGAGAATTTGATACGCTTCCGAAACTTCCTTGAACTTCTCCTCGGCCTGTTTATCTCCAGGGTTGCGGTCGGGATGATGTTGCAGGGCGAGTTTGCGATAAGCTTTCTTTATCTCTTCATCGCTTGCGTTGCGGGAAACGCCGAGCAACTCGTAGCAATCTTTCTTGGCGCTCAATGACGGCTAGCCTCTGGTTTTCTATCATAAAGTGTAAACAAGAAAGCCCCGCTCCACAATCAAAATTTGAAGCAGGGGCCTTCTTCGGCGATAATTCTGGACCGCCTCCCAGTGATCAGTCCTTTACCTCCGTAAAGTCGGCATCTACGACATCGTCTTTCTTTTTGCCGCTGCCTGGCGCTTGGCCGTCCTGCGAGGGCTTTTCTTCTTGCTGAGCGGCTTGCTGCTGCGACGCCTTGGCATACATCGCTTCCGCCAGTTTGTGCGATGATTGGCTCAGCTGCTCCGCCGCTGCGCGCATTGCCTCGGCGTCTTGGCCTTCCAAGGCTTCCTTGGATTTTTTCAGTGCCGCTTCGATGTTCTCCTTGACTCCGCTGTCGAGATCGCCGCCGTATTCCTTGAGCGATTTTTCAGTGGAGTACACCAGCGAGTCCAAGTGATTGCGCGCCTCGACGGTTTCCTTGTGCTTTTTATCCTCCGCGGCGTGAGCCTCGGCATCTTTGACCATCTGTTTGATTTCGTCTTCGCTGAGACCACTCGAGGCCGTGATACGGATGGACTGTTCTTTGCCGGTCCCAAGGTCTTTGGCGGCGACATGAACGATACCATTGGCGTCAATATCGAAGGTCACCTCGATCTGAGGCATGCCTCGGGGCGCCATGGGAATTCCCACCAAATCAAACTGTCCGAGCAGCTTGTTGTTGGCAGCCATTTCCCGTTCCCCTTGAAAGACCCGGATGGACACCGCCGTCTGGTTATCTTGCGCCGTGGAAAATACCTGGCTTTTCTTCGTCGGAATAGTCGTGTTGCGCTCGATCAGCTTGGTAAAAACGCCGCCTAGAGTCTCGATGCCGAGGGACAAGGGGGTAACATCCAAGAGCAGAACATCTTTCACCTCGCCAGTGAGCACGGCTCCCTGTATCGCGGCGCCGACGGCGACGACTTCGTCGGGATTCACTCCTCTATGAGGCTCTTTGCCAAAAAGCTTCTTGACCCGTTCCTGCACCGCGGGCATGCGCGTCATTCCGCCGACCAGTATGACTTCATGGATATCGCCGGCCGAGAGCCCAGCGTCTTTCAATGCCTGCCGGCATGGCTCCTCAGTGCGATCGATCAAATCGCTGCAAAGGGCCTCGAGCTTCGACCGAGTCAATTTCATATTCAAGTGCTTTGGCCCCTGCTGGTCCGCCGTGATGAACGGAAGATTGATGTCGGTCTCCATTGACGATGAGAGTTCGCACTTTGCTTTTTCCGCAGCTTCCTTGAGACGCTGTAGTGCCATGCGATCTCTGCGCAAATCGATGCCCTGGTCTTTTTTGAACTCGTCGGCCAGGTAATCAATGATTCGTTGATCGAAGTCCTCACCGCCCAGGAAAGTGTCGCCGTTAGTCGCCTTGACTTCGAAAACGCCGTCACCCAATTCCAGGATCGAAATGTCGAAGGTTCCACCGCCAAGGTCGAACACCGCGATCTTTTCGTCCTTCTTCTTGTCCAGGCCGTAGGCCAGCGATGCGGCAGTGGGTTCGTTGATAATGCGTAGAACGTTCAAGCCAGCGATGCGGCCGGCATCTTTAGTTGCTTGCCGCTGGCTGTCGTTAAAGTACGCGGGCACAGTAATCACCGCGTCGGTGACTTTTTCACCGAGATAATCCTCCGCCGTCTGCTTCATTTTTTGCAAGATGAAGGCCGAGATTTCAGCAGGGCTATACTGCTTGCCGCGAATCTCCACCCACGCGTCGCCGCTGTCATTGCGTGCAATTTTATACGGCAGGACTTTAACCGCCTTTTGTACCATGGGGTCATCATGCCGTCGGCCAATAAGCCGCTTTACGGCAAAAATGGTATTTTCGGGATTGGTAATGGCCTGGCGCCGTGCGATTTGTCCGACGAGCCTCTCGCCGCTTTCGGTAAATGCAACCACTGAGGGAGTCGTGCGGCTCCCCTCGGAGTTGGCCAAGACATTCGGGTCCCCCGCCTCCATTATGGCGACACATGAATTGGTTGTCCCTAAATCTATGCCTATAACCTTTGCCATTTTATTCACTCCTCAAAACACATGACTAAATTTGCCCGCTCCGCGAAACGTTATTTAATCATCGGTTGGGCTGTTTTCAACCGGGCGGTTCTGGTTTTTTTTCTCGTTTGATTTTAGGGCCTTAACAACCGTTACCAGAGACGGCCTAATAAGCCTGTCCTTTAACAAGTAACCCTTTTGATGTTCCGCCAAAACCGTATTGGGCTCATGGCCGGGACTCTCAACTTGCGCCATGGCTTCGTGCAATTGCGGATTGAAAGGCTGCCCGACGGCAGATATCTGTACCACGCCGTGCTTAGCGAGCGCGTCGAAAAGCCCTTTCAAAATCATTTCCACGCCTTCCACAACAGATTCTCCATTACCCCCATCCTTAGCGTGCGCGACAGCCCTCTCGAGGTTATCAACGACGGGCAGCAATTCCTTGACTAGAGCTTCATTGGCGAAGCGGACTGCATCTTCTTTGTCTCGGCTGGCCCTTTTCTTGAAATTGTCGAGATCGGCGCTTTGGCGTAGGAAGCGGTCATAGTTATTTTTCGCTTCTTCTTCCTTTGCCTTCAGCTGTTCGCGCAGCAGGTCTATTTCGGTTTGCCCCTCGGGGCATAGCCCGCTCGCTTCGACTAAGTTCTTTTCATTAGTCGCAGTGGTATCGGTTGATTCAGCCGGATTCTTCGTTTCGTCACTCATGTTTCACGCTTTCTCACCCACAAGAGTTGAAAGAAGGTAATCACGCCTGCCTTCCTTGTCAAGTTGTGTCCCAGAAAAACCATTGGGATTTTGAATACTTGTCCGTGTTGCTAAAAAATGTTACGGTCGCAATTGCTAAATTTGCGATGGGTCTCACGTTTGCTACACCAGCGGTCGTCCTGCGCTCCTGGCCGTACGGAGAGTCAGACAAGGTCGTGCGTCTGCTCACGGAAAATTACGGCAAAGTCACCGGCATTGCGAAGGGCGCCAAGCGCTCTCGTAAGCGCTTCGCCAATTCCCTCGAGCCTTTTTCCCTCGTCAACCTCCGCTTCCAAGACCGTCCCCATGGCGGGTTGGTTTTAATTTTATCCGCTGATTTGACGTTTGCTTATAAACAGCTCGCCACTAGTCTGGAAAAAATCACTTTGGCATCTTATCTGCTTGAGATTACCGACGGCCTGACCGGCGAACGGGATGACAGCGCTCAGGTTTTTCAGCATTTGAAAGATGGACTGCTGTTCTTGGACAGAGATGGAACCGCGCCACTGGAGTTTCTTGCTTCATTCGAACTGAAGCTGCTGCGTTTGGCCGGCTACCAACCTGCGCTGGATGGCTGCAAGCGTTGCTCCGTAACACACCGCGCGCATGACGCAGCGCGTTGGTCTTTCAGTTTGGCGGATGGGGGAATTCTTTGTGCGGCTTGCGCGCAAGCGAGAAAAGAATCTTTGCCCCTTGGCGCGGCAGCGCTGGCGGCTTTGATAAAGCTGCAGGAAGATAAACGAGCAGAGAAAATCGATGGGTCGGGCGGAGGTTCGCTGCCGGTCGCGGTACTTAAGGAGATTCGGTTCATCATGCAACGGTTCCTGCAATTCCACATGGAACGCGAGATCAGATCGGCTGCTTTTCTTGCCAAGTTCGTCGCGATATAGACAAGCGTAAGGCTTTCCGGCCGCGCCAGCGGCCGTGTCCAGCGAAGAAAACTTTTACCGAAGGATTGGCAATCATGCGGAATAAGAGAAGGTACATTTATTTTTTTGGCGGCGGCAAAGCCGAGGGCAAAGCGGAAATGCGCGACCTCCTCGGGGGCAAAGGCGCGGGTCTGCATGAGATGACGCGCATCGGCGCGCCCGTCCCGCCCGGGTTTACAATCACTACGGAAGTTTGCACCTTTTACTATGCTCAGGACCGCCGCTATCCCAGAGGCCTGAAAGAAGATCTGCTGAACTCCCTAGCCAGAATCGAGAAGTTACTGGGGCGCCGCTTCGGCGACTACGACGATCCCTTGTTAGTTTCAGTTCGCTCAGGGGCGCGGGAGTCGATGCCCGGTATGATGGATACGGTGCTTAATCTGGGTCTCAATGACCGCACCGTCCAGGGGTTGATTCACCGCTCCCACAACCCGCGTTTTGCCTATGATTCCTATCGCCGCTTCGTACATATGTATGCCGACGTGGTCCTGGGACTCAAGTCTCGTGATAAGACCGAGGGCGATCCGTTTGAAACCATCCTTGAACGAAAGAAAAGGAGCCGCGGGGTGCGCTTCGATACGGAACTCAATGCGGAAGACCTTAAAGAACTGGTAGCGGATTTCAAAGTCGAGGTAAAAAACCGGTCGGGAAAAGATTTTCCCGAGGATCCCTTCGATCAGCTCTGGGGCGCCATTGGCGCCGTGTTAGGTTCCTGGAACAACGACAGAGCCATCGCCTATCGGCAGCTATACCAGATTCCACATTCGTGGGGAACGGCAGTAAACGTGCAGGCCATGGTATTCGGCAATCTCGGCGAAAAGTGCGCCACGGGGGTGGCGTTCACGCGCAATCCTGCTACGGGCGAAAGACAATTCTATGGCGAGTTTCTCATCAACGCACAGGGAGAAGACGTAGTCGCCGGAATCCGCACGCCGAAGCCGATCGCCGAGCTCGAGTCGGTGATGCCGGGTCCCTACATGGAACTCAAGAAGGTGTGTAAGATTCTCGAAAACCATTACAAGGAGATGCAGGATATCGAGTTCACCATCGAGGACAATAAACTGTGGATGCTTCAGACCAGGGCCGGCAAGCGCACGGGATTTGCCGCGGTGCGCATCGCCATCGATATGGTAGAGGAAAGAATCATTGGCAGGAAAGAAGCTCTGCTGCGCATCGAAGCGGATCATCTGAATCACTTGCTGCGGCCGATCTTCGACAGTCACGATAAGGAACAGGCGGCCAAGGAAGGACGCATTCTCGCGCGCGGCCTGCCTGCGGGTCCCGGTGCCGCCACTGGACGCATTGTGTTTCACGCTGAAGAGGCGGTGGCTTGGAAGAACAACGGCGAGCGCGTCTTACTTTGTCGCATCGAGACGAGCCCCGATGATATTCGCGGCATGGAGGCCGCTGAAGGAATTCTAACCGCCCGCGGCGGAATGACCTCACACGCGGCCTTGGTGGCGCGCCAAATGGGCAAGGTATGCGTGGCCGGTTGCGAGGCGCTCAATATCGACTATGCCGCGCGCACGATGCATGTGGGCGAGACCATTCTAAAAGAAGGCGATTGGCTGTCGCTGGACGGCAGTACCGGGGAAGTCATGCCGGGGGAAATCCGCACTTTGCCCTCGGAAGTGCTGCAAGTGCTGCTCGGCAAAGCCCGTGACGTGGGCAAATCCCGGGTCTACCAACAATTCTCCAAGCTCATGAAGTGGGCCGATGAAACCCGCAAACTAGGCGTGCGCACCAATACCGACCAGCCCGACCAAGCGGTTGTCGCCAAGGCCTTCGGCGCCGAAGGCATCGGCTTGTGCCGCACGGAGCATATGTTTTTCCAGGGTGACCGCATCCAGGTGGTGCGGGAAATGATTTTGGCTGACGATGAAGCCGGGCGCAGGCGCGCGCTGGCCAAGCTCTTGCCTATGCAAAAGCAAGACTTCAAAGAAATTCTGGAGATAATGGACGGATTGCCGGTGACGATCCGGACGCTCGATCCGCCGCTCCATGAGTTTCTCCCCAGCCGCGAAGAGGAGATCGTGGAGCTGGCACATGTGATGCGGGTACCGGTGCAAACCCTTCGAGACAAGGTCAAAGTGCTCCAGGAGTTCAATCCGATGCTTGGACACCGTGGTTGTCGGCTGGGAATTTCGTATCCCGAGATCACCGAAATGCAGGTGCGGGCGATCTTTGAAGCCGCCTGTGAGCTGCGCCGCGACGGGAAAAATCCCTTTCCCGAAGTAATGATTCCGCTGGTAGGATCACGCGAAGAGCTACGTGCGCAAAAAAATATCGTGGAACGGACGGCAGAAGCAACCATGAGATTCTACGGGGTCAAGGTCCGCTATCTCGTCGGCACCATGATCGAACTGCCGCGGGCCTGCCTAGTGGCTGACGAAATTGCCCGGGAAGCCAAGTTTTTCTCCTTTGGCACCAATGACTTGACTCAAACATGCTTGGGGTTGTCGCGTGATGATGCGGGCAAGTTTTTGCCCAGCTATGTTCTGGAGGGTATTTTGCCCCAGGATCCGTTTGTCAGCATCGATGAAGAGGGCGTCGGTGCGCTGATGCGAATCGCCGTTGTTAAAGGTCGAAAGACCAACAAAAGTCTCGAAATCGGCATTTGCGGTGAACATGGGGGAGATCCCAAATCTGTGGATTTTTGTCACCAAATCGGCCTGGATTACGTAAGTTGCTCGCCGTTTCGCGTACCCATCGCGAAATTGGCCGCGGCCCAGGCCGCCTTGGGGGAAAATCATTAACTGTTAGGTCACTTGCGACTGCGAGTGCCGTTGAATGTCGCGATTGCGCAAACTGATTCCGATGACAGCCTTGTTATTTCTTAAGAAAATTTGGTTCCTTCCGATTGCTAGTTTTGCATGGAACCGCGCATCGCAGAGCTGTTGGTTCGCGGCGGCATCGTCAGTCGCGAGCAGCTTACCCAAGCACAGGACAAGGAACGGGAAAATGGGTCGAGTGTCACCAAGGAATTGGTCAAGCTCGGCTTCACCACTGAAGACGCTTTAACGGAATTCCTTGCCCAGCAGTTCGGCATTGAGAAAATCGAACTAAATCCCACCGAGATTGAAGACGCGGTTTTCAACTTGGTCCCGGCCCACCTGGTTCAGAAACATCAAATCATTCCGGTAAAGCTCCTGGGTTCTAACCTTACCGTGGCCATGGCGGACCCCACCGATCTGGTGGCAATCAATGAAGTCAAGTTCATTACCGGGTATGGCGTTCGGGTCGTTGCAGCGTCGCCGTCGTCAATCAAGAAAACTTTGGAGCATCGCTTCGGCGGTGTGAGTTATGACGATGTGCTGAAAAAGTTTGGCGATGCCGACATGGAAGTCATCCATGAGTCGGATGACGTCAATCTGCAAGAGTTGCAGCAGGCGACCATGGAAGCGCCAGTGGTTACACTGGTCAACGCCATCCTCGCCGATGCCTCTAAACGGCGTGCCAGCGATATTCATATCGAGCCCTACGAAAAGGCGTTTCGTGTTCGCTTCCGCGTCGATGGCGTGCTTCATGAAATTATGAGTCCGCCCATGCGGCTCAAAAACCCGCTGGTCTCGCGCTTGAAAGTCATGGCTGGCCTGGATATTGCGGAGCGCCGGTTAACTCAAGATGGGCGCATCAAGCTCAAAATGGGAATGAACGGCGAGCTTGACATCCGTGTGTCCGTGCTGCCGACGTTGTTCGGCGAGAAAGTCGTCATGCGGCTCTTGGACAAGTCCAATCTCCAGCTCGACATGGCCAAGCTGGGTTTTGATCCTCAAACTCTGGCAGACTTTCAAGAAGCAATCCATAAACCCTACGGCATGATTCTCATTACCGGACCGACGGGTAGCGGCAAATCGACGACGCTTTATTCGGCGCTGTCAGAACTCAACAAACCGGACGTTAATATTTCCACGGCCGAGGACCCGGTTGAATACAACCTCATGGGCATCAATCAGGTGCAGGTTCGAGAACAGATCGGTTTGACCTTCGCGGCGGCACTGAGGTCATTCTTGCGCCAAGACCCCGATATCATCATGGTCGGTGAAATGCGCGACCTGGAAACTGCTCAGATCGGCGTCAAAGCGGCGCTCACCGGCCACCTGGTTCTCAGTACTTTACACACCAATGACGCCCCGTCCACCGTCGACCGGTTAATCAACATGGGGCTCGAACCCTTCCTGCTGACCTCGTCCATTAATCTTATCGCGGCACAGAGGCTGGTGCGCAAGATTTGCGAGAAGTGCAAGGAGCCGGTGGAAACCACCCCGGAGTCTTTGATCAATCTCGGCGTTGACCCGAGCGAGGTCAGCGCCGGGTTTCCGACGTTTGAGGGTCGGGGCTGCGCCAACTGCAATGACACCGGTTACAGGGGACGATTGGCGATTTACGAAATCATGGTTATGCACGAGCCATTAAAAGAACTGATTCTACGCGGCGCCTCTACCATCGATTTAAAGCGCGAGTCGGTAAAACTGGGGATGAGCACTCTGCGAATGAGCGCTTTAAACAAGGTACGGACCGGACTTACGACAATCGCCGAGATTCTGCGCGTCACGGATAAAGACAAGGGATTCTCATCAGTATTTTCTGTAGGGTTCTGAGACGCCGGGCGCCAGAGTGGTGAAAACGACGAGGCCGATACTAAAACTTAGCAGGTTTCTTAAATCTCAATAACGGGGAGAAAAAAGTATGCCGATATTTTTATGGGAAGGTAAAACCTCCCAGGGGAAAATCATTAGAGACGAGATCGAGGCTTCCAGCCGGGAAGCCGTTTTTGCGGTGTTGCGCGAACGGCGTATCCGCCCCATTCCCACCCGCATCCGGGAAAAAGGCACGGGTATCGAGAAAGAAATAAGAATCCCCGGCTTCGGCGAGTCGGTCAAGCCCAAAGAAGTCGCCATTTTTACCCGCCAGTTCGCAACTATGATCGATGCCGGACTTCCGATCGTGCAATGTCTGGGCATCTTGGGCGAGCAGACCCAAAACAAAACTTTTCGCCGCACGTTGCAGACCATTCGCAAAGACGTCGAAGGCGGTACCACCCTCGCCGAAGCGCTGAAAAAACACCCAAAAATCTTCGACGATCTCTACGTCAACATGGTCGAAGCAGGTGAAATGGGCGGCGCCCTGAATACGATCTTGAACCGAATCGCGCTGTTCATCGAAAAGGCGAACAAGCTCAAAAAGAAGGTCAAAGGCGCGATGATCTACCCGAGCAGCATCATCGGTGTTGCCGTTATCGTCGTCTCTATCTTGATGATCTTTGTCATCCCGGTATTCGCCGAACTCTACGGCAGCATGGGTAAAGCCCTCCCGGCGCCGACGCAAATCGCGATCGATATTAGTAACTTCTTCGTAGCTTACTGGTATCTCATTTTTGGCAGCATGATTGGCGTCGCAGTGGCGATTTCGCTTTATTACAAGACGCCTGCTGGGCGCATGCATATCGATCGGATGCTGCTTCGAATGCCGATCATCGGCGATCTTTTGCGCAAGGTCGCGGTCGCGCGCTTCTCGCAAAACATGGCGATCCTTTTAAGCTCGGGCGTGCCGATCCTGGATGGGCTCGCGATCACTGCCAGGACAGCCGGCAACAAGGTCATTGAAAAGGCTATTATGGAAAGCCGAGTCAGCATAAGCCAGGGAAGAACTGTCGCCGACCCGCTGAAGGAAAGCAAAGTCTTTCCGCCCATGGTCTGCCAGATGGTCGCCGTGGGCGAGAACACCGGCGGGCTAGATGCCATGCTGAAAAAAGTCGCCGAACTTTACGAAGATGAAGTCGATGATGCCGTGGCAAATCTAACCGCGTTGATGGAACCGATGATCATGGTAGTTTTGGGCGTTATTCTGGGCGGCCTGGTCATCGCCATGTATCTGCCGATATTCCAGATGGGTTCGTTGATAAATTAGGCAACTCCAACTTGCCGCTCAGCGGGGCTCTATGAATGACGAACGTGGGAATCTGATGGAGAAGATAAGGTGGCTGCTCTTTCTAAGGGTGGTCACCTTATCTTTTTTTCTCGGCGCCACGGCGCTCTTTCATTTCTTCGGGTCCGAAAGCGAGCCCCGCCTCTTCTATCCCCTGCTTATTCCACTCGGCGCCGCCTATGTGATTTCCCTGGGCTCCGTGGCGCTTCTCACCCGCGTGCGGAAGCTTAACTGGTTTGCTCATGGGCAAATCGGCTTCGACGTGCTGTTGATCAGCGGAATTATATGGATAACCGGCGATATCACCAGCCCGTTTTCGTTTCTTTATAATCTGGCCGTGATGAACGGCGCAATCCTACTGTTTCACCGCGGGGCGTTTATCACCGCCGGATTTTCCAGCGGGTGCTACGCGGCGTTGCTTATACTGAGCAGCGCCCACGGTCAAGCCAGGGTGAATCCCATGTCTTGGTCGCTCTTGATGCCCGTGGCGCTTAATATTGCCAGTTATTTTATCATCGCGTGGCTCGGTGGATACTTGGCGCGGAAGCTCTGTGAGGCGGAAAAACTCCTGGAAGAGAAGCACGTCGACTATCAACGATTGGATTCGCTCAAAAACGCTTTGTTGGAAGGGGTGGGCGGCGGCGTGGCGATCACCGATGAACGGGGACATATCAACTACTTTAACGCCCAGGCACAACAACTGACTTCGCTCGAAGAGTCAAGCGTTACGGGAAAACGACTCCACGAAATATTTCCTGGTTTACAGTACCGCTTCGATGGCGCGGAGCACGGCAAAGTAGTGCCGGACGAGTTTCCGTTCACGTTTGCGCAAGGGCGACAAAAGCAATTGCGCCTGACCCTCGCGCCCCTGTACAACGCCGACGACAGGTTAATCGGTCACGTGGCGATTTTCGAGGACATCACGAAGCAAAAGGAAATCGAAGAGAAGGTGCGCCTTGAAGAAGAACTACGCCGGGCGCGGGAGTTTGAGCTGCACGGCGAGCCCAACGGCATGGCCTTCACTGATTTTCGCTTCGAAGGCGTGGTGGGAAAGGGCGGTGGCATCGAAAAGATTTATCAGCTCATTCAAAAAGTCGCCGCCGGCAGCACCAACGTGTTGATCACTGGCGAGAGCGGCACCGGCAAAGAACTGGCGGCACGGGCAATTCACTTCAACGGCGCGCGCCGGGACAAACCCTTCGTGGCGGTCAATTGCGGCGCGATTCCGGAAACACTCATCGAAAGCGAACTTTTCGGCCATGTGCGCGGCGCTTTCACCGGCGCGGTCTCGGACCACCCGGGCCTATTCAAGCAGGCCGACCAAGGTACGATTTTTCTCGACGAAGTGGGAGAGCTACCGCTCCATCTTCAGGTCAGGTTGCTCCGGGTTCTCCAGGAAAAGAGCTTCACGCCCGTTGGCGGAAGCAAGCAGGTGAAAGTCGATGTCCGGGTGATATCTGCGTCCAATAAGGATCTGCGCAAAGAAATGGAAGAAGGCCGTTTTCGCGAAGATTTATTCTACCGGCTCAACGTGGTCCAGATGGTCTTGCCGCCGCTCAAAAATAGGAAAGAAGACATTCCCGCGTTGGCGCACCACTTCTTGCGCAAATTTGCGGCGTCCCACGGCAAACGGGTTGAAGAAATATCCAGTGGCGCGCTGATGAGACTTATGAATCATAACTTTCCCGGCAATGTCCGTGAACTAGAAAATATTATGGAGCATGCCGTCGCTGTCACCAGCCGCAACATTCTTACCGAGGATGACTTGCCGTCCCACGTGAAAAATTTGCCACCGGAGGTAGTGGAAAATGCCGGTCACACTGATAACGGCGCCAGCGACAACGGTCCGAGCCACTTTTTCGGCAAAGGAGTATCCCTCGATTCTGAACTGGAGACCCATGAGAGGGCTATACTGGTTGATGCTCTAAAGCGCGCCAAAGGCGTACAAAAAAAGGCCGCAGAGCTGCTCGGCATAAACTATCGATCGCTGCGCCATAGGCTGGACAAGTATGAGCTCCTGGGAAAAAGTCCGAGTATATCCGGCGACGGCCCTCTTGCCGAGTAACAAATTTTGTCACAAAGCCAATCTATAAACGACGGCCGCAGTTCCATTTCACGTCACTTTTTGGTTAAGGCGGCAAGCATCAATCTTTGAGACTGCACGGGCTTTCTTGAATAAGCCGGCGTTTCCCGCTTTTTTCAACGTTTTTTCTTGACCAAGCCGCAAAAATTTTATGGCCCGCGGTTTGCACAACCGCTTTGCCAGTTTGTCACCGGTTTCAAGCGCTGCAGTAAGGAGGTGAAGATAAAACGGGCAGAAGTCAGAGCAGTGAGGAGTTGAACAGGGGCAATCAAAAGGGTTTCTAAGGATTCAGTGTCAAATTATTGACAGGTAACGTCGGTTAAACAACAAAAAAAGGAAGGGAGTTTTTAGTTATGGAAAAATTGAGATTACGCAGTGAGTCAGGTTTTACCCTGATCGAACTTTTGGTGGTCGTCGCGATCATCGGCATCTTGGCGGCCATCGCCATCCCGCAGTTCGCGGCTTATCGTAAACGTGGTTTTGAGGCCGCGGTGAAAAGCGATCTTCGCAACGCAGCGGTTTCGGAAGAAGCGTACTATGCCCAGTTTGTTAAGTATGTAGCCATGAGCCCGGTTACCAACGCGCTAACCGGTTTTAACCCGACCAATCAGGTAACGACTGTCGCTACCCTCGTCGGCACCACCGGATTCACCTTGACCGCCCAGCATGCCAATTGCGGCGCCAACACCTGGACTTTCGATAGCGCGACCGGGGTTATCACCGGCAACTCCTGTCCGTAATAGCAATCAAATTGGTTGACCTAGTTTGATTTGCAACAAAAGGGGGGTGAGTCGTTACGACCACCCCCCTTACTTTTTGCATTAACGGCACCTTACCCCCGGGACAATTTCGCCATCAACATGCTCAAACGTAGCTGCGTAGTCTCTAAACCTGTCGACCACCTAGGACTGCTAGCATTGGTTGCGATGATTTTATGGTTTTGCGAAGCGATAATTTTTCGCGACCAAGTTCCGTTATTTCGTGATTTGGGTCCTTACTTCTATCCCCTGCGATTCAGTCTCGCTCAGAGTTTGATTTCTCGAGAGATGCCGCTCTGGGACCGCCATTTTGCCCAGGGTTTTCCGCTTCTGGCTGCTCTT
>DATBLC010000031.1:0-16440 GCA_036555515.1 Binatia bacterium
CGGTCAATGGTTCTCTGCCTTGCCGGCCACCACCCCGTCCTCTCCATAGGTGGAAATGCCCGCCGGCAGGGCCTGAAAACAACCTTTGCGCTCCTGTGCCCGCGCTCTCCAGGTCTCACCCCTCGGTCGCTGTTTGGTTTAATTGTGGACTCCTTAATAGCAAAACTCGGAATATTTCGTGAGCAAGAAGTCTTGACTCCGCGCCTCGGCGGCGCAATCTCTAAGTCGCGTTTCACGGGGAAGCCTGAAGACCGAGATTTCTTGCGTCTGCAAATATGCTGAGGAACTCGCGGTGAGTTTTACTGCGGTCGGCAAGCCGTTCGGCCATATCGAAGGTCCCGCCAAAGTTACCGGGGCGGCGGCTTACACAGCCGACCTGCGATTTCCGGCGACAATTTGGGGTAAATCTCTGAGAAGCCCATTACCCCACGCCCGGATCGTTGGGGTAAATACAAGCGCGGCTCGGCGTTTGCCGGGAGTGTTGGCCGTTATCACGGCCGCCGATCTTCCGGACATTCTTACCGGCAAACGACTCCAGGACATGCCCATTCTTGCGCGCGATCGCGTGCGCTTCGTGGGAGAGCGAGTGGCTTTGGTTGCGGCGGAGGATGCAGATCTCGCCGAAGAAGCGCTAAGCCAGATCGAAGTCGAATACCAAGAGCTGCCCGCCGTCTTCGATCCCTTGGAAGCCGTTCAAGAGGGCGCGCCTGTTCTCCACGAAAATATGCATTCCTACCGAGGTCTTCCTCATCCGCCGTCGGGCATGCGGAACGTTTGTTCCCATGGTCATTGGACTTTGGGTGATATTGAGGTCGGGTTCCGGGAGGCTGACGAAATTTTCGAGCACAGATTTTCGACTCAGCATGTCCATCAAGGTTACCTAGAGCCGCACGCCGGCGTGGTCGCCATCGGGGACGATGGCAGGGTGCATCTCTGGATGAACAACAAAGTCCCTTACAATCTCAAGGAACTTTTTTCGCAGTCGGTGGGCCTCTCGCCCGAAAAAATCGTGGTTCATCTATCGTATATCGGAGGCGACTTTGGCGGATCTCAAGGGGAAAAAACTGGCGGTGAGCTCGTTCGGCGGTGCGGTGTACGGTGCGGCGATTTATCTATTGAGAAATTTCGGCCTGCGGCCGCAGCAGGATGTGACCATCCTGGCCAGCGGCGGTAACGTGGCGCGCATCGCTGCTTTGAAGCAAGGCGCCGTGGACGCAGCCCTCATTAGTTCACCGGACGATATCCGCGCCATGCGCGAGGGATTCAAACTCCTGCTTGATGCGGGAACTTATTTTCGGTTGCCCTTCGGCGGCATCAGTACCACAGTCGCCAACATTCGCAAAAACCCTGCGGAGGTTGGGCGGGTGGTGCGCGCGGTCGTTCGCGCCGTCCAGGCGATGGCCGATCCCCGAAACAGGGACAGTGTGATCACTTATCTGGTGAATTTCTTCAAACTGGAACGCGCCGACGCCACGGAATTTTACACGCGGCTCATACCTTCGCTGAGCCCGACGGGCATCGTCGATCGAGATAAGATCAATCTCGTGATTGACAGTGCCGTGGAAAGGGGCTTGACGCAGAAACCTCTCGATCCCGATCATGTCGTCGATTTTTCATTCGCGAAAAGTGTGCGTTAGCGGGTAGAGGCGCGGGCGAGAAAAACCTGGCACTCGCGAGCGAACACGATAGTGTCGAACCTAAGCCGGCAATCTCCGAACGAAAGTACTCATCGGACAATCACTCTGCACCCTCCCAAATCACCCAGCAAAAATGCGGCTGTGAATGGGACTCCGTCTCGCATACCGCTCAGTAACAACATGCAAACAGTGCATGGTAAAATCATCGGGAAACGTGATAAATCTTTTACTTCCTGGGAACAACGATATCCCTGAGCTTGGCTATCAAAGTCGGAGAAATCTTAAACAAGCCTTGCACAACACTTTCTGCCTCTTCGCCGGAGACAGGGTCCAAGTCCAAGTTCGCTTTTTTCATCTCGGCCAAAAATTCAGGATCCGCCATCGTGGCCGTGAATGCGTCACGCCAGATCTTAACCCGCGTTTTTGGCGTTCCCGGCGGCAACGAATAAACCCGGCTAATGGCGCCCGGATCAATCACGCCTACTTTAATCAGTTGGCGCGCCTCCTCGGTTCGAGCCAATTCCATCACATTTGTCACGTCGGCGAGTTCAGGATGCCTTTTCGGGAGCAGCTGGAGGACTACCTTAACGTTGCCCGAATCCAGGCCCTTACGCCAGGTTACCTTGATTGACTCCCACGCCCAGCACCCCCCGTCAACCTCTCCAGAGTCCGCGGCCAGCCGAAGATCGGACGTGCCCTTGTAACCATCCACCACTTGGACTGGAAAATTTAACGCTGCCTTCAATATCCTGGGAGCGTCAGAGTTCGGCGTACCTGGAGCCAGGCCACCGATCTTTACCGGTTCTTTAGCGGTCAACCACTGCTGGGCGCTAGCAACGCCACTGGCTTTCGTCACGGCGCAAACATTGCTGTCGCGGACCGGGACACCGATCCACTCGAACTTCCGCCCGTCAAACTCAATTCCTTTCTGTTCCCCTATGACTTGCTGCAAGATCAAGCTGCCAATCCAGTTGCCAGCAGTCAGGCCGTCCGGCTTTGCTTTGTATACATAGCTCGCGGCGATAGCGCTCCCAGCTCCGGCCATGTTTTCGACAACGACAGTGGGATTACCCGGTATATGTTTACCGATATGACGCGCAACGGACCTTGCGTAGGTGTCGAAGCCGCCCCCTGCTGAGAACCCCACAATAACGCGGATGGTCTTGCCCTTATAGAAAGGCTCCTGAGCGGAGGCAATCACGAACCAGATGAGGCAGAACCCGATGGTAAGAGGCATTGTCAGACGCGAAATGTTGTTGAGCATGAGATCCTCCACGTAAAACGATAGGAATTTCTGAGCATGGTCAGACAACTCGACAAACTTTTTCCACGACCAAGCGCCAGCCTGCCTCGGCACAGACGCAGCCCCAACTGGGACCGGACTGCTTCACGACCAGCATCGGGCGCGGCAAAGTATCGGATAAGGCCGGCGTGTTGTCAACCGGCTATACTATTTTCTACTTCTGACGTAGCGGACTGGGCGTAACACCACTAAACACCCACATGAGCTGCGGCTACAACCGTAATCGTCAACACCAATAACTTGTTCCGTCAATGGGATTGTTCTGCAGAAGTTGGCCATCAAAGTAGTCTTCGAGTTTGACGCCTCGCAGTGCATCATCGGGCATTTGGAACCGGCAAAAAAAATCGGTCCAGAGAACGAGTAGCATCGATCATCACGACCGAGGTCTCACGAGGATCCGTCGTGGAGGGTTGTTTTCACAAACCCTTGTGACGACCGCGGAAATTCATCGTCAACTCAAGCCCAGTGGTTCCGCGATTTTGATCAACTACCGAACGGGCAAGCGCGCTTGCGCTCGATCATAGACGCTTCAACTCCGACTCTCGGTCCGATTCGTATACGAATTCAACGCAGTCCTTCGAAATGCCGTGATGCGCACATTGGTGCGCTCGTAAGCTTCGCCAAGAATTGTTTCAACGGCGGATTAGTTTGCGTCTTATCGAACAGCGGCAACCGACTGATCCGTCGGTTTAGAACATGGTACGCTATGTCACCGGTTGCAAGACGCGGGCGTCACCGCGTTTCGCCGTCGCCTCTATCACATCCAAGCTCTCCCTGTCAAAAAAATTCCCTTTTTCCCTTATCAACGCATTAAAAGCGATCTGACCATGTTCACCAGCTCTTCGAAGCGCGGACCCCATTTGTCCGGATTCGGCACGACGATTTTGCGCTCGCCAACGTCGTCAGGACCTCCCCGAGACACCAGTTTGTGGGCTGGCCACCGATCCTGACCTTGCGCGATTTCCTGTCCCTGCTTGGATAACATGAAGTCCACCAGCAGCGCCGCCGCATGCGGATGGGGAGCGTTGGACGCCAACGTGAACGCCGATACGGACTTGAGCGGGATGAACGGCTCAGGGAAGACATAGTTGACCGGCGCCCCCTGGTCTCGAAGTCGAATCACCTCATGCTGATGCGCGTCGATTTGTAACGGAAATTCTCCCGCCGCGACCAACTGGACGAGAAGACTGCGGCCATGCCTCATTTGCAGGTTTTGATCGCCAATGCGCTTCGCCATCTGTTTGCCCTTTTCTTCACCGTAATAATCCAAAACCGCTGCCATCCAATCATCGGCGTCGTCGTCCATGGCGATTTTTCCCTTCCACTTCGCCTGGAGCATGTCTTCTAAGGAACGGGGCACGTCTTGGCGAGCTACAAGCTTCGTGTTGTACAGAAACACCAGCACGGAAGCCCAAATGCCGTTGAAGTATCCTTCCTGATCATAAAAGCCCTCCTTCAAAGCCTGCCGGTAGGGGGTCTTATAGCGCATCACGGCTTTGACCTTCTTGAGAGAATGAAGCCGTGAGCTGCGCACGTTGATCACATCGTACTCATATTTTCCGGCCCGATACTCCGCCAAAGCGCGATTGAATAGCCTGGTACCGCCAATGGTCAGCGGTTTCACCTTCAAAAACGGATACACCGCTTCGAAAGCGCCGGCGAATTCGCGCAGATTCGCTTGATTCATGCCGGCATACCACACGATTGTGCCTTCCTTTTTTGCTCCTTGTACCAGCGCCGCTTGTCGTTCTTTTGCCGGCAACTGGTTGATCTTTTGCAGCAATTCCTCGGCGGTCTCGGCGCTCCCTTGAGTTGAAGCCAACAGCAGAGCCGCGCCCAAGAGGAAAAAAAGCCGCTGACCTTTAGAAATCCTCATATTCATGACTGTATCTCCCGTCTGCTTTCGACTTAACGATCCTGCGGCTTCCTCTTAACCCGGATCCCGCAGTTCGACTGGTTGCGCCTCGCGCTTCCTGTCGAGCGCAACTGCGGAATCCGGACTTAACCGAGTTAATCGATGGGCCCGTCCAGACTAAAAGTTTTCCCCGCTAACCGCGCCACGGGCTTAACCTCTTCATCGACGTGACATGCCACTGCTTGAACGATAACCATTGTCAGACCGACGGTTTCAAATTCGCTGATGACTTGACACTCGATATTGGCGTGACACCCGCTGACGAGCGGCGCCTTGACTCGCGTTGCCGGAAGGACGTTAAAGCCCAAGGCAGCAAACTTGTCCTCGACGTCGCGTCCCGAAAGGCCGCGGCTTTTATCGATCGCGTGAAGCTGATTGAGCGAACAAACGTTGAGCACCAGCTCTTTGCTCTGCCGGATCAGCTCGAGACTGTAGTTATGCTGTTGGATCCCCAACAGGACCAGGGGCGGATCATCCGATAGTCCGAGCGCACGAAACGCAAACTGAACGTTCCGCTTGTTTTGCCAAGCCGTCGAGATCAAATAAAGGCCCGTAGGTGTGGTTCGGTAGGATTGTTTTAATGCGACTTCGCGCAGCATAGGTGGCTTCCCTTCGCGACTCCCTTATACGCTATTTACAAACGGCTTCCGCGCGGATCATCCGTCGCCCAATGTTCGATACCAACGGTCCGCGGCTTCGATGTCTTTGATCCTGCCGAAATAATCACGTTCAGTGCCGTTTTGCATCAACTCGATCAACATCTGTCGCGCCGCGGCAACCGCAGCCAAAGAAACGCTCGAGGGCATCAACGCTACCCGAAAACCGGATTGCAGGAATTGCAGCGCCGACATCTTGTTTCGCGGCCAAAGACTGACCAATGGACGCGGAGCATTGCGGCCGATTTCAAACAGCTCCTCGGGATCCGAGATCTGAACGCCGACAGCGTCGGCCCCGGCTTCGGCATAGCTGCCAAGACGCTCTTGTACCGCCTCCAACGACTCGACGCGCCGCGCATCACATCGAGCAACGATCACCAGACTGCGATCGGCGCGCGCATCCGCTGCCGCTTTGATCAGTTGCACCATGGCGTTTTTCGGGCGGATCCTAGCTCTCTGGACAATGTTCCCCTCGTCGGCGCCGACGGCACTGTCTTCGAACCGAATCGCCGCCGCTCCCGCACGTTCCAGAACACGCACCGCGCGCGCCACGTAACCCGACTGCGATCGGCATGTTCCGGCGTCCACGATCAAAGGAACGTCGGTTACCTCCGAAATCCGGGCGGCCCGTGTTGCGATTTCCGTAACGGTCACCAGGTCGCGATCCGGAAGGCAAAAAGTCTTATGAATGGCATTTCCTGAAAGATGAATGACGGAGTACCCAGAATCCTGAACGAGCCGCGCGAACAGCGGGTCGGTGATTCCGGGCGCGATCGCACCCTCGGAAGCGGCGAGAATCTCATGCAGACGGACACGCTTGCGATTGTCGCTCATCACTCCATGCCATCCGTGATGTACTGAATGACGTAGCCGGCAGGGTCGTCCATGTAGGTGCCGGCATTGCCGCCGGGCACGCGTTCTTTCGCCGCTCCTCGGTCGCCGTTCGGAATGCCGAGCTCATCCAAACGGGCCAAAGCCTTCCGCCAACTGCCCGCCGGCACATAGAACGCGATGTGAGGACCGGGAACTAAACGACTCATCACCAATCCCTTCGGTTTAAATGGCGCTGCCGTTAGGATGAGCGTTTGCCCGCTCGCCATTAGCAGTGTCACCTGCCGAAGGGGAAGATACTGGTTGTCCTCGACCAATCTAAAGCCAAGCACCTGCTTATAGAATTCCACCGATGCCTCGACGTCGGGAGCTTCCAATTCCAGGTAGCCAACGCCGGTCATTCGGCCCGGGTGAGCGCGCGAGTCAGGATCGATGCTTCGGGGCGTATAGACATCGTAATGATTTCCGGCGGGGTCAGTGAAGAAAAGAGAGTGACGAGCGAACCTATGAGCATCCTTAACCGGTCCCTCGAACCGCACTTTCAGTTCGGTCAGCTCTTTTATGACTTGGTCTATTCCCGCGGCCGTCGATGTAAACGAATAGGTCGGCAATCCGCGAACACCGGCCGCCGTAGGCCTATCTTCGCTTTGCAGATAAACACCCATGCGCTTGCCGCCTATTTGAATGAAAGTGTGGGGAACCGCTCCTCTCTGCCGCTGACGCACGTTAAGCCCGTTTCGGCGCACAATTCGGCCATCGAAGACCCGAGTGTAAAATTCTTCGGCTGCAACTAAATCATCCACAGGAACTACAAAATGATCCATCGACTCGGCGTACGTCACGATGTCCTCCTTGAAAGGCAAAGAGCTAACTCTGGCAATTTCTAATAACAATCGCAGTTAAAGACTGTCAAGAGAATCACATGGTGAGCATTCAGCGGTCCAAAAAACCATTTGCCGGGCGCGACCAAAAACACTGACAGCCCGTCCGAACCAGGGTTATAGGATGGTCAGCGCGTGGCACGGGGCATGTACGAGATCATCGGGAGGCGGCGAATATCGGTGCGGGGAAAAGCGGTTGGGAGTCTTTCCATGATCGCTTCAGACGACGGCGGGGATTCATCGTCGCCGGCCCAAGCTATTAAGCAATTTTGATCATCCAGTCTGTTCTACCGAATAGCCGATCTCGCTGCGCACTCGATCGTTGATCCTTTAACTCCGATTCCCGGTCCGATTCTTTCCCGGGGAGACCAAAGCAAGAGGCAAATACAGCCTGTGCCTCGCGTCTCCCCAATTATCTCGTGTCAAAACCGTCGCGCCGCTGCTTCGTTACCGCCGCACTTTACTGCTGGAAGGGTTGGCCTCCTTGATATAACGGTAATAGTCGCTATCCGTGGTCAGTACCAGGACGGAGTTCGCATTTTTTCCTTCTTTGAGATTCTCCAGGGTTCGGGAGAAGGCGTAAAACTCTTTGTCCCGACCATAGGCGTCACCGTAAATCTTGGTCGCCGTGGCGTCTGCTTTGCCACGAACTTCCTGCACCTGCCGGTAAGCCGTCGAGCGGATCTCACGCAGTTCCTTGTCCATATTTCCCAAAATCTCGGCGCTCCGCCCTTCCCCCTCGGACCTAAAACGGGCGGCGAGTTGCTTTCTCTCGGAGATCATTCGTGCGTAAACTTTTTCGCGCACGCTTTCCACGTAATTGAGCCGTTTGATGCGAACATCGACAACCTCGATACCATACTGCGGGGCGGTCTTGCGCACTACGTCTAGAACGGCGCGGGTGAGCCCTTCACGTCCGAGGGTGATTTCCTTTTTCAGCTCTTCCACCACTTCCTTCGATGCTTCTTCCAGAGCCTCCCCTCGCGGGGTTGTCCAACTCGCGCTGCGCACGAGTTCGACTAGAGTATTGGAGGAGACCAGGTCCCTAACGACGGAATCGATGATGTCGTCAAGGCGCGATGTGGCGCCGGCCTCGGTCGCGACGCTCTCGAGAAATTTGAGCGGATCCACGATGCGCCATCGGGCGGTGGAATCCACCCAGATGAATTCTCGACCCGCGGTGGGTATCTGGTTTGGATCGCCGTCCCAAATAAGAATTCGTTTATCAAAGCGGCGAACCTCTTGTATGAAAGGGGCCTTGAAGTGAAGGCCGGCTTCGGTTACAGGCGCTCCGACGGGCCGGCCAAATTGCAAGATAACGGCTTGCTGTCCCTCTTCCACCACATAGAAAGTTCCAGCCAACGACACGAGAACTGCCGCCAGTATAATACCCAAGGCGTATCTCATCGGCGTCGTCATGATTTGGGTTCCTCCTTGCTGGTTTTTAAAGGCGGGGGCTTTTGTCCTGATTCCAGAGACAGCCATGGAATCAATGCTCGTTGCTCGCTGTCCACGATGTAGACGGTTTTGGCGTCGGAGAGGACTTCGCTCATGGCCTCTAGATAAAGGCGCCGTCGAGTGACTTCGGGCACCCGTTGGTACTCTGCCAGTACGGCGGTGAAACGAGCAGCATCTCCCCGAGCTTGATTGACCCGCTCGGTTGCGTAACCTTCCGCTTCCGCGATGGCTTGTTTCGCTTGTCCTGCGGCCCTGGGGATAACCTTGTTCGCCTGCTCCTGAGCTTGGTTCACCATGCGCTCGAGGTCTTGGCGGGCTTCATTGACCTCGTTGAAAGCCGGCTTCACAGGGTCGGGAGGAGTCACGTCTTGAAGCTCTACAGTGACAAGTCGGATTCCAGTTTCGTATTCAGCCAAGATTTTCTGCATTTCTTCCCTGACTTCCGTGGCAATGGCGACCCGGCCCACTGTTAAGACATCGCTTCCCACACGATTCCCGACTATGCGGCGCATGACCGCTTCGGCGATGTCGCGAAACGTTTCGCGCTGTTCACGAACCTTGAAAAGATAACGGACCGGATCCTCCACTCTGTATTGTACGATCCATTGAACGTCGATGACGTTGAGGTCGCCGGTCAACATGAGCGACTCGTTGGAAAAATCCCCCCCGGCAGACCGAGTCTGGCGACCCGCTGCCACTGAGCGGAACCCAAACTCTTCTTTGAGGACCCGGGCTGTAGGAACGCGTCTGACAGTCTCAATCCCCAGCGGTAATTTGAAATGAAGTCCCGGACCGGTTGAGCGCTGAACCCGCCCAAACCGTTGCACTACAGCGGTTTCCTCGGGCTGGACTGTGTACCAACTGGACCAGAGAATTATAAGAATCACGAGAACTAACAACGCGGTCGTCAAAAACGCCGGTTTGAACCCTTCGAGTTGTCGCCGCAGTCGTTGCAAATCCTCCTTTAATTCACGAGGCCATTGCCCGTTTGCCATCGTAACCTCCTTCAATCAGACGATTCTCGAAAACATTTCGGAACTGCTCGACGATCTCACTCGCAGGCTGCTGAAAAAGACCCAAAGGCTTCGTTGCGCTCAATCGCCTCGGAACTCGTGCCCGTTTCTTGTGCTCGAGTTCGGACGAACACGAGCCACGAACACTAACAACGAGTACCAGGGCTCGCCTCTGGATCTTTTTGACCAGCATGCAAAGAGCTTTTTCAGTAGCCTGCTAGGCCGCTAAAGACACAATTTCAACGAACGCATATTACAGCTATTAAAGATCGATCTCGGTTGCAACAACTTAGCGATGAGGGAGTCGGGCGCACAATACTGATGCTTTCTCGACTAAAGTTATTCAGCTCAGCTCTCCTGGTCCGGCGCAGATTTCCGCAATTGTAATGATAGAGAATTTACGGTCAGTTTAACCATGGCGTTAGAGAGATGGGACGGCCCCTAGAAGATAGAATATCGATTTGCCTCGTCAATTGGAGACGTGCCTTCGCCCGGATTATTCACGCACCGAGGAAAACGCACCAGGAAAGATAAAGGTCTTTTTGCATAAACGCTTCGGTCGACCGCGGGAATTTATGCCGACTCAAGCCCGGGTAGTTGCGCAATTTTTATCACCCAGTCGTCACTACCGTAGATCCTCCAACTCCAATTCTCGGTCCAATTCGTTCACGAAGACTACTCTCGCGTATGCAGCGTTCCAAGTGTAGTGGAACACGATGATGATCGACGCCTCGGGCAAATTCCACAGGACGGAGTCGTTGGAGAAAACAATTCAATCTCGGAGTAAGGGCTAACCGTCCGGGCGGTCGCCGACCTCCTTGCGACCCGTTGTGCGGGTGCCGCGGAGCATCAGAAACGAAGCGTTGCTTTACAGCTGTTCGGCTCAAGTAATAGATCCAAGGCTTGCTCAGAGCCATGGACGAGAATATTGGCGTTGAGAATCGCGTCAAGCGCGCAACCTTCGCCGTTGTCGACAGCCACTGCGAGACCGCCCGCATCGCGCACAGTTTTCAACAGCAGCCGATCTATAGTTCCATTACCGAACGCCGCTACGTGCTTCGGCTCATGTTTCAAGACAAACCGTTGCTTCTCCTTGTCGTTACGTTTCTCGTTGTTTAGAAAGTGTAGCTCCACGGGCAGTCGCGAGAGTTCGCGGCGTGCCGTCCCGAAAGTATCCACGGTGAGAACGTAAACTTGGACTAGCCTGGCAAGTCGTACGAGGCGGGTTCTGACACTCCTCCTCACGACCCCTTTGAAGGAGTGTGTGCCGGTGTAGTCGGTCACGACACAACTTATTTCTAGCGGTCCAAAACCAGGGATCATGACCTTAATCATCTCGCCTCCGCCGCGAAGGGGCTTTGGGCGTACTGCTTCTTACAACGCGCATACAACGCGAAGGAGAAATCCTGCTGTCCTCACTTCGTTGCATTGATGACTTTGTTCCCTAAACACACTTCATGCTGATTAATGGGACATTGGCCGTTCGGGCAGTGTGAAAGTAAATGTCGAGCCTTTCCCCACTTCACTCTCCACCCAGATCCTCCCCCCCCATGCAGCTCGACGAATTTCTTGGCCAAGGTTAGCCCAAGACCGGTTCCCTCGACCTTGTACGCGTAGTCGGAGCCTACCTGGCGAAACTCCTCGAAGATCTTTGGCTGGTCCTCCAGGGCGTATGCCGATGCCGGTGTCAGTTACGGAGATTTCCACCGAGCCGTCAGTCTGCCTGGCCTTGATTCCGATCCGACCTCCCTCCGGAGTGAACTTCGTTGCGTTGGATAGCAGATTGAGAAGAATCTGCTTGATCTTGCGCTCGTCGCCGACGAACTCGCCAAGCCGGTCATCAACGGCAACGTCAAGGGTGATGCCATGCCTGGTGGCACGCTCGCGCACAAAGGTGCGCGCGTTCTCTATTGCTAAGGGGAGATCGAACGTCGCCAGCTCCAGTTCCATGCGCCCTGCCTCGACCTTGGAGAGGTCCAGGATCTCATTAATGAGGGATAAAAGATGGCGGCCGGAGGTGAGAATGTCGTCGGTGTACTCGGCTTGTTTCTCGTTGAGCTCGCCGAATAGTTTTTCCTGCAAGACATCCCGTCGCGACAGGCTCCCCCGCCGGCTGAACTGATTTTTACTTCAGGTGTTTGGTGGCGTCAACGATGCAATTAACCCTTTTGGACTAAAGCGCTGGGTCAAGCAGCGACGTTTGTCTGACCGGCGAATCTCACAGGATTTGTGCTATGGAGAAAACGCAAATTGCAGTCTAAAATATTCGCTACTCACGACTAGCAAAACACCCTCGCCTAGCTCTGAAAATCGAGAGAATTTGGCGCAGGATTGGACTGTACGACGCCTCGGGCAAATTTTGCAACATCGGATCGTCGGAGAATTCGAGTCGATTAGGACTAACGTCGTGCCGTGCCGCCGGCCAGAACCGCCATTGATATGGCATGGCGCCGACAGCCGGCCCGCAAACAGGTATCCGTTAGCTGCGGTTAGCTGCACGCTCGTCATGGAACCACCTCACCATCCCGGGCGGACCGTTACGCGATGCTCGAAATCCAAGGCGCTCATAGAAGAGTACGGATCCGGGCTGCGGCACAGCTTCCAGAACAACGTTCTTGTAAGGCAGACACTCAACCTCGGAACATAAGGCCTTGACGATTAGCGAGCCGATGCCTCGTCGCTGGTGGGAAGGGCGCACCATTACATTCGTCAAGAGCAAACTGATCGCGCGGTCCCCAATGATTCGGCCAAGGCCAACAAGGCGTCCTTCTTCCTCCGCGCAAACACAGAAAACGGTGTTGGCTAACGCGACCTCGACTGCGATGCGGTCGTGACCGCGGAAGCCTACGGATTCCACCACGGACTCAAACTCTTCGACCGTAGGTTTTCGGTGAACAATAGTGACGCTCATATTCGGGCAGCTAAATATTAAGTGAGCCGCCGTAGAAACGACAAACGCCGGAAGCCTATGTCGTGGGATGACTAAAGCAATCGAATGTGATTCGGCTGGAATATCCACCAGCTATCCGAACTTGTCAATGTTCTGCGGCTCGCCAAATACTGCCGGATCGGCAGCCTACCCTTCTAACGATTCGCCTATCGCCGTCCAGACCACCGCAGAAAGCCGGCAGGTTTGAACTGATCGCTTTAATTGCGTGCTACAGGTTCCTGAACAACAAAACAGCGGCCCGATGTGGACCGCCGCTTATAAACCAACTCTCTCTTTTTGGATTCTAACTTATTGAACGCGGCTAGTCCCGTATGTCCTCAAGGAACCAGGCGAGGGGAACCTTGGCTACGCCCGTGAAGTTGCGTTGCGCGAGGCGCTCCAGCACCGCTGCGCCCGCGGACGCGAACTGAACGCCGGTCCCCTCGTTGTTGCTGAAGTAGGTGACCTGGTCGCCAGTGGTGCGGCCCGGCGCGTTCCCAAGGATAACGTCAGACAAGAGCGGCATCTCGTCGGTCGCCGAAGGCGGCTTCCAACCCTGGGGCCGCGGCACGACGCCTTCCGGTGGCTTTCCCGCCACCGAGAAATGGCTTTGCAGGTCACGCACCGGCTGGTTCTTCACAGAGTGATCGATCCGCTGCGCCGCCGCTGGCTCCAGCTCCGCACCGTGCACCGTCGTGATGTGCATGCCAGGCTCGATCCAGCCGCCCAAAAGCACCGCCTGGCGGTTGGAGTTCGTGCAGCACGCCACGATATCGCTTCCCTTCACGGCATCCTCCGGGCGCGCCCGCACTCGCACCTCGACCTTGAGGTGACCGCCGATCTCCCGCGCGAAGGTCTCGCGGTGCTTTTGATTCGGGCTGTACACGTCGATGGTTTTAATCGGGCGTACCGCGCAAAGCGCCTCTGCATGGGAGCGCGCCATACCACCCGAGCCAAGGATGCTGAGGCGTTCCGAATCCTGGCGCGCCAGGCACTTCGCCGCCACCGCGGCCGCCGCGGCAACCCGCATGTGCTGGATGTGACCATCGTTGAGGATGGCCATCGGCAGTCCGTTGGTGGTGTTGAACAGCAGCACCAGCCCGCAAAACTTGCCCTCGAAACCGGCATGCTTGTCACCATAGGACGTAGGCCCGGTCTGGCTGTGGAAGTCCGACTTGATGCGCAGGGCGGCAACACCCATGGGCTCGACCGCACCGTGGATCAGACCGAAATTATAGTAACCGTTGCCGCCGTAGACGTGGAGCTCGGTCTTTGGATTGATCGCGGCATGTCCTCCGCCCCACGCGCGGTATCCCTTCTCGATTGCCTCGATACAAGTTACCGCATCAAGCACCTCGTGCTGGACTGTATTGTCGATGAAGTAAACATACGGCGCTTCGTTCATGGCGCCACCTCGCCTCCCTGGGCGGAATCGCCCTGGACCGACCGGTAAATCATAGAAACTTTCTTCTCAAAACACACATTCTGTTCGCGTTTTTCCTCCTAGAAACCATCGACGGACGCGATATTCACTCGTGCCCCGCTGGATTCAGCACCAAGGTTTTTCCGTTGCGGCATTCATGCCGGCGATTTTTCCGCCAATAAAGCACTCGGCGTTATTCCCGGCAAGCATATACAGGTGACCGAAGATCGATCCCATTTCACCAGCGGCATAAAGCCGCCGTATCGGTTTACCATAAGGATCGACGACCTGTTGTAGAGGATTGTGCACCGGCCCGCCCTGGGTGTTGGTGATGATCGGCCATATCGGTATTGTGTAAAAAGGCGGGCACTCAATCGATACCATTGTCCCGGGTGGCCGGCGATAGTCCCGGTCGCGGCCAGACCGGCACTGTTCGTTCCAGCGGCCCACGGTCTCGCGAAGGATTTCGGCCTCGATTTCGAGATGCCGCGCCAACTCGTCCAAAGTGTTGAAACGTTGAATCATGCCCGCTTCGACTTCCCGCAAGTTGTCCTCGCTCCACTGAAAGTTGATTCGATCATCATTGATCTTCGGCTCGCCGATGGGGCCGAGCGTTCGTCCTTCTTCGTCGAAGATAAGATGGCTCGGAATGCGCGGGTAATCTTGAATGTCGGGGTCATAGTATTCCATGGCGCGGATTGGAGTATCTTGAGGCGCAGGCGGATACTCGTTCATGAAGCGGCGGCCAAAGCGGTCCACGGCGATCCACGGCATCTTGCGATCGTCTTTGCGAAAGCCCGGAAAGGTGTGGCGGATCGCGATGGGCAAGTCTGGAATGCGAAATCCGTAGCCGCCGTGGAGATGCCACATATGCCAGAGGGCAGCGCCGACTTTCTGCGCCATCAGAATGCCATCGCCGGTGTTGCCGAGGGGGCTCATCGAGATGGTGTTGCGAATCTGGAGATAGTGGGACTGCAGGCGCTTGTTATGCTCAAAACCGCCGGTACAAAGGACTACGGCTCGCCTGGAGCGAATAGCCATCTCGCGACCATTCTGTTCCGCAATGACGCCCAAGACCATGCCATCGCCGTCGGTTACAAGCTCCCGCACGGGCGTTTCGAAGCGGACATCGATGGGCCGGCTTTTTACATGCTCGGCGACTACCCAGAAGAGTGTTCCGCCGGCTTTAGTGCCTTTGGCCCAGGGAAAGCCTTTGTACGATTCATTGCGGCTAACGTGCAGCGCTGTAAGGGTCTCGCTGCCGGGGAAGGGGTAGCTGCCGCCTTGCCGGTTAACCATGGTCGAAAAGTCGATCTCCCCGCTAAGCTTGTTAAGCGTCCATCTGAGATTGACCATGCCCGTGGCAAATGCCCGCAGCACGTCATCATCGGTTGCATCGAGGCAGGTGCGGCGAAGGTATTGTAGAGCGAGTCCCGCGTTATCGGCGATCGTAACCGAGCCGCCGGACAGGATGGAGTTACCGCCGAAGTGCGCCATTTTTTCAAGAATGATGGTTCGCGCGCCGGCGTCGTTCGCGAAGATCGCCGACACGCCTCCCGCATACCCGTAGCCTGCGACAACAACGTCATAGTCCAGGTCCCACTGCTGCGGTGCTCTCATAGTGTTTCCCCCGGTTTGCTTTTAGCAGAAATCGACGTTGTGATGCTAGTTCACGGTTGCGCTTTTCACCTGTAAAGTTAAAGAAAGTCGGCCTCACTGTCATTGGCCAGGCGGATTAGTCTGCGGTCTTATCGAACAGCGGCAACCGACTGACCCCGTCGGTTTAGGATATGGTGGGCTATGCCACCGGTTGCAAGAGGAGGGCGCCACGACATTTCGCCGTCGCGGCTATAGCACTCCTGACAGTTCGCTTCGTGATCAAGCTCAGGGGAATTCTGTTGCCTGCGATTATATCTCCACTCGCGGGTTTAGTTCGCTTACGGGGTGAAGAAGGAAAAACCTGCGTAGATAACGTGGGAATCCATCCCGGGATTATTCCCGCCGGTGTTTGCGTTTTAATGCAAATTTTTTTTCGATTTGCCTCAGCGCCGCTGCGATATCGATGCTCGTGCGCAAAACCGGCGCCAGTGGATCTTTGATTCTCGCGCTCCGCGTCAACATAGTTTTGATTGTAAAACGCGACGGATGTAAGCGAGCGTTTACTTCTTGCCAGCGCAGCGGGCACGATACTGTCGCTCCGGGAACTGGTCGGGCGGTGAAGGGCGCAGCGATGGTGACGCCGTGGCCATTCTGGCCGAAGTCGATGTAAACCTTGCCGCCCCGTGCGGCCAGCGACCGGGCGACCGTTGCGATGTCCGGAACCGTTTCCACTCCAATCATGGCCAGCAAGCGCGCAAAATCTTTTGATTGCTCGTGGGTATAGCGCCGACCCAG
>DATBLC010000032.1:0-6551 GCA_036555515.1 Binatia bacterium
GGGCGCATTGTATGCCACGAGCGCCGGCCTCGCATGGACCCGGACAGGATGATTTTGTATCCCGAGTTGATCTACCGTCGCTATCGTGGCGAGGCGCTGGTGGATGAAGCGGTGTTGAAGATCGCCATGCGGTGCTACTACCCTGAAGAATTTGAGACGTTAATTATCGGGCAAGGGTTCAGCGTCGTCCGCAAGTGGGGTGGTTACCAAGGTGAGCTGTATGGACAGGGCCCGGAGTTAGTTGTGCAATTTACCCAGGGCAACGGGTCTTCTCCCGACTCACCGTAGACTTTTCTCTACTGGGGGTAGAGAAAAAACTACCCTTCATTGGGCGTCTCGCCCGCCTCGCAGTCGCTTGCCTGTCATAATCTTTCGCTTCCTCAATATCTTACGCTGTTCAAGTTCACTTTTCCTGCCGTGGCACGCCGCGTGCACCTAGGCTGAAGCAGGTTTCAAAGTTTCCAAGGCCAAACAATCAGCCAAGGAGGTGTGTAATGAAGCTCAACAAAATGATTTTGTTCGTGGCTCTTGCGGCGATATTTTCTACTAGTGGAGCATCGGCGCAACAAAAGCTTGTCGTCAAGCAACTCGCAGAGAAGAAGATCGCAAAGCTGCCGGAGGGGTCGCTTTACTGGCGGATCGAGAACTTCGCCACGCTCGCAGAGGCCAAGACGGCCGCCGCCGCCGCGGCATTAGCAGTCGAGTCGAGGGGAAAGGTCTGGCTCTTCACGCTTGGATCCTCCGGTGGGTCAACGCCGGGCGGCACCAAGGTTGCGGAAGTCGGTCCCATCCCCCGAATCTCTGCGCCGGAGTATCTCCTTCGTATCAACGAAGCCACCGGCGCTCCGGGCAGCGTAACGTCCCAGCATACTCATCCTGGCTCCGAAGCCTTCTACGTACTTGCAGGGGAGCAAACCATCCGAGCCGTTAAAGGCACGATCCGTGTCACGGCTGGCCAGCCAGAGACGGGCTTTGGCGCAGACAATCCTATGCAGGTCTCAAGCACTGGCTCTACGGATCTGCACTCTTTGGTAATGTTCGTGGTGGACGCCACCAGACCTTTTTCATCTCCGGCCAAATTCCCCTAAGCCAGGCCGCGGAGGCATGCGCAAGCGGATCGCTTGGAAGTATCTCGATTTTAGGACGGCGCGAGCAAGGAGGGTCTTAAGATGAAAACACATATGAGCTTTGAAAAACTGGTTCTGCCGCCTCTATTTTTCCTTACATTAGCGATGGCACTGGGTACGGATTGCGCGAAGATCAATGCTCAGGAAGCGGTGTTCCTTGTGCAATATCCGGGAAAGAATGCGGACGGGACAGGGTTAACGGACGCGGGAAGGAGAAAGGCGAATGAGCTAGCTAACTTGCTAAAGGACGCTGACATCAAAGTCATTTACTCGTTCGAACGCCCTTACGTAGTGCAAACCGCTGAGCCTGTCGCGAAGGCGCTTAATATCCAGGTCAACATCCTGCCCTTCCAAATCGAGGCAATGGATGATCTAGTTCGCCGACTGCCCACCCAGCATGCAAAGGACCGGGTGTTGGTCGTTACCGGTCCACCATCCAGGGAAAGAATTCTCGAGGGTCTCGGGCTTACGGAGGAGACGTGGAAGACGCGAACCGACAACCTGTTCGTGATCCTTCCGAACGAACGCCAAAAACCGCTCGTGATAAAGATGCGGTGGTAGTGGGGCGACGCACCGATTCCGACGAAACAAGAATTACACGATAAGCGGACAAATCTGTCGTTAGCATAGGGACGGAATATGGTAGGGTCGTTTAAACCCAATCCGTTCGGGCTTTACGACACTAGCGGGAACGTAATGGAATGGGTACAGGACTGCTGGCATAAAGATTACAAAGGCGCGCCCGCTGATGGGTCAGCTTGGTTAGAAGCGGGTGGAGGCGATTGTAATCGGCGCATAATACGCGGCGGTTCCTGGTGGATCGACACGATCCACCAGCGGTCAGCACACCGGCACGGAGCAATCGCTGCCACCCCCGTCTTTGCCATCGGTTTTCGCCTCGTCCGGGAAATTGAATAAGAACATATCGTTCAGAAAAGGGCCGTTTCTAAGCGAAGTTAGGAGTGACAATGTATTGCAGGTGAACAGCGTGGAAAGCAGTTGATAGCCAGATAAGGAAACAAGGCCATGAGAAAAAAAGTGAATCGGCTTGCTGTGGCCGTGATGCTTTTGACCCTTAGCTTTTCGGCTGAAGCGCAGCAGCCGAAAAAAGTCCCCAGAATAGGGCTCCTAGTGGCCGCGTCCACCGCCGTGGCGGCGCCTTGGATTGAAGCATTCCGGCAGAGTTTGCGCGAGTTGGGCTACATCGAGGGAAAAAACATCATTCTGGAAATCCGCGGGGGAGAAGCGAACCCCAATCGATTAACTGACCTCGCAGCTAAGCTGGTCGGTCTTAAGGTTGACATCATCGTCGCGGGAGGGAGCCCTGCGGTCGATCCCGTTAAGGAGGCGACCAGCACGATCCCCATTGTCATGAGGTACGATCGCGATCCTGTAAGAGCTGGTATTGTGGCCAGTCTCGCGCATCCGGGCGGAAATATCACGGGATTAGCCTCCATTAATGTTGATCTAAGCGGGAAACGCTTTGAGCTTCTCGCAGAGGCAGTTCCCGGGGTCAAGCGTATTGCTGTTCTAACCTGGTCACAAAGATTCGCAGCGGGAGAGAGCCGTGTGTCCAAAGACTTGGAGGCCGTGGCGCGAGCGCTCGGGGTGAAGCTTCAAGTACTATTGGCACTCGACCCTGCTACGATCGACAAGGCATTCTTGGCTATGAAAACTGAGCACGCCCAGGCACTTATTGTAATGCCGAGCGCGCACTATCTTCAGAACCTAGAACATATTATCAAGCACGCGGCAAAGAATCGGCTGCCGGCTATCTATTCCGGGAGGATATATGTTGATAACGGCGGACTTATGTCCTACGGAGCTGACTACCTCGACGAATTCCGCCGGCTGGCCATCTATGTAGACAAGATCCTGAAGGGCGCCAAACCCGCCGACCTCCCCGTCGAGCAGCCGATGAAGTTTGAGTTGGTAATCAACCTCAAGACCGCGAAGGCGCTGGGGGTGAAAATCCCTGGGCATTTGCTCATGGCAGCAAGCAAGGTGATTGAGTAAAGAAGGCTCTAGGCATGAGGCAAAAGGCAATAGACGCTGAAAGGAGAAGAGAAATTCGGTTTTTAGACTGCCTGGGAATAGCGAACAGTCATTCGCGAACGAATTTGCTTCTTGGCTGGAGAGCCTTGTAGAATCCCGCTCGTTTCAATGGCCCTGATGAAAACAATTGGCGGGTGACTATGCCTGCGCTAATCCAAAATCTAAAAACTGAAATTCAAAATCATAAAGCTGAACAAAAACGCGGGCGGTTGGTTCGCCACTACTTCCTCATCTCCCTGGTTCTGATTAGCGGGGGGCTGATCACCAGCGGGCTCGTCGAGCTTTATTTCCGATATCGGGAAAGCTCAGCAGCCGTTGTCAAGCTTCAGCAGGAAATTACATCGGGGGCGGCCTCTAAAATCGAGCAATTTGTTCAAGAGATCGAGCGCACAACCAGAGGGGCCACCAAGAACCGCGAGATTACGGAGAAAGGACTTTCCCCGGAATACCAATTCGAGTTGAGGCGGCTCCTTGTTGTCGCCCCGGCGATCACAGAGGCGATGGCGATAGACACCGAAGGAATCGCTCGGGTCACCGTGTCGCGTTTCACGAGTATCTTGCCGCAAGGTAAGAAAATTGAATTGGCACTGCCGGCGCTCCAGTTAGCCAAAGAAGGCAAGTCATATTACAGTCCGGTTTACTTCTACCGGGACTCTGAGCCTTACATGACAATAGCTGTTCCCATCGAGCGATATGCCGGACGGATGATCGGAGTGCTCCAAGTTCAAGTTAATCTGAAATATGTCTGGGACCTAGTATCGAAGCTAAAAGTCGGAACCGGAGGTTACGCGTACGCCATTGGCCGCAAGGGCGACCTTATCGCTCATCCGGACATCAGCCTCGTTTTGCAACGCCGCAACATTGCAGACTTAAGTCAAGTGCGCTCGGCTTTGCAGTCCAGAACGGATGCAGGAATCCCACCGTGGACCGTCGCACGGAATCTCGGCGGGCAGCAAGTTTTTAGCTCCTGGGCGACGATTCCTATTCTCGGCTGGGCAGTTTTCGTCGAGCAGCCCGTTGAAGAGATATATGGCCCGCTGTATGCGTCGTTGTTTAGAACTTCCGGTTTCCTGCTTTTAGGCCTTGGCATGGCGCTCGTTGCGTCATTGTTGGTTGCCCGGCGGGTTGTTTGGCCATTGGAAACACTGAGAAAAGGAGTCGAGCGGATTGGCGGCGGGGATATGAATTCCCGCCTGGACGTGAAAACTGGAGATGAGATCGAACTGCTCGCGGAAGAATTTAACCGGATGGCGGAGAATGTCCGTGAAGCTTATGGCGGCCTGGAGCAAAAGGTCGAAGAGAGAACACACGAACTTGCTTTCGCCAATGAGCGGCTCAAGGAGTTGGACAGACTGAAGTCAGACTTCGTTTCCAATGTTTCGCACGAGCTCAGGACGCCGCTTACGGCGATCAAAGGCGCCGTAGATCTGATACTGCGCGAGGTGGCCGGGCCGCTAACCGAGAAGCAGATTCACTATCTCACTCGCGTGCGATCCAATACGCAGCATTTGGCAGGTTTGATCAACGACCTTTTGGATCTCTCCAAGATCGAGTCGGGAAAAATCGAAGTGAAATCAAGTCTCGTTTCGATGGGCGGGCTCGTGCATGAGGTAGTGGAAACCTTGCGGCCTATCGCGGTTGAAAAAGGCATTGCGCTCGAGGCGGCCATTCCCGAGCAGTCGATCATGGTCTGGGCGGACAGGGATAAGATTAACCAAGTGCTAATGAACTTGATTGGCAATGCGATCAAGTTCACCCCGGCCCATGGCACGGTCACGGTATCCGCGTCAAGGAATGGCGATGAGCGCGTTCAGGTGTCCGTTTCCGATACCGGTCCCGGAGTCCCTCCGGAGGAAAACGAAAAGATTTTCGACAAGTTTTACCAGGTCGGCGAGGTGGATGGGGTGAAGCCCAAAGGCACGGGCCTCGGTCTGGCCATTTGCAAGGCGCTTGTGGAGTTGCATGGCGGACGGATCTGGGTGGAGTCCGAAATGAATCGTGGAAGTACGTTCTATTTTACGCTACCGGCGTCCGGCCCGCAAAATTCAATCTGAAATTGATGCGAAGCAGAAGATGTATTGTATAAAGGCAAGTGGTCGAATTTACAGGATTAATTTCCTATCACTTCGGGAGCGGAAACCCTCACCTCAGTCCTCTCCCAGAGGGAGAGGAGGCGAAGAAAGTGGTGCCTCGTCGCACGAGCACAAGCTAATTTGCAGGCTGATTACGGATGATGTGGTCGGCTCTCCTGGAGGTCTTTTATAGTTCCCTCGCCCTCTAATAAGAGGGAGAGGGTAAGGGTGAGGGAGTTTTCGAAATTAACCATACGCATGCGTTC
This sequence comes from Binatia bacterium, assembly GCA_036555515.1. GTDB lineage: Bacteria > Desulfobacterota > Binatia > UBA9968 > UBA9968 > DATACQ01. The sequence continues at coordinate 5,521 of DATBLC010000032.1, forward strand.
TAATCGTCACACAGTGAAACAACGTGCCCGCCGACTGCGTCGCGATCAGACTGACGCCGAGCAAAAACTCTGGGCGCGCCTTCGCGATCGACAGCTTTGTGATGCCAAGTTCCGCCGCCAGCATCCTATTTGCCAGTTCGTTGCCGACTTCTGCTGTCCGCAGCGAAAGTTAATAGTGGAGCTGGACGGTGGCCAGCATGCGGTCGACGTAGCGGCGGATCAGAAGCGGAGTCGGTTTTTGGAAGGGGAGGGTTACCAGGTGCTGCGCTTTTGGAATCATGATGTGTTGGCTAATACTGATGGAGTGCTGGAACGAATTGCCGAGGTGTTGAGTTACCCTCACCTCGATCCTCTCCCAATGGGAGAGGAAGTGATGACAAACAGGACGAGGAGCCGGTAGTTCAGAGCAAAAGCCCTCACCTCAGTCCTCTCTCAGAGGGAGAGGAAGTAATAAGTGGGAAGGGAGAGGGTGAAGAAAGCTGCGCGGTAAAGCGAGACCTCAACCATGTCAGCGCTCAGCGGGACCATACTGATTGCGGACGATGACCCGGATATTAGGGACATCCTATGCGATACTCTTAACAGTCTTGGTGCTCGCGTGATCACTGCTGCCAATGGGCAGGAGTGTTTGGACCAGGTGGAGAAGGCAGGCCCGGAACTGGTGCTCCTCGATATCGAGATGCCGGTTAAAAACGGACTAGAAGTGTTGAATGACTTACGACAGAGGGGGCGCGACACCACAGTCATTATGATCACCGCTTACGGCACGATAGATCGAGCCGTTCTGGCTATGAAAGAAGGAGCTTTCGATTTTATCACCAAGCCTTTTGAGCTCGACCATATAGCTATCGTCGTGGAAAAAGCGCTGGAGCGCGAACGGCTGAAGCGAGGATTGGAATGCTTTACCGAGGAGGCCGGTGAGCGCTACCGCCTGGTTGGCGGCGAGAGCCCCAAGATGCGCTCGGCCATTGAGACAGCCAAGAAGGCTGCGGCGAGCAAATCGACCGTCTTGCTCTTGGGCGAAAGCGGCA
>DATBLC010000033.1:0-22053 GCA_036555515.1 Binatia bacterium
AGCACTGTGCCGATACCGGTGATCCCTGAAGCTCCATTGACCAAAACGACCTCTCCACTGTGGAGTCGGGCGCGTTTAAGGGCTCGGTAACCCACGTTGATTTGGGAGACTTTGCACATCTCGTCGACGTTCGCGTCTTGCGGCAGACGAACCAGGTTGCCAGCCGGCACGCGGCAATACTCGGCCCAGAGTCCGTCCTTGTAGCGACGGAGATAGGCTGGCCCTTCCCCCCACTTGGTGAGAAAACCCATCGTCTTCTTGGTTTGACAGAGGTGCTGTCTTTCGGTCCGGCAGAATTTGCAGAAACCACAGGTGATCGAACAGATCACCACGACGCGGTCGCCGACCCGAAGGTTTTCGACGTCCCGTCCTACCTCGATGACCTCCCCCAATCCATCGTGCCCAATCGTCATCGGCAAATCCGGTACAGTCGTCACCTCCGGGCTATACTGCACGGCATCTTCTCTCATGTGCAGATCGCCGTGGTTGAGCCCAGCGCGCAGCACGCGAACCAATACCTCGCCGGCGCCGACATCCGGAATCGGCACGTCATCGACGCGGACAACTTCGCGCGAGCCATGGGTGCGCTCGAAGCCGTGCAACCGCGCGGCTTTCATGGTGCGTTGCATACTTGTTGTTTTTCTATTGCACTTTGATTAGACGACTCCGTTTCGAGTTGCGGGTTTCCGGTCTCAAGTTCAATTCGGCTCTTCAAGGTTTTCAGGTACGACCATGTAAGCTCGGTCTCGATGAGATGAGGGTCGGAATCTGAGGCAAAAACTTGTTTCGGAGCCGATCGTCAGCTTCGCTCCAAGTGAAGACCTACACCACTCATGAATCTAGGCTTATGTACCAACGGGGGAATACCCTGTCAATATCGATCGGAGCGACTGGACGAGTCAATTAAAAATCGTGACAAAAACGCAGGCGGGCCGCAAGAATAGGATCGAAGAAGACATTGGCTTGACAAGATGTCGAAAGGTGGGTTAAGCACCATCTGAGATCCGCTTCCGGCTGCAGTTTTATAGCTACATCGGGAGAACCCAGTGTTTGGCGGACGTACCAATAAGAATTATCCAGAAGCGGCTCCTAGTCCCGCAGGTCCGGCTATCGCCTCATGGAATTTTCTCGCAAGATATGACTAAGGACCTCCACTCTTTTCTGAAGGAATACGAGCGCGACTTTCCCGCGGAGGTTGTTCACATCGAGAAGCAAGTGGACGCCCGCTATGAGGTCACGGCACTTGTCTCGAAGCTCGAAAAACAAAAAAAGTTTCCGATCCTTTTTTTTCACCGGGTTAAGAACGCTTGCGGCATTTCATCCTTGCCGCTCATCATCTTTCTCTTATCGAGTCGAAAACGCCTCGCCCATGTCTTGGAGAGCACGATCGAGGGCGTCGGTGTGGCGACCTACGAGCGGCTAAACCGGCGGATCGATCCCGTCGTCGTTACGAAATCCGAAGCTCCGGTCAAGCAAATCGTCGCGACGGGTGACGACATCGATCTCACGGAGTATCCAGCTCCCGTGCATCATGAAATGGACCCGGGTCCTTATATTACCGGAGGCTTTCTCACCGCTTATTTCCCAGACAGTCGCGTCGCCAATACCGCACTCCAACGGGGCTGGATCAGCGGCCCAAAAGAAATCCGTCTCTGCATCGAATCCTTCAGCCATAATTTTCTCATCCTGAGTCAAAACGAAGCCAGCGGAAGAGACACGCCGGTGGCTATATGGGTGGGACACCATCCGCTGTTTGTCCTCGGCTGCCAAAACCGCATACCCATAAGCGTAAGCCACTTCGCCGTCGGCGGTGGTTTTGCCGGGGAGCCGATGCGGCTCGTAGGATCCGAAACCCTGGGCGAGGATTTTCTCGTTCCGGCAGACGCCGATATCGTTATCGAGGGTTTTATCCCGCGCGGCAAAAGAAAGCCGGAGGCACCTTTTGGTGAATTCACCCGTTACTACGGCCCGCAGCGATGGAATCCTTATATGGTAGTCACGGCTGTAACCAGAAGAAGGGAAGCCTTTTGGGACGACGTCATGGTGGGACACACGCACTGGATCTCGAGTCCGGTGCGCGAGGGGCATATTTTTCAAAAGGTCAAAGAAGTCGTGCCGACTGTCGTCAACGTTCACGTTCCCATGTCGGGATGCGGCGTACGGCATGTCTACATTCAGATCCGCCAGAACGTGGCCGGCCAAAGTCGAGCCGCTCTCGTGGCGGCGCTCAACAGCCATCCGAGCGTCAAGCATGCCTTTGTTTTTGACGACGATGTGGACATCTTCGATGAGAAAGAGGTGATGATGGCGCTGGCCAATCGCTTCCGCGGCGACCGCGATCTCTTGTTGCTTCATGAGTGCATGACCGATACTTTGGATCCGTCGGTAGCCGGCAACACGGGGCCGAAAGTCGGCTTCGATTGCACCAAGCCCGCCGGGAGGCGCTTTGCAGAGCGCCTCGGGATTCCCCAAAGGATTATCGATTCCCTTCGTCTTGAAGATCATATCCCTAATGAAGTCTTGGGACGGATTTCTGTTGAGCCTTACGGGTAGCGGGCTTTACACATGGAAATCATTTACCTCGACTGTCCGAAATGCGCTCGAGAATTTTATATTTCGCCTGAATTCTTGCTGCACCGGGAGTCCTATTGTGAGTGCCCGTTCTGTCACGCTGAGTTTGCGCCGGTGATTGAGAACGAAAGAACCAAGGAGAAAATCGTTGGCCAATAATCTTGAGGTTGGTATCCAGTTCTGGCCGTGGTACGACCTTCCGACCCTCGTGGAACACGCCAGGATGGCTGTCGGAAGTTTTCCGTTCGACCAAGTCTGGATGTGCGACGAGTTTCAGTACGAGGACACGCTTACGGTCCTTACGGTGATCGCCAAATCGCTCGATGTCTCACTCGGCACGATGGTTACTTTCCCTTGGCGTAATCCCCTCGAGCTAGCACAGCGCTTTTCGACGATCGCAAAGCTCCTTCCGTCAGGTAGACACGTTGCCGCCGGCATTGGCGCGGGAGGAGCCGTTCAGGAACAGGTCGTCGCCGAGAAGACCAATCCGATAAGCGTGGTTGAAGAGACGGTCCGGTTGCTCAAGGGCTTGTTCGGAAGTGAGAGAGTGCCGCTTGCTGATTTTCCCAGGCTTGCGGGCCGCTTCCGCTACAACCAGGCCACCAGCGCTCGACTGTATTTCCCGCCACAAACTCCCGTCCCCGTAATCCTGGCGGCCGGCGGCGTTAAGACGACGAGGCTTGCGGCTAGAATTGCGGACGGCATCATCCTCACCCAAATTCATCCAAGGACATCCACCGCCGCTATGACGATCGGTCTCTTCGATGGTGCCTTGGCGGACCTCGAAGCCGGGAAGAAAGAGCGAACCGAGCCAAACTGCAAAATGATTTACAACCTACATCTCTCGGTGTCCGAGGATGGAAATCGTGCGCGGCAGTGGGCCAAGCGAAACACTTCCTATGGCCTAGCCAGTTATCTTGCCATGTACCCAAAATGGCTGGAGATGGCGGGGCTGGACATGGAGCGCGTGGTCCATGTGCGCGAGGCCTATCTTCGGGGCCTGGGAGTCGAGGAGGCGGCGGCGCGAGTGACAGATGAGATGCTCGAGCAGGCAGGTTTTGTCATTGCCGGGACGCCCGAGGAATGCCTGCGAAAAATTGCAGCTGTCCTTCCGTATCTCTTACGATACCGGTTCGATCAGCTGGTGATTGGAGTGCCGTTGGGTCCCGATGTCCCGCAGGCCATCGGTCTGATCGCTCGCGAAATTCTCCCGGAGCTACTGCGTTGGCTAGAAAAAGGAGGATAGGGCTCACCCCTTCGCTCGGCGGTTTAACCTTCCATGGTTCAGATCGAATCGCGAGTTCGTGAATGCTTTTTAAGATAGTTAAGATAAGGAATGGCAAGCAATGAAAATTAAACTCACGCGCATCAGCCTGGCCGTTTTTTTAGGGCTTGGTTTTGTTATCGCTTTGATCCCAGAGGCTTTTTCGCAGCAGGCAAATTGGGAGAAGGTTCTCGTTGACGCCCGCAAGGAAGGAAAGGTTTCAGTTTGGGGACCGCCCGGGGCGCTCATCAGGCAAAATATCGTGGCTGCCTTTGGCAAGGCGTTCCCTCAGATCGAGCTGGAATGGCAGGGTATCCGCTCTTCAGCTCAGGCGGCCAAGCTCCAAAGCGAAAGGCGGGGAGGTCTCTTTGGCGTCGATGTGCTCCTGACGGGCACCACTACTGCCTTGACCTCGCACAAGCCCAATGGTTTTCTCGATCCGATCCGTCCGACTCTCATCCTACCCGAGGTTACGGATCCAAAGAACTGGCTCAACAATACCATCGAGTATGCCGATGAAGGAGGCTATTCGCTGGCCTTCGTTAACTTTGTTCTTCCTCGTCTCGCTTACAACCCCGAGCAGGTCAAGCCCGATGAGGTGGACGAGCTACGCGAAGTCCTGGATCCAAAATGGACGGGGAAAATCGTCGTTTATGACCCTATCCCTGCCGGGGCGGGACACGCCTTTGCGCGTTGGTTGTGGGAGCGCTTGGGGCCCGCCGAATCCGCTAAATATCTAAAAGCGCTCAAAGCGCAAGCGGGTGCCGTCTCTAGAGAGACCCGCACGATGCTTGAGTGGGTGGGAAGTGGAAAATACGCTATCGCTACCAATCCCGATGTCGAGCCATTGGAACAGCTTTTAAAACTTGGCCTTAAGATCGGAATACAGGGAGAATTCAAAGACTATGGCAGCGAGATTACTCCGGCTTCAGGCACTATAGTGCTCGTGAACCGGGCTCCCCATCCAAGTGCGGCGCGGGTCTTTATCAACTGGTTACTCACCAAGGACGGTCAGACAGTATGGAGTGTTACTCTCAATCAGGCGAGCAGACGGGTCGATGTTCCGACAGGTCACCTGCCAAGCTATACTCTGCCGAAGCCGGGGAGGAAGTACGACCGGTTCTATTTTGAAAAATACGTCGCGAAACAGCCGGAACTTGAAAAGTTGCTTGCGGACGTGTTCGGGAAGTGACGCAAGAGACTGGAGTATTGGAGTGACGGAGTGATGGGTTTAACCCAATACTCCAATGCTCCAACATTCCATTTCGCTTCCACAAACTAGCTTCGGCCGGGAGTAACGTCTATGGCGAATTTAGAGATTGGCATTGAGTTCTGGCCTTGGAACGATTGCCGGGAACTCCTATCGTACGGCGCCCGAGCACTCAAAAACTATCCCTTTTCTCACCTCTGGATGTGCGATGAGTTTCAGTACGAAGACGCCATCACGACGTTGGCGGCGATGGCCATGGAGCTGGATGTCTCGCTGGGCACCATGGTTACCTTTCCGTGGCGCAACCCGCTTGAGCTCGCGCAGCGATTTGCATCCATGGCAAAACTTATCCGTCCCGGAAGAGGAATGGCGCTAGGTATCGGCGCCGGAGGCGCGGTGCAGGTTCAAGTGATCGGCGAAAAGAGAAACCCCGTTGACGTAATGGCCGAGAGCGTGCAACTCTTGCGCGGCCTTTTAAGAGGGGAAAGCGTTCCTCTAACACAGTTTCCCAAGCTTGCGGCTCGCTTTCGCTATAATACCAAGACGAGCGCCAAGCTTTATTTTCCTCCTCCTACGCCCGTTCCGGTCTACATGGCGGCGGGTGGACCCAAGATGTTCGAGGTTGCGGGCCGCTACGCCGATGGCGTGATATTCTCTCAGATCGTGGCCACATCATCCTTCCCGGCGGTTAAAGCAGACTTTCTGAGGGATGCCGTGAAGCAAGTTGATGCTGTGCGTGCACGCGGCGATTCTCCGCTCAAAAAGCTTTACAACCTTCATATTTCGGTTTCACGGGATGGGGACAAGGCGAGGCAGTGGGCGAAGCGCAATGCGTCGTATGGTCTCGCCGGTGCCTACATCCGCTATCCAGAAGTCTTAAAGAAAATTGGCCTTGACCCAGAGGAAGTTGCTCCTGTGGCGGAGGCTTATCTTCAAGGGAAGGGAGTAGAGGAAGCCGCGCGAAGGATCTCTGACTCGCTACTTGCCCGATCCGGTATGGTCTTTGGTGGAACGCCTGAAGATTGCGTAAGCTCTTGTCAGGAACTCAAGCGTCATCTGATCGAGATGGGCTTCGACCATCTTGTTATCGGCGTTCCGCTCGGTCCCGACATTGCTGAAGCCATCGATCTCCTGACGAGAGAAATTATTCCTAACATTCTGAACTGAAGCAAAGGCGGTTGAGGCTAGAGTAAACATGGGTTTCGTTATCGGCCTTGATGTCGGCGGCACCTTCACTGACTGCGTGGTCATCGATGCCGCAGGAAAGGTGTTTACCGACAAGGCATTTACCACCACTTCGAATACCGCTCTCGGCATGGTCCAGGCCATCGAGAATGCCGGACGCCTTCTCGGAAAAACCTTAGCCGAACTTCTCCGTGAAACCGACACGTTGGCTCTGGGAACGACGATCCTCACGAATCTTTTCATCAAGCGCAGCGGAGCGAAGATTGGGCTGCTTACGACCAAAGGGCACGAAGACGCAACGATCATCGGTCGCGTCATGGCTAAGACCGATGGCCTTGCGGAAAGCCAGAGGCTTGATATTACCGTCTGGGGCAAGCCTGAGCCGTTGATCCCTCAGGGGTTCATAAAAGCGGTGACGGAGCGCATTGACTACAAAGGGTCCGTTATCGTTCGCCTCGATGCCCGGGAGCTGGAGAAGAATTTAGATGAATTGGTCCACGGAGGCGCCGAGGCGATTGCCGTCTGCTTTCTCTGGTCATTCATGAACCCGGAGCATGAAAATCGAGCGAAAGAGATCATCGCGAAAAAATACCCGCGTCTCTACGTCGCGTTGAGCAGCGAAGTCGCGCCTGTGATAGGCGAGTACGAGAGAGCGACTACGACCATTCTCAATGCCTATCTCGGTCCGGCGGCCGTGCGCGAAAAAGACGCCATGAGAGGAGCCTTCGTCTCCAGCGGTTTCCCGAATCCCATTTTGGTGATGCAATCGAACGGGGGCGTGATTTGGGACGAGGAAGTACCGGCCAGGCCCGTCAATATTTTGGCTTCCGGCCCCGTCGGCGGCGTGATGCAAGCCGCCAGGACGGGCGAGCTTCTCGGTTGTCGCAACCTCATCGCGACCGATATGGGCGGGACGAGCTTCGATGTCGGTTTGGTGATCGACGGCAATCCTCGCTTCGCGGGAACGGTTCTTTATGAGCGTTTCCGGCTCCATTTGCCGGTCGTCGAGGTAACCTCGATCGGCGCGGGCGGCGGAAGTCTCGCTTGGGTGGATCACGAGACTTCTACGCTTCATGTGGGACCTAACAGCGCCGGCTCAGACCCGGGGCCGGTTTGCTACGCACGTGGCGGAAGAGAGCCGACGGTCACCGATGCGAACGTCGTGCTCAACCGGATCTCGGCGGGAAGTTTTTTCGGTGGCAGGCAGCGTCTGGATCGCGAGGCCGCGCTGCGCGCGATCGAAAAAAAAGTCGCATCTCCTCTTAAGTTCGACGTCTTTCGCGCAGCGCAAGGTATCTTGGACGTCGTCGACGCTCGAATGGCAGATATCATCCGCAAGCTCACCGTGGAGCGCGGCTTCGACCCGCGCGACTTTGTGCTGTTTTCCTACGGAGGCGCGGGGCCGGCTCACGTCGGCGCGTATAGCCGGGAAGTCGGCGTCGGCCGGGCCCTCGTCAGCCCTTTTTCCCCGATGTTCTCGGCTCTGGGGATCGCCTCCTCCGACGTCGCGCGCCACTATGCGAAATCGGAGCCGATGCAGCCGCCGTTTTCTCCCACCGGGATTGAGAAAGTCTTTGCAGCCCTCGAAAGCCGAGCGGTCGACGATCTCCGCAAGAGCAACGTAAAAAACGGACAAGTTGCGCTTAACCGTTTCGTCAACATGCGCTTTCGCTATCAGGTGCATGAGATCAGGGTTCCGGTTCGCTCAGGCCTAACGTTGCCGGGAGACGTCGACCGTCTGGTGGAAGATTTCGTCGCCCTGTACGAAAGAAACTTCGGGGCGGGAACCGCCCTGCGCGAAGCGGGCGTCGAGATGCTGACCTTTCAAGTAGTCTCTGTAGTGAGCACGCCGAAGCCCGCGCTGCAAAAATTTCCCAGAGCCGGGTCGGACCCCAGCGGCGCTTTGAGCGGCGAGCGACCCATTTGGTGGACGGATGGCTTCATCGCAACGCCGGTATTCAACTTGATCCGCCTGGCGCCAGGAAATCGGCTTTCGGGCCCGGCGGTCATCGAAGCGCCTAACACCACAATCCTCATTCATCCGGAACAGCAAGGTCAGGTTGACGAATATTTAAATATCGCCATCGAGTTTTAACCATGAACGCTCATCTCGACCCGGTAACCTTTGAAGTCCTGCGCCACCGCTTTTCGAGTATAGCGGAGGAGGGAGCGCTAGTACTTCGCAATGTATCGGGCTCCCCCAGCGTAGCTCACTCTAACGATTGCAACGTAGCTTTGTTGACGGCGGGCGGCGAAGGCGTGGCGATCGGTCCCAACATCGTATCCCACGCACTCTCCTGCATCCACACGGTTCGCTATGTGCTGAAAGAATACAGCGATAACCCCGGGATCGAAAACGGCGACATGTTCGTCACCAATCACCCCTATATTAGCACGCCCCATCAGACCTGCGTGGTCGTGGTAGCGCCAATCCATCGGGAAGGGAAAATCATCGCCTGGGCGGGCGCCGGCATTCACGTAGCGGACGTCGGCGGCCCCATGCCGGGGCAAATCTCGGTCGGGGCACAATCGATTTGGGAAGAGGCGCTTCCTATGGCGCCGCTGAAAATCGTCGAGCGCGGGAAAATCCGCAAAGACATCGAGCAGGAATATCTCCTCAGATCGCGGACTCGCATTCAGAACTCTATCGACTTGCGCGCGAAAATCGCCGCGAACCACACGGTGCGCGAGCGGATTGTTGAGATGACCACGCGCTACGGCGTGGAGGCTGTTCAAGCGGCCATGGAGCAGGCGCTCCAGTACTCCGAAACCAAGCTTGTCGGCATTCTTGAGTCGCTACCCGACGGTAGCTGGTCCCACAGCCATGCTTTGGACTACTACGACCAGCGCCGCTCTCAGACCTTCGTTTGCCGGCTGAAAATGACCAAGCAGAGCGGCAAGCTGATCTTCGACTTCAGTGGCTCGTCGCCACAGGCGGGAGGCGTGATAAACGCGACCCACGTGGCGCTTCAGTCTTCCGTCGTGCGCATGCTGTTGGCGTTTTTCGGCTATAGCGTCGGGCTGTGTCCAGGCGCGGTTTTGCGCGTGATGCGGATCGAGAGCGAGGTGGGAACTTTTGTCGATTGCTCTTGGCCGGCGGGAGCCTGTAAAGGCACCACGGCAGCGACATATAGCATCATGGCTGCCGCCGCCGCGTGCATCAGCAAGATGCTTGCGGCAAGCGAGCGCTTGAGCCAGAGGTCGGCGGCGCCGTTCAAGGGCCATATGGAGATCGCCGAGATTGTCGGGACTGATCAACGCGGTCATGGTTTCGCAACGGTTTTCATCGACGGCAGTTTGGCGCAAGGGAACGGAGCTTTGAGCGCCAAGGACGGCATCGATACGGGAGGCGGAATGGACCCGGCGGTGAGCATTCCGAACGTCGAGACAAACGAGTTCCGTTATCCTATTTTGTATCTCTATCGTAGAGAGGCGCCCGACACCGGCGGTCCGGGTAACCTAAGGGGCGGAGTCGGTCTCGCCACGGCGATTACGCCCCACGACGTGGAACGGATACCCAACGTGACATTTCACGGCCACGGCCTGGAATTTCCAACGGCGGATGGACTCTTCGGTGGTTATCCCGGAAGCACCAACCAAATCTGGATCAAGCGGCGATCGAATCTCGGACAGCTCTTCGCCCAAGGAATCCTGCCACGAACCATCGAGGAGCTAGACGGGGTTGACGAAGTGCCTAAGCCAATAAGCCGATCTTTTCTCGATCGTGGCGACGTTTGCCATTTTAGCAGTTGTGGCGGTGGGGGATATGGTGATCCTATCGAGCGCGACCCGGAGAAGGTTGCGCGGGATGTGGCTTCTGGTCTCGTTTCGCGCCAGTGGGCGGAGCAGCTTTATGCCGTCTGTTTTCAGCCTTTATCATCTCTGGTGGACGTGGCGGCTACAGAGAAAAAGCGCGAGGAAGTCCGGCATAATCGGCGACGGCGGTCGAGTCATTCGCGAGTGTTTTCACCCTCCGGTCTCCCCCAATTTTTCGGCGCACTCATGAGAGTAAACGCGAATCTCTCTATCGTGCAAAGCAGCGACGGAGCTACCTTTCGTTGTCGTTGCGGCGAGCTTTTGGCTCGGGCGGAAGAGAACTTCAAGGAGTACCTCGCCTGGGCGGAAATGCCCTGCTCGGCCGCGGGGCCCTACACGACGGCGGCTCCTGAATTTGTCCTCCGGGAGTTGTACTGCCCTGCTTGCTATGTTCTTTTGGAAGTAGACGTTGTCGAAAAGGGCGAAGCCATCTCGAAAGAAGTCGAGTTGAAGTTAAGTTAAAAAGAGGTGAGAGAACCGGACTGCGCCCTTAGAGCTGGAAAGTTTTACTCATGAATTGAGGATATAACGTCAGGGTGGTGTGTCAAAGTTTGGAACCTCGTTCCAGTACTTTGAGCGCCAAGGAGGATCTCCTATGAAGTTGCGCCTCATCTTCTCGCTGGCCATCATTGCGGTGCTCATATTTCCTCCCACGGGGTTCGGCGCTCAACTTCGCGTTTCCTATCCGGACATCGGTCCATCGTCGGCGTTTCTTTGGACGGCGAAAGAGAGAGGCTATTTCGCAAAATACGGACTGGACGTCGATCTCGTCTATATTGTTGGAGGGCTTTTGACCATACAGGCCCTTCTAGGCAAGAACCTCGACTTGGCTTCTGTCGCCGGCGAAATTGTGATCCAAAGCGCCGCGCGCGGCAGCAACGTTTTGATTTTCGGCTCTTTTGTCAACGTTTTAGGTTATTCCCTGGTCGTAACCAAAGACATCAACGCCATCGCCGACCTCAAGAACAAAACCATCGGCATCAATCGATTCGGCAGTTCTTCCGAGTATTTTACCAGATTCATTCTCGACGAAGCGGGCCTCGACTCCGGCAAAGACGTCACACTCATACAAACCGGAGGGTCGAGCGCTAGGCTGGCCGCTCTATCGGCCGGCGGGATTCGGGCAGCCTTGCTGACACCGCCTCGCGACCAGACCGCGGTCAAGATGGGCATGAAAATCTTGCCGATTCCCAAGATGGAATATTTGAGAAACTCCCTGGTTACTCGGGTTGATTTTCTGGAAAAAAATGCGGATTTGGCGAAAAGGTTTCTCGAGGCCTCGCGGGACGCGAGCGCGTGGCTGATCGATAGAAAAAACAAGCCGGAGGTCTTGAAGATCCTCAAAAAATACATGCGCATCGCGGATGGTGAGGAACTGGACTACACCTACGAGTTCACGGTCGAAGGACATCAAGCCGATCCGCGGCCGTCGCGGCAGGCAATTGCCAACACGCTCAAACTGGTGCGCATGATGAGCCCCGAGCTCAAGGATATCGATACGGGGCGGTTTTTAAAGCTGGACATTGCTGAGCCACTACAACCGGCTTCGCGCTAGAGGGTGTCAAGCAACGAACTGCGATGGGGCGGGTCGCGCCGATCGTCGATCCTAAGCCGGGTTATCCTGTAAAGTTGGTTGCCGACGCGGCGGTTTCGTCTACCAGGACGAAGCCAAAAACTTCATGACAATTGGAGGGATTCTTAATGGCGCTTGACAAAATTCGCGTGCTCTGCAGCGATATGTCTCATCTGCCCTTGCACTTCACCATGCGCGACTCGGGCGTGCCGCAGAAGCATGGATTTGACCTGGACGTCGATTACGTGGGAACCATAGGGGAGCGCCCGTTGCGCGGCCTGTCCGAGCGCGCGAGCTGTCTGCTGGCCGGAGATTATGAGTTTTTGAGCGGGCTCCACCATGAACCCTACGCCTACCGCGCTCGGGGCGACAAGCGATTTGTCTACCTGGCGCAGACTCAAAACGACTGGGATGACCGTCTGATCGCCCGGCAGGGAATTACCAGCGCCAAGGAGTTAGAAGGGAAAACGCTACTGACGATCGGCGCTCCGTGCGTCGGAGGAAACCTGATCGCCGGCCTGAAGCAAATGGGCGTCGATACGACTCAAATCAACTTTATCATGGTAACGGGCTCGCAGGGCGAAATGAACCATGTTAATTTCGAAAAGGTTCGACGCGGCGAGGTCGATGCAACGACAGTCGACGTTCCTTTCGATCTCCGGGCACGAAAGCTGGGCATGACCGTCATAGAACTGCCCAGCATTCCCGTGATCCACAATACGACCGTTTGCGCCAGCATGGATTTTGTGTCGAAGAATGAAGAGGCGGTGACGGCCTATTTGAAAGCTTTGATCGAGGCAATCCACTTTTTTAAAACCCGTGCGCAAAGAGTGTGCGAGATCCTAAGCCGCACCCTCGCGCCGTTGATCCACCTAGAGGGGGACGCTGAAGTGGAGCATCTTCAGCGAGAGTGGTCCCGGCTTCTTAGCAGCAAGCCCTATCCGCATCCTCTGGCCGTATGGAATGTTTACAACCTCGATGTCGGCCATAATCCGGTATTGAATTCGATTAGCGCTTTCGAAATCTGGGACACGCATTATCTTCGCATGATCGACGACAGTGGTTTTATCGACTCACTCTATAGTTCCTGACGGCATCGCGGGAAGGAGTTGTTGTCCGCCGTCCTAGGTATTAAGCCTTGTTGATATTTACTTCTAGTAGACTTCCGCACTCACCACAAATGACTTTTTCCGCACGGAAAAATTTTTCTTTCACCGTTGACAAAACGAACCGGCCCAGTGCTTGCACTGCGTCTTTTTGGATCAATCTTTTTTCCGCCGGCACAAGAGCATCGCAGCGGCGGCACCTCAATTCAGCCCGCAAAAGAGTTTCGGGCCGGCCACCGGCATCATTAGAGTCGACGCGCGTGATCCTTTCCCTGCGCAGCTTATCACGGAGATCGCAAGTCGCGGAGTCATCAATTTCATTTGCCCTCATCTCCACGCCGTATCCGCGTTTTGCCCATTCGGTTGAAACGGCGCCGGCGAGCAAATCTTCCCGAATCTTGTCGATTTCCCTTTCCAACGGATCGCCGAAGCCGCCGCCGCCATTGTTCCTCCCGATCAGCACATCGCCCTCGGCAAGGTGCGTTTTGAAAATCCCGGGGGACGATTCGATCCTCGCCGTCAGATCGTCACGATTGGCGATATATCCACCGGCCATTTGCGCCAGGACATCGTAGCCGCGAACGATCTCAAACGCGTTGGTGGCGCCCGGATGTCCGCCGGCGATTCCCGGAGTGCTCGGCACAACGCAACCTAACCCGTGAAGAACAATACCCAGGGTGCTCTGGGCTCGATAGGGAATAAAAGCCAACGAAACGCCCCGACCGCCGCGATACTTTCCCATTCCCCCGGAATCACGCTCGTGGCGTCGCCAGAGATACATGATCGGGTAGCGATATTCATAAGTCTCGACGTTGGCGATGCTGGCGAAAGGACTGCCCAACGTGCCGCCAGAGTCGATGCCGTCTTTGTGCGCCATTGCGCTGTAACCCGCGGACAAGCCGACATCCAATAACGGAAACCCAAAACGGTTGCCCCGTTGATCGAGACCTTCTAATTCGATGACCGGAAGAAACCCCGAGCTGCCTGCTATGGCTCGAGCTTCCATTGCCGGAACCGATAGAAACATTTTGCCGATCGCCATGTTGAGCGCTTGGCGAATGGCATGACAGGCCGCGGTGGTTGCCTTTGAACAGCCTGCGGGGTGCACCGCGTGAACAAAAGTTCCGGGTCGAGATTTGATGGTGAGCACCCGAAGCACCCCTTCAGGACACAACGGCAGGCCATAACCCAGAAGAGTCATCACGCCGTTCAGAACCGCGGAAAATAATCCCGGCTGGCCGCAGTTGATGACGGCCGGGGCTTGGGGACTCGATTCAGTGAAGTCGAGGGTCAGACGGTCTCCTCGTTTCACCACGGATAAATGGGACTCGTAGAGCTCGATTTTGCTTTCGTTGGGATAATCGAGCCAGACAACGCTCTGCCATTCACCGTCGGGTATTGCTTTTAAGCGCTCCCCCAGGTGGGCGCGGGTAAATTGAATCATATCTTCAAAGGCCGCCTCGACCACAGCCAGACCGTAGGTTGTTATCATCTCCTTCAGTCGTTCGCTGAGCCGGTTGCACGCGGCGATGAGAGCGCGCAAGTCGAGCGCGACCTGCTGCGGGGTGCGGGAGCGGATCGTGAGTTCCCGCTCGATGTCCTTGCGAATCCTATGCTGCTCCACGATCCTTAAGGGCATCATCGGAGTCGCTTCTTGATATATGGAATTCGCGCCGACACTGACCTGCCCGGCCACGGGTCCACCCATATCGGGTAAGTGAATGCCTGCCCCGACCCAGCAGACTATGGCGCCGTCGATAATGATGGGTGAGACCAGAGCGATGCAGGTTTGGTGAGGGGTACAATGGTACGGATCATTGGCCAAGAACATGTCCCCTTCACGGATTCCCGGGTTTTCTTCGTATTCGGCGCGCACGTAGCGCGCCGTCAGCATGCACGCAATGCCATGACCGCTGAGGCCCGGACCGATGGCGACGGCGGCCGCGGATCGATCCATAATGGCGACGTTACAGTCGTTGGCCTCGGCGGCTACCGGAGAGCTCGATACCATGCTCAGCACCGCCGATCCCTCGTCGGCGATACTGCAGATGCGATGACGCAAAACCTCAAACGTCAATGGATCGGTGCGCAAGGCGTGTTCCTTTTCCATTTGCTCACTCGTTTACATAAAGAACGAAATCGCCGCTCGTATTCACCGCAATCGACTGCCGCGGATGGACGACGATCGTCAAAAAATCTCCCTCGAGAACGCAAGGGCCGGCGCTACGGAAACCGGGGCCGGCCAGGTCGGCGTTAAAAATGGCCACGGGTAAAAACGCGCCATCGAACCAAATATCGCGCCGGCCGACCGGCTCCGATCGGGATCGAGAGACGAGGGATGATTCTTTTCCGCGCGGGAACTCTTCGGATACGATGAGCCGAAAGGTCGATATTTCAATTCCCGCAGCGCGCAGGATGCTTCCCCGACCGAACCTTTTTTGATACGCGGTTTCAAAGCGGTCCATTAAATTCTGGGACAGCGAAACACCGTCGAGTTCCGCGCGCTGCAGTGGGACGCGCAGCTCTTGGTTCTGATAACGATAGCGCATGTCGACGGCCAGGGACGCCGTGCGTGCCATTTGCGGATTTTCAACGCCAAGATCCGACAGCGCACGCTCTTCAAGTTGCTGAAACCTCTCCCGCAAACGGCTAGTTTCCACCGGCAGGATGGTCGGTGTCGAAACCACATAGTGCTGTATCGCCGGCGAGCCGGCGATACCCCAGGCTGAATAGGTCGAAGCGGCGCGGGGAATGATCACAGTCTCGATTCCGATCTCACGCGAATAACTTCCGACATGCAACGGCCCGCCGCCCCCATAGGCTACGAGAGTAAAGCTCCGGGGGTCGTGACCGCGCTCAATCGTGAGATTGCGAATCAGATCCGCCATTCGACTGTCCACGATTTTCACTATCGCTTCCGCCGCCTGCTCCGGGGAAATCCCCAGGGGAACGGCTATTTGATCCGTCAATGTTTGGCGCGCGCGCGCGATATCGAGCCGATGTCGACCAGCGAAGAAACGCTCGGGGTTCAATCTGCCGAGAACCGCATTGGCATCGGTCACCGTAGGAGCGGTGCCCCCGAATCCGTAACAGACCGGTCCCGGAACCGACCCGGCACTGTGCGGTCCGACCTGCAATACGCTTGTGACAGGGTCCAGCGCGGCGATGCTGCCGCCGCCGGCGCCAACGGATTTCACTTCAATGCTGGACACCAAAACCCGATAGCGGTGATGAAGCGACACCGACCTCTCGATCGGAACTCCGTCGACGACTACCCCGACGTCAAAACTCGTTCCTCCCATATCGGTGGTGATAAAATTAGCCGGCACGACCTCGGATTTCAGCGTCTGGGCCGCGATAACTCCGCCCACTGGCCCTGACGCGAGGAGATAAACCGGGCGCTGAACGCCGGTGGCGGCTGCAACGACTCCGCCGGTGGACTGCATCAAATAAACGGCCTGCCGCAGCCCCTCCTGGCGAAGCCGCTGCTCTAACGAAGCCAAATCCGTCCCCGTACCAGGGCCGAGATAACTATTAATCACGGTTGTCGCCATGCGCTCGTACTCTCCCAACGCGGGGGCGATATCACTAGATAGGGTTACAAACGAGGCGGGAGCGAGGCGCTGGATGATTCGTTTCGCTTGGAGCTCGTGTGCGGGATTGAGAAAGGACCAGAGAAAGCAAACCGCAAAGGATTCGATCCCCGATGTCAACAGCTCCTCGATCATATCTTCAACTTCCTCATCACTCAGCGGGCAAACGACCGCGCCGAAACAATCGACACGCTCATTGATCCCTCGGATGAGAAATCGCGGAACGAGAAGATCCGCCTTTTTCCACAAGCTGGAGTCTGCTCGTTCTGCTTCAGACAAGCCGTCGGTTTTTTGCGAGACGCGTCCAATGATGATCGCGTCCTCATGACCTTTAGTGGTGATTAAAGCAGTCTTGGCGCCGGCTTGATTGATGAGACGATTGACCGCGCTCGTGGTGCCGATCTTAAAGACCTCGGTTTGTTCGAGAAGATCGGATAAGTGCACTCCGAGGCGCGCAGCGGCATTCTTAAGGCACTGAGCGACGCCGTCACCGATCGCGCCCGGGGTAGTAAAGGCCTTTTCCTGGACCACCGGACCATCTTCTTCCCGGATCACGGAGTCGGTAAATGTCCCGCCGATGTCCACGCCAATGCTGTATCGGCCCACTATTCCTCTTTCTCTCTTTTCTGCCAGATGTCGCACACGCTCGCTGTGTCGACGAGGTTTTCCGCGCCGATGATGTTTAGGGAGGCAGCGGGAAGATCTTCCGTAGTGCCGATCGTCGCGTCCCGAACAACGATGGTAAAAAGATCCCGGGATAACGCTTCCAACGCCGTGGCGAGCACCGCGCCGTTGGAGGCCACGCCTGCCATCACCAAAGTTTCAATGCCGTGATTGCGCAAATAAGATTCCAAACAGGTTCCAAAAAGTCCGCTCATTCGCATTTTTTCGACGACGACTTCGGACTCTAGCGGCTGAAGTGAAATAGGAAACCCCTCTCCCCACATAGTATACTGTCGCGACATCCGTGGCAGCCCTTTGCGCAGCAAGGCCAATCGCCTGAGCCACGGCCCGCTGTCGGTTCCGGCTTTATGTTTGACGGCGACAAAAACGCTCAGAATGCTGCCGTAACGGGCAGCCTGAAGTAAGCGCTGGAGACAGGGGAGGAGGGCAGCTGCGGGCAAAGGAGGACCATTTTCGTTTTCCAAAAAAAACCGGTTCTCAGTATCGATCATTAGCAACGCGCACCGGGTCTGGCGCAGTAGCTCTGGCGCGCTTATCGTGCTGTGATCTTGCTTCATGAGGACACGCGTGTCTAAGTGTGCCGATGCATTCAAGTGGACGGCAGAGCCTTACAACCGAATGGGAGGGGCGGGCTCCAACTCTTCAAAACCGCTGCCCCGATCGTTTCAACAGGAACCATATCCCAGCTCTGTGTCGAGTCGCGGGTTTAACTCGAACGGCTCGTCACGCGCTCGCCCGTTCCTTCTGCGTGCACCACCGAACCATCGAGCCCATGTGGCAAGGCGCACCGACTTTGGCGAGGGCCGACTCGAAGATCTGATGAATCTTCGGATCTTCGTCTTCGTATTCGATCTGACCGCCGCCTTGTTTGACGTCCACCTCGATCGGCTTCTCGTCGGTCAAAGCGACGAACCGATAACGCCAGCTGTTCCAGCGCAAGGCGAGGTAGCGGGCGGGTTCGGCGCCGGAATTAAAATGTTGGTGGAACCACTGGTTGGGCGGAACCACAACACTCCCCGGTTTCCAGTCGACGCGGACCATTTCGCCATTATGGGGCCACAGCAGGGAGTAGCCTTGACCTCCCAAAATAATGACGTGCGCCCCCGGTCCATGGCGATGGGCCTTTTTGTAGCGGCCAACTGGGAACTCCGAGATATGCGAGCCCATGACGTTGCCGGCCAGTTCGAAATTCACGTTCCTGCCGCCGGCGCCGCGCTCTTTCCAGTCATACAGTTGAATCTCTTTTACGTTGGGCACGAAGTTGACTTCCAGCTTGCGGCCCCAGAGCTTTCCTTTGCCGCTAAAATACTCCTCTTCTTCGGGCGGAAAACGGTCGGCGAAGGTGAAGTCATCGCCAAAAATGAAATCCAGATTGTGAAACAGATTCATCATGAATGGCGCATTGGTCACGGCAAAATACCGCGCCGGACGATCGCCCTGGCCGTTGAAGTGCTGGTAGTGGGCGTTGAGGGGGATCGCAAACAGACTTCCCGGATGCCATTCAAAGCTGTGCTTCTTGCCGTCTTTCTGCCAGATGGAAGTCGCGCCATGGCCTTCGAGGACGTAAACCATCTCCTCATAGAGATGCTTTTCCGCCCTCAACTGTTTTCCCGGCGGTATCTCGCAGACGTAGCCGTCATTGGTGCCGCCGGCGCCGTCAAGGTTGACGAATGCCCCGAGGCCGCCCTTATGTTCCCAAGGCGCGACCTCCACCTTTCTCAAATCTTCGACGAAAAAGCCGCGATTGATGGGAATTTTCTGCGCCTGCTGCCAGGCGTTGTAAGTGTCAATCTTGTCATCGTGGTTGTACCGCATGGGGCTTCGGTCTCCTTCTTGCCAAGTGATATTTTCAATGCCATGCAACGCTTGCCTTGCCGACAAGTGGCCGTTACGGGGTTCGGCTAGTGCGTTTATCCGCTGCTTGAGCTGCTCCGCCGGCGGCAACGCCGACTGGAAATTCATGGCCGCAGTAGGGACAGTGGCAGTAGGCTTGCGGCAAGCGAAAGAATTCCTCTCCTGCCATAAATTTGTCGTGACACTTAGGACATGATACATATTCGAAATCAGCCATAGTTCGCTCCTCTATTCGGATTGGAGTACTGGAGTAATGGAGTGTTGGGCTCTTGATTTGACCATTACTCCATCAATCCAACGCTCCATTTCCGCATTCTTCCTCATCCCCAAGGTTCGACCGGGATCTCTTCCCATTTTTTCTCGCCGATGATCTTCACCGGATCGATGCGCGACAGCACTTCGTCCGAGACGGCCAGCCGTTCGGCGAACGGTTTTCCCAACGGCTTGGTGCAGTCGAAGCCGGCCTTCGCGGTTACGTTGCGCTCGGGCGCGCTGGGATCCAGCGGCGATCCATTCATTCCCGGCAGCAAGACCAAGTCGCGATCCGCCTGGAAGCGCGTGGCCAAGGCCAAAAGCACTTCGCGCTCATCGAATATGTCCACGTCTTCGTCAAACACGAAGGCATGCTTGATATCGAAGAAGCCGGCGAGCGCCGCCGCCGCTGCGGTCTTTCCCTGTCCCTCGACGGTCTTGCGCATCTGAATATAGACGTGGGACACGCCGCAGCCGGACATCGGCACATGAACTGCCTTGATGCCGGGGACACTATGCTTCACCAACTCGGCCACCGCGCCCTCCTTCGTGAGGCTACTGATCCAGTGGGTGTGGCCGACCATCACATCGTCCCAATAGGCGTCCTTTCTATGCGTCACCGCCGTTACCTTGAGCAGCGGACACCAACGCTGCGGTCCGACGTGGCGCGTATACTCGCCGAACGGTCCTTCGGGTTTGCGCTGACCTTTCGGCATGAACCCTTCGATGACCACTTCGGCGTCCGCGGGAACTAAGAATTTGTCACCCAAAGTTTCCGATGGAACCAAGCGCAGCGGCATGCCCAAAGTTCCGCCCGCGGTCGCGTAGTGGCTCTCGTCCGGCCCCACATGGGTCGCCGCCCCTAATAGCGCGAGCGGGTGATGGCCGATCCAGTACGCCGCCGGCATGTCCTCGTCACTTTCCTCGTACTGCCGTAAATTATGCGCGTTATGCGTGCTCGGTCCGAGGAAAACGCGGATCTCATCGCGATCGGCCAGCCAGCCGCGCTGCAAAGCCGAGTTGTCCAGACCGTTATTGCGGTTGAAAGTTAGAAAGTGACCTTCCGTGATGTAGCGTCCCGGGTCCATGCGATGATGCAGCGGCGCCGGAAAACGGCGCACGTCGATGTTACTGCTTCTTTCCACTACCTGTTTCACCGGCGCCAGCTCGCGAGACACGACTACCGGCTTGACGCGCTTTTGGACGCGCTCATAGCAGGCAACTCCGGCCCCGCGAACGTCCACGCCAAAAGTGCGCGCTAATCGCAGGCGGCTGGCCATCAAAAACGTCACCAACGGCAACTCGGCGCGCGTGCCATTGACGATGACGTTATGACAAACGAGAATGGGAAATCGCTGCGCCTTCTCGAGCTTCACGGCCAGCGCGGTAATCTCCCAGTCCGCGCGCAGAGGCTCGTCTATGTGCAGCACCTCTTGCGGATAGGCGGCCTCGTAGTGCTCTAAAAACTGATGTAAATCGGCGCCAAACGCTTTCGTTGCAATCGCCGACGGTGCTGGCATGGGTTTCGCCATGATCAATATCCCTTCCAATTCTTCGAAACATCAGTAAATTCGCGCGAACGATTGCTTTGCATTTCTCTTCAGGGCGATCGACGCAACGTTACTAACGGGGTCCTTCCCTGTCAAGCTGCGCTTTCGCTGTTTTCAGTTTTGCGTTGAACGGCGCCCTTCCGGTTTCCCCGGAGAGAGTTTACCACGAAGGCCACGAAGAGCACGGCGTTTACAACAGGCGGGACGCTAGAAGTTCTTCCACTCGAGACGTCTAGACCCGAGACTCGAAACTTCTACATCCCTCAGGATCGTTGCTTCCAGGCGTGAAAAATTTTTTCCGCGGTGATCGGCGCTTCTTTGATTCTAACTCCGGTTGCGTCGGCAATGGCGTTGGCGATGGCCGGCGCGACTAGGCTGATGCCAGCCTCTCCGACGGCCTTTGCGCCGAACGGTCCGGGGCCTTCGGTCGCCTTTACAATCGCCGTGCTCAGTTGGGGTACATCGCGAATGGTAGGCAGCTTGTAATCACCCAGGCTCAGCGCACTGACCCGCCCGTCTTCGATTTGGAGATGCTCGGTCAGGGTAAAGCCCAACCCTTGGACGACGCCGCCGTGGATGTGGCCGTGAAAAATCAGCGGGTTGATAATCTTGGTCGCATCGATGACGTAGTAGAGCTTTTCGACTTTGACCTGGCCCGTTGCTTTGTCGACGGCGACGTCCGCCACCACGCTCTGGTAGGTGTAAGTTTCCGGTCTGGCGGGCTTGCTGTGGCCCCGGGCGCGTAAAGATGCTGCGGCAGCATGGCGTGCGATGGTTTTAAGATCGAGACTCTTTTTTGATCCTTTTAAATACGCCCGGCCGCAGCGCCATTGCACTTTGTCCGGCTCGACGTTCCAGAGGCGCGCGGCCTCGCGGCGCAGGCTGTCGAGCAATGACGTCGCGGCGTTAAAGACCGCAAGGCCCTCGACGTGTGTGCCGCGCTGTGCCCGCACGCCCTCGTCGTATGGGCCGTCCGTCCCGGCAACTTCAATTCGTACGAGCTCGGGAGCGATGCCGAGCACCTCGGCCGTGACCTGGCGATGCATCGTATAGGCGCCAACTCCCACGTCTCGGACGGCGGTGGTTAAGGTGAGCGATCCGTCGGCTCCTACGGTAATATCGGCTTCGGATTCTCCTATCCCGATGTGCCGATCCGCAAAGGCGATGCCCCGGCCGCGCGCGAAGCCGTCACTGTTCACAGTTGCTTTGCGCTTGCCCGTCCGCCATTGGGCAAGGCCGGCAACGCGCTTCAGCACGTCCAGCGCGTGCAGATCGCGGATGTGCTCTCCGTTGGGTTTCCTGTCGCCTTCCCTCAGAGCGTTGCGCAGGCGAAATTCCAACGGATCCAGACCGAGGGCCCGGGCCATCACGTCCATGTGGCTCTCGACGGCGAAA
>DATBLC010000034.1:0-4566 GCA_036555515.1 Binatia bacterium
ATGACGCTCGTGCGGTCATCAAGCTCGCCGCCAAGCGCGCGTTTGATCAGCCGGTCGATGGACCAAAGAAACGCCGCCAGTGTTTTACCCGATCCCGTCGGCGCGGCGATCAATGTCGATCGGCCGGCGGCAATGGACGCCCAACCGCGCTCCTGCGGCTCCGTAGGTGTGCCGAAGCGCTGGCTGAACCAACGCTGCACCAGAGGATGAAAGTAAGCGTTGAAAGGGGATTCAGAACCGGACATATCGAAAAAGACTAAAGGAAGTTGCCAATAGGATCAACAGCCGGCGCGAATATAGTTGCGTAACTAAGGACCGCGGGCCTATTTCTCGATAACTGGTGGCCCGAATTCCGCTAATGTGATCGTACCTGAGACTCGACTCCGACGATCACTTTATTGTTTGCTACACCTGTAAACGACGTGGACGCAAGTCTATCCATCTGAATACAGACCGATGGGATTCGAACCCACAAAACTTCTGGTGCGTAATCAAATTTTTGTTTCGGTCCGGTAACTTGGATCATTCCACTGAGTGACATTGACGACGGCATTAAAATTGCTCAACACCAGCGTGAGATCCCAGTTTGCCCCGCCAGGCGCGCTATTCGAGCGGAGAATTAGACTTGCGCGCTCGCGCTCGATTAGCTTATAGGCAGAGAAATGAGGCTGGCGCGCGGCAATGAGCCTTCTGTAACCTTTTTTACTTGGTCCGGTAGCCATTTGGAGAGCCTGTAATGTGGCGCTTTCTAAAAGCCGCCGCCTTCGGCTGCCTTGTAGGCATCGTCGGTCTGCTGGCAAGCTCGTTTCATTTCTCACACGACTTGGAGGAAGACGTTGAGCTGGGCTTGTTGTTCCGGCTGCGCGGGGCCACTAAGGCGCCGTCCGCTGTCGTTGTCGTGAGCATCGATCGGGAGTCTTCCGAACGCCTGAAAGTATCCCACAATCCCGACAGGTGGCCACGCTCACTTCACGCAGAGTTGATTGACAAACTAAAAGGAGCTGGTGCCCGAGTTATCATTTTTGACGTTTACTTTATCGAGCACCGTTCGACTCAAGAGGACGGCACATTGGCTAAAGCAATTAAGAGAGCTGGCAATGTCGTGCTTGCCGAACCTCTTAGGGTAACGGAGATTGCGGACTCAGCAAATGGTTCAGCCGGCGGCA
Source organism: Binatia bacterium (assembly GCA_036555515.1). Taxonomy (GTDB): domain Bacteria; phylum Desulfobacterota; class Binatia; order UBA9968; family UBA9968; genus DATACQ01. The sequence goes on from DATBLC010000034.1 coordinate 1,167, forward strand.
GAGGTCACAGGATTGTGGAGATCGTCAAACCCATTGCGCCAATCGCGCAGTCTGCTTTCGCCAGCGCTCCCTTCGTCCTGCCCAGGATACCCGTGCGAGTAAGCCAATATTGGACGTTTCAACCGGAGGCCGGCGATTTACCGACTTTCCCCGTCGTTGCATTGCAATCCTATGCCATGCCTGTATTCGATGATTTTATTAATTTGCTTTTACGCGTGCGCCCAGATCACCGGAAACGACTACAAGATGCCGTTGCTATCAGCGCACCCGGGACGACTTCATCTATCCGAGGCATCAGGAAAATATTCGAAGGCGATCAAACCATCGCTCAAGAAATGCTCAAAGAATTGGCGCGCTCGCAGCAATTCATAAGTGATCCGAAACGGCACGGTTTACTCCTTTCTCTGATAAAAATGTATGGCGGACCGAGCCGCCGCTATCTAAACTATTACGGCCCGCCGCGAACTCTCACGACGTTGCCCTTTCATCAGGCGCTAAGGTTGGGGGAAGAATCGAGCAACGAAAAGCGGTTGGACCTCAACGGCAAGGTCGTTTTTGTCGGCCTATCAGAAATACTTCTGGCCGAAAGGCAGGATAGTTTTCATACCGTCTTTTCCAAAGCCGACGGCGTTTTTGTCAGCGGTGTCGAGATCGCCGCTACTGCGTTTGCCAATTTATTCGAAGATAAGCCCGTCAATCCGATCAGTACGCGCGCTTACGTGCTGTTCATTCTGGCCTGGGGAATTGTCGTTGGCGCCACGTGCCGCTTGACGGCGACAACGGTTGGCGCACTGGCAGTGTTAGGACTGAGTGGCTTTTACCTCTTCGCCGCCCAATACAGGTTCAAAGCCGAGGCCACGTGGTTTCCGCTCGTCATTCCGCTGTTGTTGCAGGCCCCTGTGGGATTCTTTGGCGCGGTCTTGCTGAACTACTTTGAGACCAACAGAGAGCGGCAAAACATTCGCAACGCGCTTAGCTACTATGTGCCGACTGAAGTAGTGAACCAGTTGGCACGGAACCGAATCGATATGAGACGCGGCGGCGAGACAGTTTATGGCGTTTGCTTGTTCGCGGACGCTGCCGGCTATACCTCTTTCTCGGAACGGTTCGAGCCACGGGAGTTACGCGAGGTCATGCATAGATATTTTGAGGCGACATTCGCGCCGATCCACGACAACGGCGGGTTCGTGATTGACCTCAAAGGCGATTCGATCTTGGCCATTTGGAAGGCCGCGCAACCCGAAGTCAAACTGCGGCAGCAGGCCTGCAATGCCGCCCTGGACCTCGCCAAGGCGGTGCAGGACTTCAACCGGCGAATGCAGGGGCCGCAGTTGCCGACGCGCATTGGCCTTCATGCCGGAGAGATATTTCTCGGCAACATCGGCGCCGGGGAACATTACGAATATGGCGTAACCGGCGACACGGTCAATACGGCATCGAGAATGGACGGCTTGAATAAATACCTCGGCACGCAGATGTTAGTTTCCGCCGAAGCCGCGGACGGGCTGGATAGTGTTCTGACCAGAGAGGCGGGAAGCTTCTTACTGAAAGGAAAAACCCACCCGGTTGTGGTCTATGAATTACTATGCCGCCGCGAAGAAGCTGAGGAGAAACAGGTACAGGCTTGTGCGATCTTTGCGGACGCGCTTAGTTCGTTTAGACAGCGCAGGTGGGGGAAGGCAAAAAAGACCTTCCATCAATGCCTCGAACTTCTTGGAAAAGACAGTCTATCAGAGTTCTATCTAAAGCTTTGCCAAGAGTATCTGAAGCACCCCCCCGAGGGGACGTGGACCGGCCTAATTCAGATGGAGGAAAAATAAACATTTATCTTGGTCAGAGTTGTGCTATACGTCGTACCCTGGGGTAACGCGCCATGCGAACCGTGAAAACCAATCGTACGGCATCAAGCGTGAGCCAGCTGCGCGATCGGTTCCGTCACGGTTCTTGGGTCCGGCGACCCTCACCCCAGCTTACTCCTGTCGCAAGCTTGGCAGGTAGGAAGCTAAACCGTACGGCAAGAATACTCAGCGCTGTTGTTTGCTCAATTTTGAGCGCGATTCTGCTCTCTCCGAACGCCTCGCCGGCGGCCACCCCGTGTGATCCTCCGGTGGCCAAAATGCAATCCATGCAGGGGAATGTCGAGGTCCGTCGAGCCGGGCAGCCCCAGTGGCAGCCTACTAGGTTGAACGACAGTTACTGCGCCGGCGATCGGATTCAAGTCGGCGAGCGAAGCCGCGCGGACGTTTCTTTGGTCAACCAGCCGGTTCTTCGTCTGGACCAACACACTACGATCACCTTCGCCGGAGTAAAAGAGGAAAGAACGTCTATTATCGATCTACTCAGAGGAGCGCTTTATTTTTTCAGCCGCGTGCCGCGGAACTTGGAAATCATTACCGCGTTCGTCAACGCAGGGGTGGAAGGAACGGAAGGCTTGGTACGCGTCGAAGATGACAGAGCTTCTATATTGATCTTCGAAGGTAGAGTTTTAGCCACAAATCAAGCTGGCAAGCTTACGCTTACCAGCGGCCAATCTGCGTTAGCCGAGCAAGGCAAGCCGCCGGTGGCCACAGTCATCGTTAGACCTCGGGACGCCGTCCGTTGGGCGCTGTACTACCCGCCGACCATTCATTTTCGCCGAGAAGATTTTCCGGCCGGAGCGGATTGGCAAGGGATGGTGCGAAATTCTCTCGAGGCTTACACCAAGGGTGATCTCCAGGCTGCCTTCGAAAGTCTCAAGGGCGTGCCGGACACTGTCAACGAGCCGCGCTTTTTCGTTTACCGCGCCTCACTGCTGCTGGCTGTGGGACGCGTCGATGAGGCGAGCCAAGACATCGAGCGGGCACTAACCCTAAACCCGGCATACAGTGATGCTTTTGCCTTGCGATCGATTATCGCCGTGACCCAGAATGATCAGCAAACAGCACTGGAACTGGCAAAAAGGGCTGTCACCGCTGATCCGAATTCCGCGGCGGCATTGATCGCCCTTTCCTACGCCCAACAGGCGCTGTTCAATTTAGAGGAGGCACTCGGCAGCCTCAAACAAGCCGTGCAGGTCGGTCCAGAGAACGCGTTGGCGTGGGCTAGGCTGGCCGAATTACACATGTCATTTGCGGAACTGGATGAAGCTCTTCAAGCCGCACAAAAAGCCGTTACGTTAGATACCAACTTATCGCGAACTCAAACGGTCTTGGGATTCGCTTATCTCACGCAGGTCAACACGAGTGAGTCGGCAAAGGCCTTCGAGAGGGCAATCGAGCTCGATCAGGCGGACCCGCTACCACGGCTCGGGCTCGGTCTCACGAAGATCCGCGACGGTGATTTAGAAGAGGGAAGAAGAGACATCGAGATCGCCGTAAGCCTCGATCCAGACAACTCGCTCATGCGGAGCTATCTCGGCAAA